>JAWDWJ010000001.1:0-190782 GCA_032477695.1 Streptococcus parasanguinis
TCCTTATCAGAAACACGCAAGAAATATTTTTGCTGATTTTGATCTGTCACACAATATTTTTTATCATCTGACCAGCCTTTATTTATGGCTATCTTACTACTAAAATTCATCAAGCACTCTCCGATTCACTTTCCAACACTTCTTGCAGTTTTCACTAGTAACCCATCCAGTTTGTCTACACTTTAGTTACCTAGATCAAGATTTAGATAATGAAAACTAGTCAATTTTCTCAATAATGTTTCCAAGTTTATCCAATACAAGACAGGAATGATCATTTAGTGGAATTATGGGAACATGAACGAGTTCTTCAGCTCTATCCTTATTAGCTTTATCATTCCAGTAATCATAATGGACACTAATTAAAAACTGACTAAAAAGTCCCAATCCATTTTTAATCTTTATCTGATGATCTGAATGATCATTAGGTGAGATATAGACCTTTTCTCCTAATAATAGGGCTCCTGCTGAAAATCCTATAACTTTCGCCCCTTTATTCAGCATATGATCGATATAATTCTTGAACTGCTGATTGACGTAAGTAGCTATATACTTTTCCGTATTTCCACCACCGATGATGATGACATCAGCATCTAGATAGCTATCAAAATCAATCTGCTCAGTGTCCAAGAGTAAGTAATCAGTGTTTAGATTAGGAAATTGACTTTGGAAAACTTCCGTGTACTTTTTCATATAGGGTTGCCAATTATCTCGAAAAACTGTAAAAATGATAATTCTTTCGATCTTCCTTGATGACACAATTTTATTAATAATCGTATGGTTCTTTATCGGCGGATTTCCAACCATCAAAAAAATTTGTTCGTCCAATCTTTCACACTTCCTAAAGATACATGAATTTTGACCACGTTCTGAAATTATAATTTCTTCTTAAAATGAATAATTCTATTTGCCTCCTGAAATCCAATATTGAGATGAAATCTTATAGAATCCGTATTCGTTAAAGTACAGTCACTTGCAAATTCCTTACATCCTTTATTTTTCGCCCATTCCTCACATTTTGTACAGAGATTTTTAGCAATATCCTTTAAACGATATTCCTCGTCGACAATAATCCCTTCTAAGAATCCAACAGGACTATATTTACAACCTTCAACATAATCAAATCTGAGTGAACATAGTGCTAGACCTACAATTGTGTCACCTTCAACTTCAGTAAAGATTGCAGTATTTTTGCCATTCGTATATCTTTTTACTTCATCAATAGCTTCTTTATCGGTCAATTGGGGCCATAATTGTTTCATTAGTTTAGCCGTTTTTATAGAATCTTTTGTTATTCCATCCATATTGATGTTCCTCCGCAAATTACAAGAAAATGTTTCGAATCATGCCGTTACTTTGTTACTCATTGATTGATACCAATACCATCCCCTTCTACTTTTCGACTGTCTCAGATCGGAAGAGCAAAGCCACACACTCGGCGCTTCGCTGTTACCGTATCGTTTCGTCGTAAACTCCTTACTCTACGACAGCTATCGCATGGGCAGAACATCTGCTTCTACTTCGCTGATGCCTCAGCTCGTACAAGTAGTGATACGACCTCAACATGGTGCGTTTGTGGACTCAAAAGGTTTGGGGAACCTTTTGAGGATTAGCTACGTTTCACTAACAAACTTACACATTCGACGTGATGTGTTTGTGGGACTCAAAAGGTTCAGTGAACCTTTTGAGGTTTAGTTGCGTTTTACTAACAAGCTTACACATTCTACGTGATGCGTTTGCGGAAATAAATCCACCGGCTGGACTTTCTTCAATTCGTATCCCAACTCTTGATAGAGTTTGATATCACGCGCCATGGTGGCGACGTTACAGGAGATATAGGCAATACGGTAAGCTCCTGTTTGAGCGCTTGCTTTGATAAAGCTTTCTGTCAAGCCCTTGCGTGGTGGGTCGACCAGGATGGCAGTTGGTTGGATGCCTTCCTTGAGCCAATTCTTCATGGCATTTTCAGCTGTATCACAGACATAGTGGGCATTGGTGATGCCATTTATACTAGCATTCTTCTTACTATTCTCTACTGCTTCTGGGATGACTTCGACACCATAAACTTCCTTGACATGCTTAGCGACAGATAATCCAATGGTCCCAATTCCTGAGTAGGCATCAATCACGACATCGTCTTCTCTTAACTCCGCAAAGTCAATGGCTGTCTGGTAGAGTTTCTCTGCCATTTCGGTATTAACCTGGTAAAAGGCTGGTCCAGAGATTTGGAAGCTATTCCCCAACATTTGGTCGGTAATGTAATCTTGACCATAGAGAACCCGCCATTCTTTCCCGAAAATGGCATTGGTATTCTGGTCATTGATATTTTGCATAACTGATACGATTTCTGGGAACTGCTTAATCAACTGATCGATTAACTGGTCCACACGGAAAATCTTGGGACGAGTGGTGACCAAAATGACCATGATTTCTCCAGAATGATGTCCTCGGCGGACCACCAGATTCCGAATCAAGCCAGACTGTTCCTTCTCATCATATGGTTTGAGATCGAAACGACGAATCAACTCCCGAAGCGCCAAGACCACTTGGTCAATGACGGGATCTTGAATATAAAAGTCTTCAATCGGCATCAAATCATGAGAGTTCTTCCGAAAGAAGCCAGTCTCTACCTGACCATTGACCCGACGAACAGGGACTTGGGCCTTGTTGCGGTATTGGACAGGATGGTCCATTCCCAAGGTAAGGGGCACCTCGATATCAGTGATTCCCGCCATCTTGTAGAGGCTATCCTTGACCTGCTTGGCCTTGAATTTCAGTTGCTCCGGATAAGCTAGGTGTCCCAAGTCGGCGATTCCGCTTCGTAAATAGGCAAGATCAAGCTCTTCATTACGATGAGGGGATTTTTCTAAGTACTCCTCTACTTTTCCGTAGCCAATCTTTTTGTTGACCTTGAGCACGCGCATACGGATGACTTCGCCTGGCAGGGCATTCTCCACAAAAAAGACCAGGCCATCGACCTTAGCCACTCCTGCTCCTTCGTGTGTCAAATCGACAATCTCAACCGTTACAATTTCATTTTTCTTTAACATCGTTTTCTATCTTTCTACAAATTAAAAGGGATGGAGTTTTCAAAACTCCTATCCCCTTATTATATCATCTCAGTCCCATTTGGTACAATTTCTTTTTATAAGCATCGAAATCGACGAGTAAGCCTTGGCCACCGTACATATCGTAGGCATCGACCCAATCCCCATTTTCTGGGATGGTCACTCGTTCAATTCCTTTTCCAGCACTTCCGACTAGTCCAAGTCCATTGGTCAATAGGAAGGAGAAAGGAACATTGGTAGACGTCATGGCAAAGACTTTCCCAAGGGCTTCAGATCCCGTAAAGAGTTTGGTTGGATCCTTGATCTGATGCATGATAGCGGACATGACCTCTTGCTGGCGACGGGTCCGACCAAAGTCTCCTTCATCATCCTTGCGGAAACGCGAGTAATTGAGAAGGGTCCGGCCATCCATCCGTTGTTTTCCAACCTTGATGGTTTGCTGCGGAACGACACCGTCTTTCATGTTCAAATCATCTGGTACTTCTACTTCACTGACTTTTTCGCCATCAACCGTTGAAAATTGCGCATTCATCTCGACCCCATTTGGGAAGAGGGTATCGATCGCTGTCGCAAAGGTCTTGAAATCGACCATGGCGTAATATTGGATGTCAATGTCAAAGTTATCTTTGAGCATCTGACGCACCAATTCAGCCCCTTGGTTGTTATTTTGCTCCCCGATAGTGAAGGCAGTATTGAGCTTCTGGTCGTAGTAGCCATCATATTCAGGAATATTTTGCTGGCTGACACCATCGATATGGACCAATGTATCCCGCATGAAGCTGACCATCTTGATCTTGCCTTCTTTGTTATTGACATTGACCACCATGATGGAGTCTGTCCGGGTCTCATCCGATTTCTCACCGATCCGACCATCTGTCCCCAAAATCAAGATATTGACCCCATCTCGCGACTTCTTGCCGTTAAATTTCTCAACGACAGCCGGTTTGGCATCTGGACCTGTCGGCTTACTGTTGAGGCCTTTCACAAACATGAAGACCATGCCGCCGATAATGAGCAAGAAAAAGAGAGCAAGCCACTTGAGAATCCGCTTGACGCGGATCTTTTTCCGTGGTTTCTTGGGTATATCGCTCGTCGCAGCAACTGCTTTCTTCTTAGACTTTTTGCTACGCGATTGGTAAACAGGGAGATCCCCAATTGGTTCAGCAATCTCACCTTGCACTTCTTCTGTAGCGTCTACCTCAGGTTGAAGGGCTTCTGCTTCCTCATAAGCTCCTTGGCTCTTCTTGAGCAGGTAATTGTATTCTAGTTGTTCTCGTTCATTCAAATAATGAAAATTTGAGTATAAGTACTCTAATCGCTTTCGCTCGTGGTGAGATAGAAAGTTGGATTCGTTACTCATCTTTTCTCCATTCCGTTATCTTTTAAGGTATAGACCTGATACTGACCCAAGACTTTTGTCTGAATGCCCAAACTGTCTAATTCTTGATAGGCAAAGTGCACTAGATCAGGCGCTTCATTTAGGAGGTCAATAATGAAAAAGTATTCTCCTAAAGCTGTTTTTAGGGGGCGACTTTCAATCTTGGTTAAATTGATTCCCCGCCAAGCAAAAGTGGACAACCCCTTATAGAGGGCTCCTGCCAGATTACTTGGCAAGGTTAAAGCCAAGCTAACTTTTTGAAGGACTGGACTTAAAGTTTCTGAAATCAAGGGCTCTTTTGTCCCTAAAACCCAAAAACGTGTGTAGTTGTCCTCGATTTCTTGGATATCTTTGGCCTGGACTTCCAAACCGTACTCACTGGCTGCTGCCAGAGGGGCAATAGCCGCAATCTCCAATTCTGGATGTTCTGCTACATAGCGGGCTGCATAGGCTGTTGAAGCCGTCATTTCCATAGCCACATCTGGATAATGGGCCCTTAGAAAAGCCTTCCCTTGGGCCAAGGCCTGTGGATGCGAATAGACCGTTCGAATAGGCCGATCTTTTCTAGCCACTAAGAGTTGTTGCTTGATGGGATAGACCACTTCTGCAACGGCCTGGATGGTCCCTTGGTGAAAGAGGTAATCGAGGGTCTCATGGACACTGCCTTCAATCGAGTTTTCAACTGGGACGACTGCAAAATCAATTTCTTGATTTTCATAGGCCTTAATGACATCTGTGATCGTTCGATAAGCGACGCGTTCAGAAGTTGGAAAACTATGTATCGCCACATCGTGGGTAAAAGATCCCTTGGGACCAAGATAGCCTACAAGCATCGAATAATCTCCGCAATTTCTTCAGGTGTTTTGTCCTCAACATCCACAATATGGGTAGCAATCTCTTCATACAAGGATAAACGTCCTTCAAAAATCTTTTTGAATTCTTCTTTGGTGTGGTTTAAAAAGAGGGGGCGTTGCATGGTTTTGTCATTTTGAATGCGGCTATACAAAGTTTCAAAATCTACCCGCAGATAAATGTTGTGAGGATTTTTTTCCAAGAGCGCACGGTTATGAGGATTGACGACAATCCCGCCTCCAGGGGAGATGATAGCCGCTTCATTTTCCAATAAACGCTCCAGCATTTCAGCCTCGCGACGACGAAAGGCAGCTTCTCCTTCCACTGCGAAATAGTCATTGATTGACATACCGATCTCTTCAACAATTAATTCATCCATATCATGGAACTTTGGATCAAGAATGCGACCAACGGTCGTTTTACCTGTTCCCATAAAACCAAGTAAAATTTTAGCCATGCAGTAAGGTCTCCAAATCTTCAAAAAAACTAGGGTAACTGGTGTTGATGGCCTCTGCTCGATCCAGCACCACATTTCCATCTCTCACCAATAAGGCAGCAATGGCAGCCATCATCCCAATCCTGTGGTCTCCAAAAGTCTCTAAGTCAGCTCCATGTAAGGGAGTCGGACCAGTGATGATCATACCGTCTTCCGTTGGCACGACATTAGCTCCCATGGCATTGAGGCTATCTGCCACGACCTGAATGCGATCCGTTTCTTTCACACGAAGCTCCTCAGCATCCGCAATCACGGTCTGACCATTTGCTTGTGTCGCTAGTAAAGCAATAATCGGCAATTCATCAATCAAGCGTGGAATCAACTCCCCATCAATCTGAATCCCTTTTAAGGACGAAGTCTTGACAGTGAGACTCGCAGAGACCGCTTTTTCATCGCGATCCTCAATGGTGAGATCTCCCCCCATTTCTTGAATCACATCGAGAATCCCTGTCCGCGTTTGGTTGATGCCAACATTTTCAATCTTGATCACACTCTCTGGAAGGATGAGGCCAGCCACTAACCAAAAGGCTGCACTGGAAATATCTCCAGGAACGATGACTTCTTGACCTTGGAACTCTTGTCCACCTTGGATGCGGATGGTTTTTCCATCCACTTGGATCTCTCCACCAAATTGGCGAATCATATCCTCCGTATGGTCACGTGTCTTTTCCTTCTCGATAATCGTCGATTTACCCTCAGCCTGTAGAGCAGCAAAGATAAGAGCCGACTTGACTTGAGCCGATGCGACTGGCAAACGGTAATGAATCGGTTGTAGCTGATGGGTTCCTTTTTCATGCAAAGGCGGGCAATCGCGCTCACCCTGGCCAGCAATTTCTACTCCCATTTTACGCAGTGGAATCGCTACACGATCCATGGGCCGTTTGGAAAGACTATCGTCTCCGACCATGGTCACTGAAAAATCCTGGCCCGCTAGGACACCTGATATCAAACGAATAGAAGTCCCTGAATTACCCATATCAAGGGGAGCTGTCGGAACTTGTAGGCCCTGAAAGCCTACCCCTTGAATCCGAATCACATCCCCGTAATCCTGGATGGAGACTCCTAAATCTCGAAACACCTGGATGGTAGAGAGCACATCTTCGCCTCGCAAGATATCATAGACCTTGGTTTCGCCTGTTGCGAGACTCCCAAAAATAATGGATCGGTGACTAATCGATTTGTCACCAGGCACACGAATGGTACCCCTGAGACCCTTGCTATTGGTTCTTAATTTCATTGCCTTCTCCAGATGCTTTTCCTCATATTCTATCATAATTAAGGCATGAATTCAATTTTTGATCAAAAATTTGGAACAAAAAACGAATGTTTCCAAGCTTTTTTTGAGCTTCTTTTGATCTAGTGGCGAACGAAAATACCAGAGTCGAAATTACAACTCTGGTAGTCTTTCTATTTGTATAAATCTTGAATTGGCTCAAAGATGATCTTTTCAAGATCTGCAAGATAAATAGACAATTGTTGTTGTTTGGTGAAAAATTCATTCACAATTGGACTTGCTTGGATTTTTTCCATATAGTCCTTCATTTCTTGTTGCACAGCTTCTGTTGGAAGTTGACCGGATTGCATCAAACCTTGCAGTTGATTTTGAAAAGCGACGTATTCGTCAAACAAGGTTTTCGCTTCTGGATTTGCCTCGATCGCTTGCTTGCTTTCTACGACAGCCTTGTATTCAGGAAGGTCTCGAAGGGTCCGAGAGAGTTCATTTGCTACATCATAAATATTTGCCATTTTATGGGCTCCTTTACTGATATGATACTTCTATTATACTGCTTTTCCCTCAATATTCCTAAAATGAAGCAGGCAATTTGATGCAAATCCTTCTGTAGACCTAGCGAGCAAGGACGGTATAAGATGTCGCCCGGCTGATCAAGGTTTGAGCCCGCTCTTGATCCTCTGCATTTTTAAAGGTCAGCTGCAAAATCCCGTGGATATCTTCACGATTCTCTTCATTGATGTGAATATTAACCAAGGAAATCCCTTGTAGGAGTTGTAAGATTTCGAAGATCACACCTTCCTGATCGGGGACATCAATAAAGAGATCATAGGCACTATCGCGCCCAGCACGCTGATGGATCTGCATTTCTTTTCGGTGCTTGCGCCCTTCTTGGAAAAAGGACCAAATGGCCTCTTCGTTATCTGCTTGAATGGTCTCGGCCACCTGATCCAAACGTTCTTTGAAATCTTCAATCCGCTCTATTATCGCTTGAGGATTGGACAAGAGAATAGAGGTCCACATGCCTGGCTCACTTTCTGCAATCCGTGTCATATCGCGAAAGCCACCAGCCGCAAAACGTCGGGTCATTTCATGCTCTTCTCCATAAGCTGCGGCCTGCTCGACCAAGGTCGATGCTAAAACATGAGGAAAATGGCTGATCTGGGAGGTTACCCGATCGTGTTCCTCGGCATCGATTTCAATAAAGCGGGATCCCAATCCACTCAAAAGCTCTTTCAACTCTTCCATGGTACTTCCTGTGGTCAAGCTGGAAGGGGTAAAAATGTAATAAGCGTTCTCAAATAAGGTCGCATCCGCTGCTGCAGCACCTGTCTTATGACTACCAGCCATGGGATGCCCTCCCACAAAATGCACAGCCTTGTCTTTAAACACCTTTTCAGCTTGTGCCACAATTGCTGCCTTGGTAGAGCCTGCATCTGTCACTAGTACCTGGTCCTTCAAATTCAGGACGGCTAAGGTTTCTAAGTAAGACTTAGTTTGCTTAATCGGAAGCGCCAAAATAATGATATCTGCTAAAGGGGCAAAGGCTGCGAAATCATCCGTCACCTGATCCACCATTCCTCTTTCAAGGGCGATGGTTCGAGAGGATTCACTACGATTGTAACCAAGAATGGTCACGTTTGGGTGAGCTCTCTTAATCCCTAGCGCGAGGGAAGCACCAATCAAGCCCAGCCCTGCAATATAAACAACTTTCTTCTCCAAAGAAAAACTCTTTCTCTTAAAAATTCTTAGTAAAGTCCCGGTGCTTAGCAACGGCCTCTTTCAATTCTTCCAAGTTATCGGATGAGAATTTTTCAAGCACTTCTGTAGCAAGGACCGTTGCGACCACTGCTTCCATCACGACACCTGCAGCCGGTAGAGCCGTTGGATCACTACGCTCAACTGTTGCCTTATAAGGCTCATGGGTTTCGATATCCACACTCATCAAGGGTTTGTAAAGCGTTGGAATAGGCTTCATGACGCCACGAACCAGAATCGGCTCACCGTTGGTTATGCCCCCTTCAAAACCACCAAGATTATTAGTACGACGGGTATAGCCAGCTTCTTCAGACCAGATGATTTCATCCATGACTTGACTACCTTTTAGGCGACCTGCTTCAAAACCAAGACCGAACTCCACTCCCTTAAAGGCATTGATAGAGATCACTCCTTGAGCGATTTTGGCATCCAATTTCTTGTCCCATTGCACGTAGGATCCTAGTCCAACAGGCACACCGCCAACCAAGGTCTCCACAATTCCCCCGATGGTATCACCATCTTTTTTCACCTGGTCAATGTAAGCCTTAACGGCTTCTTCTTGTTCTGGGACAACAATCGAAACTTCCGACTTCGCTGCCTTTTCCTTGATTTCTGAAACGGTTAGATTCTCGGGAATTGCAATCTCGATTCCCCCAAAATTGACAATGTGGCTGGCCACTTCCACGCCAATCTCTTCTAAAATCCGTTTAGCAACTGCACCAACAGCTACACGCATGGTCGTCTCACGGGCAGAAGAACGTTCGAGCGAATTACGGAGATCGTCAAAACGGTATTTGATTCCTCCAACTAGGTCAGCATGGCCAGGACGTGGCTTGGTGATCTTGCGCAGATCTTTCTTTTTCTCTTCGACCGGTGCTACATTCATGATCTCCAGCCATTTTTGGTGATCCAGATTGGTCACGTTCAGAGTAATCGGACCTCCCATGGTCAAGCCATGACGGACCCCTGATGTGATCTCAACACGGTCACTCTCGATTTTCATCCGAGCCCCACGACCATATCCACCTTGTCGACGTTTGAGCTCTTTATTAATATCCTCTTCAGATAAAGGAAGTCCTGCCGGGACCCCCTCGATGATGGCTGTTAATCGAGGACCATGGGACTCTCCTGCTGTTAAATATCTCATACGACCTTATTCCTTTCTTTCTAAAAAGTCCTTCATTTCTTGAAGAGGGATTTGATGAATCGCAGCTTGCCCCAACTCTGGAACAATCACTAATTTCAAGCTAGTCCCACGCGCTTTTTTGTCATGGGTCAAGGCTTGATAAAGGGCTTCTTTATCCCAGTTCTCATAGGCCACCGGAAGTCCAAATTTCCGACACATTTCTTCGATTTGTTGGCTGACTCCCTTTGGCATCAAGCCCTTTTCTTCTGCAACTCGTGACAGCTGCACCATGCCCATACTAACGGCTTCCCCATGCATGACCTGTCTATAACCCGCTGTCGCTTCAATGGCATGACCAATGGTATGCCCAAAATTGAGATACAGTCGAATACCATTGTCCAGCTCATCAGCCACCACATGGTTTCGCTTCACCAGACAAGAATGAGAAATAATGCTCTCTGCATGCTCTAAAATACTTTGGACAGAGCCATCCATAGCTTCCAATTCTTGCCAAAGTTCCGTATCTTGGATGAGGCCGTACTTGATGACTTCCCCCATTCCTTCGATTAATTCACGGTGTCCCAAAGTACTCAACACTTCAGGATCAATGAACACACCGTCCGGTTGGGCAAAGGTGCCTACCATGTTTTTAGCAAGTGCTGTGTTGACTCCTGTTTTTCCTCCGATAGAGGAGTCCACCTGTGCGGTCAAGCTAGTCGGGATCTGAACAAAGGAAATTCCTCGCATATAGGTCGAGGCAGCAAAACCAGCCAAATCACCAACTACGCCACCCCCAAGAGCAACGATTCCATCACTGCGCGTCATGCCTTGGGTAGCTAGAAAGTCATAGACTTTTGAAACAGTTGTTAGATTCTTACTGGCTTCCCCTTGAAGAAACTCAAAGCGCACCACTTGAAAACCAGCTTTCTCAAGGCTCTTCTCTACGATAGACGCATATAGCTTAGCCACGCGGTTATCGGAAATAATCGCGACTTTTTTATCGCTCCAAAGAGTGCGCAACCAGTCTCCAACCTGGTTAAGACCACCTCTTTCAATCACAATATCATAGGAATGTCCTGGAATAGGTACCGATACGTTCATAGGAATCTCCTTCACGTTTTTCTTTGATTCTATCTTATCATGAAATAGGGCACATGTCTCAAACAAAATGAAAAAGAGACTAGAGCAAGACTGTTTTTTAAAAAATCAGTTCCTGTTCTAATCTCATAAAGCTTTTTCAATAGGAAAAGGTAAAACCTTCTCTTAGTCACATACAAATTGCCGATATTCTGTTGTCAATGCTTCCCATACAGACTCTGTAGGAAATACTTTCCCAGTCATTAATTCAAAGGCAGCTTCAGCTTGATAAAAGAGCATTCCCAGCCCATTTACTCTCTGGTTTCCTTGATTCACTGCTAATTGCAGAAAGGGGGTCACTGCCGGATAGTAGGCCATCTCTACGATTAAGGCATGTGGGGGAAAGGTCAAGTGACTCGCTATCGGAAGAGACTCACTATCCATGCCTACACCAGTCGCATTTAAGATGAGATCGGCTTGATGAAAGGAGCTTTGAACTTCTTCATCTTTCTCAATCGCATACAATTCTATCAAGAAATCAAAGCCATCTTCAATCAACTGAACGATTGAACGATAATGAACCAATCTCTCCTCTCTCACAAAGACAAGGATACGTTTCACACCTAGATGAATGGCCTGCGCAATAATCGCTAGAGCTGCACCACCTGCCCCTAAGAGAACCATTGTTTTTCCCTTAATAGAGAAAGCAGGAGGTAAACTACGAAAGAAACCAATTCCATCCGTATTATAGCCTTTAAGCTTGCCATCACGGTGAACAATGGTATTGACAGAACCGATCTTTCGGGCCATCTCATCCACTTCATCTAAGTAAGGAAAGACCTTTTGCTTAAAAGGCATGGAAATATTGGCCCCAATCATATCTAACTTACGAATTTGGTAGATAGTACTTTCCAGATCTTCCTCTGCTATATCCCAGGCTAAATAAACCGCATTGGTCGCTGTTAATTCATAGGCTAGATTATGGATGGAGGGAGAGATACTATGACGAATCGGATGGGCAATGACTGCTGCCATCCGAGTGTAGCCATCAATCTTCATTTAATAATTCCCGAATTCTTCGCATATTTTCAAGAGGGATTTGACCAGGCGCACTTCCTTCTCCGACTCTAGCATAAGACCAGGAAGAGCCTGTCAAATCAGCTGTCAAGCGCGAAATCTTCCCGACCTTACCCATGGAAATCGTTACATATTCTTGCTCAGGATTCAGCGTCTTGAAACCACGCGTATAATTCATCAAGTCAAGGATATCTTGTTCATTGTGGGCCATGACCGATACCTTGACCAATTTTGGAGAAAAGCTAGTTAATTCCGATAAGATCTCCATCATATTTTCCGGTGTCTCTTGGAAATTATGGTAGCTGAGCACAAGATTTGAAAATTCCAACATCTCTTCAAAGACGTCACGATGGCTATAAAACTCGAAATCGATATAATCTGGATGATAGATAGATTGAATATCTTTCAGGATCCCAACATATTCCTCATTGGTCAGCTCCATCTCTCCACCTTCAGCTCGAGTCCGTAAGGTGAATAAAATTTCGCGTCCAGCAAATTTTTCAAATACTGCTGGAGCAACGGTTAAGATCTCGTTTTTTTCTAAAAAGTCCGCACGCCACTCAATGACATCCGCATCATCGTAACGCGAACCATCTAGTTGTTGCGCCTCTTCTAAGGAGCGAGGCATAATCGACACAACTAACTTCATACATCCACCCTAATCGTAAATACTTTTAAGTAATTACTACTTTCTTCTTTCTTATTCCATCGAAAATCTCCCGGAAGGCCGTATTCTGCTACATAACGATGTTTACGCCCTTGAAATCCCTTTTCGATTTGTTTTTTAAATTTTTCTTTGGTCACATTTGCCGCATTGGTACTGAGAATCAAGGTCCCACCTGGATTTAAAATCTCGAGGGCCTCGCTGACCAATCGATGGTAATCTTTAGCGACTGAAAAGGTCCGTTTTTTATTCCGCGCAAAGCTAGGCGGATCGAGTACGATCACATCATAGCTTAGCTCATGGCGTTTGGCATATTTGTAATAATCAAAGACATCCATCACGACAAAACGATGAGCATCTAGCGCCAAGCCATTTGCCACAAAATGCGCTTCTGATAATTCTCTACTTCTCTTAGCCAGATCGACCGAAGTCGTCTCTACTGCTCCGCCCATGGCAGCTGCAACAGAAAAAGCAGCTGTATAAGAGAACATATTGAGCAAGGACTTACCAGCAGCGAGCCCCTCCACTAAACTTCCTCGGACTTCATGCTGGTCCAAAAAGATCCCCGTCATCAAGCCATCATTGAGAAAGACTTGGTAAGAGACCCCATTTTCAAGAATCAAAAATTCTTGCGGAGCTTCTTCTCCATAGACATGAGCTGATTCATAGTCCAAGCCTTTAAAGCGAATCTTTTCATAGCCCCCTCGGACTTCTGGAAAAGCTTCTTGAAAGGCCGCTAGAATGGTTCCCTTGATCTGAAATACGAAAGGATTGTACCAAGAAAAAACAACAAACTCACCATACAAGTCAACCGTGAAACCACCAAAACCATCTCCCTCTTGGTTAAAGAGACGAAAGGCTGTCGTCGTTTCATCCGCATAATAAGAACGACGGTATTGCTTGGCTTTGATGAAAAGCTTTTTAAAAAAGTCTTGATCAAAAGCGACCAACTCTTGTGAAACAAACCATCCAATCCCTTTATTTTGTTCAGATAAGTATCCGACTCCTAGGGATTGTCCATCTCCTGAAAGCAATTGAACCACTTGATCCAAAGCAGGAAGTGAGTCAAAATCTTGCTTTTCAAGAAGGGATTGTCCTTGTTTGATTTTTGTTGCGACTTGGCGACTGACTGTGAGTTTTTTCATACCCTCTATTATAGCAAAAGTCTGCAGTTTTCACAAAGAGAGGCTTTATTTACTGGAACTTTTTTTACCATTTTATCCTAGCTTTCATCATTTAGCTTCAAATGATATAAAATGCCGGATCTTTCCTATTTCTTTCCTCTCCTTTACAGTCATTTTTTTCTTTCTCCATAAAATTGTGGTATACTTGTATATGAAAATTTTTAGGAAATAAGACAAGGAAGTAACATTTTGTGAAAAAAATTACGAATTCGATACTCAATTTCATGAGTACCAGACTAGGATTTGTCTTGACCCTTCTGTTGCTCTACTGGTTCAAAACCATGTGGGCCTATTCAGTTGATTTTAACTTAGACATTCAAGGACCCTATCAGATTTTTCTAGCAGTGATCAACCCATTGCCGATCAGTCTGCTCTTCATCGGTCTTGCACTTTATATCAAACGAACCAAGCTTTTTTATAGTTTGGCCTTTGGGATCTACCTACTCTTATTTATTTGGTTGATTTCCAACTCCATCTATTATCGAGAGTTTACTGACTTCGTAACGGTCAATACCATGTTGGCTTCCAGCAAGGTTTCTGCCGGTCTCGGAGCTGCTGCTTTAGAATTGTTCCGCCCTTGGGATGTGATCTACATTCTAGATTTCCCTATTCTAGCTTTCTTCTTCTTTAAGAAATGGATTCGAATGGACAATCGTCCCTTCAATAAACGAGCTAGTTTTGCGGTTACATCCTTATCAGCTATGCTCTTTTCAGCCAACCTTTTTCTTGCAGAAATTGACCGACCTGAGCTCTTGACTCGTGGGTTCTCAAACTACTATGTCGTTCGTGCCCTAGGCTTACCAGCCTTTCTGGGTTATAGCGCTAATCAGACCTATGCTGCCAACAAAGAACGTTCCAAAGCCTCCGAAGCAGATTTAAAACCGCTGGAAGAATATATCCAACAGCATTATGCCAAGCCTAATCCTGAGTACTTTGGAATGGCCAAAGGCCGTAATGTCATCTACATTCACTTGGAAAGTTTCCAACAATTCTTGATCGATTACAAGTTGAAAGTAGACGATAAAGAATATGAAGTGACACCTTTCTTAAACTCACTTTACCACTCGAAAGAAACCTTTGCCTTTTCAAACGTCTTTAACCAAGTCAAGGCAGGGAAAACGTCTGATGCTGAGACCATGATTGAAACAGGCCTCTTCGGACTCAACCAAGGTTCCTTTATGGTGAACTATGGTGGAACCAATACCCAACAGGCTGCACCATTTATTCTTTCAAAAAATGGGTACAACTCGAGCGCTGTTTTCCACGGGAATGCTGGAAGTTTCTGGAATCGAAATACCGCCTATAAACAATGGGGCTACAATTACTTCTTTGATGCCAGCTACTTCACCAAACAAAACAGCAGCAATTCCTTCCAGTATGGTCTTAATGACAAATACATGCTCAAGGATTCCATTAAATACCTTGAAAGATTGCAACAGCCTTTCTATACGAAGTTCATTACGGTTTCAAACCATTATCCTTATACGACCAGCTTGTCAGGAGATGATCTCGGCTTCCCTCTAGCTAAGACTCAGGACGAAACCATTAATGGCTATTTTGCGACCGCTAACTATCTAGATTCTTCGATCAAAGCCTTCTTTGATTACCTGAAAGAATCTGGTCTTTACAAAAATTCCATCATCGTTCTCTATGGGGACCACTACGGAATTTCAAACTCCCGCAACCCAGCTCTTGCTCCTCTACTTGGTAAGAACTCTGAAACGTGGTCAAGCTATGACAATGCCATGTTGCAACGCGTACCTTATATGGTAGTCATTCCAGGTATGGATAAGGGTGGCATCATTGATACCTATGGTGGTGAAATTGATATGCTCCCAACCTTGGAACATTTGCTAGGTATTGAATCCAACAAATTCCTCCAAGTTGGTCAAGATATGCTCTCACCAGATCATGATCAAATCGTCGCCTTCCGCTCTGCTAACTACTTTGTAACTCCTGAGTATACAAGCTATAGTGGCCGGACCTACTATACAAAAACAGGTGAGGAAATCACGAACCCAGACGAAAAAACCAAGGAAGAACTGGACAAGATTAGGGAAGCTGCTAACCTTCAATTGAAGATTAGTGATAGCATCCAGACCGGTGATCTCCTTCGCTTCTTCAAGGGCAATGATCTTGGAAAAGTCAATCCAGAAGATTATTCCTACACCAATTCCTTCAAGGCATTGAAGAAGATTGAAAAGGAAAAAGGTGACAAATCAACCAGCCTTTATAACCAACGTGGCAACCAGTCCACAGTTGATCTCTTCAAGGCACCAACTTATAAAGAATTGCACCCAGAAGACGATAGTTCTTCCTCAACAGAGACCAGTAGCAGTTCTTCTAAATAAAAAGAATCCCTGAGTTTTTAAACTCAGGGATTTTGTGATTTCTTTAAAAAGAACTTAATCTAAGACTTCAAAAATAGAAGCTGTTAAATTCTCCACATAGAAGGGACGTTTATGGCGACTATTACCAACCATTAATTTCAATTTATCTGAATTTTGGAGGTAATATGGAAGCCCGCTGGCATTAAATATCACCAAGTACTTCTTGTCTCCTGTTAGTTCATAGATGACAAGACCACTAGTATCTGTCGCAGATTGGATAAAGACTTGTTGGTAGATGTTATCATAGCTTTCAAGCCCTAAGACAGGAAGACTTGTCTTCAAGGCGATCAAGCTTCGGATGTAGGCGATTGATTCCTTATTCTGACTGACCAAATCCCAATTGACCTGATTCACAAAATCTGGAGCATTGTAGGAATTCATGGCCCGCTCACGATCCAAAGGTGTGATCTCTCCATCAGGACCTGTAGCTACCAATTTAGTCCGCATAAACTCTTGACCCAATTGCATAAAGGCCATACCCTGGAAGAGCAGGTTCATAGCCGTAGCCAACTCTGAGCGCTTTACCAAGCCTGCTACTTCTTCATTTGGATGGAGGGTCTGAAGCAAGTCATAGAGATTATAATTGTCATGAGCCTCCACATAATTCAAAACCTGATTCGGACTTAAATAATGACCCAGCTCCGCACTACCTAGAACAGCACGCGCAACGATATTCTCTGTTGATTTTCGGCTGACAAAGCCTCGTTTGATGGAACCATAAACCTCAGCCCCTTTAATAGCATCGCGCTCCGTGTCGTTAAAGAATCCAATACGTGGCAATTGCGCCGCATTGTCTTTCTTAGCCTTATCCTCTGGTGCGAGACCGGTTCCCATGTCCCAACCTTCTCCATAAAGGAGAATGCGAGGATCCAGAGCATCCATCGCCTCCCGAATAACATTCATCGTCCTTACATCGTGAATCCCCATCAAATCAAAGCGGAAGCCATCGATCTGGTACTCTTTGACCCAATGCGTGAGGGAATCAATCATGTACTTGCGGTACATTTCATGCTCACTAGCCGTTTCATTCCCAACACCTGTCCCATTTTGGAAACGACCATCTGGCTCCATCCGGTAATAATAATCAGGTACTGTATTTTGGAAAGGACCATGTTCGGTCGAGTAAATATGATTGTAGACCACATCCATGACCACAGAAATTCCTGCCTCATGATAAGCTCGGATCATGGTTTTGAGCTCTTTCATGGTTTGTTTCGGATTGGATGGATCCGTCGAAAAGCTAGTTTCTGGTGCAGAATAATTCTGAACGTCGTAGCCCCAATTGTAGGTCACCTGGCCTTCTTCGTCGTACTGTTTATAGCGATCAGAAATGGGCTGCAGTTGCACGACATTGACCCCTAACTGACGGATATAATCAAAGGCAGTTGCATCACCATGGCTATTGACGGTTCCTTCTTGGCAAGCCCCAAGATAGGTTCCACGTAAAGACTCGTCCACACCTGATGTCGGTGACTTGGTCAAATCCCGAAGGTGCATCTCATAAATCACTGCTTGACAAGGATTGTCCAAGCGCCAAGGAGTCGCATCGGCTCCTTTTTTAGGACCCCAATCAAACTGACGATCTGCTCTTGAAATAATGGCCGAGCGCATCCCGTCCGCTGTCGTTGCAATACTATAAGGATCGCGCGTCACTTGAGTATGGTGTTCAAAATGCACACGATATTGATAAGCCATACCACTTAAATTTCCTAGAAAATCTAAAATCCAAACACCATGGGTATTTTCTGGGTGGTAGCTAGACTCTTGTTTGCCACGTGTCATCGGCATGCTCTTCCAAATAGGCGCATCCAGCTCGGTTGATTGATAGAGCAACAATTCAACTTTCTTAGCAGTAGGAGCCCACAATTTAAAGCAATGCTCCCCTTCTTCCTCACGATGACCAAGCCAGCCTTGATACGCCCATTTAGCATCAAACTCTCTAGGACGCATCGCCATATCGTAGGCATGAGGCTGACGATGGCTGTATGCATGACTCGTCAAAGCAGCTTGCAAAGAATAATAGACTGTATCGTCTCCATCGAGAATCCACACTTCTCGAACATGCCCTTCTGGTAAGAGTTCGATTTCAAAATCACGGGTCTTAGTGAGCCAATCCCCTTCTTTAACCAGGACATGGCCCCGGTTCAAGGCATCCTCACTCTCGTATACCAGATTTCCCTCTACTCCAAAATAATCCAACTTGGAGAAAGAGACCGATTTTCCTTCTACTTGATCCTGCCACTGCCACATATCATAGGCAAAATAATTTCCTTTTTGCTTATGAAAATGAAGCTTTACATGGTATTGTCGCATAACATTTTCCTATTTCCAATTTAATACCGAAGGAACCATCCGCTTGTAAAACACGTACATGACTCCAACTATTGTTTTTATTCTTCAGATGGGTGAACTAAAGCATCGTTGTTGATTTCATCAATATTTGCAAAGAATTCCAAGTGATTATGGAAGACTTCCAATTCAACCGGCGTATCTCCCCCGTATTCCCCATCTAGATTAATGCGGAACGGTTGAGCATTTTTCCCTAACATTTCGATCGTCAACTTCTTGGTCTTGAGATATTCTACATTTTCATCGTGCACATGCTTGCCTCCATTAATGGCCTGAATCATCAAGGACAACATGTTAAAGAGCTTAGCAGTTTTTACGATAATCAAGGTAAAATTCCCATCATCAAGCTTAGCGTCTGGTGCCACGCTTTCAAAGCCAGCAATGGAGTTGGTCAAAGCCACAAAAATCATCGAAGCTGGACCTTCAAAAACGCCATTATCGTGTTCGATCCGTACCTTACGAGCCTTGTTCCTCGGCAACATTTTAGCTGCTTCAGCTACATAAGCAAAGTAACCCAGGCGAGATTTGACACTACTTGGGACACTGAAGGTCAATTCTGTCATGGTCCCTGCTGCAGCAATATTGATAAAATACTTACTGCCATAAGCACGACCAATGTCCATTTGAATGGTTTGATTCTTTTCGATAATGCGGGCAGCTGCCACTGGATCTCCCATCGGGATCTTCAAGGCACGCGCATAGTCATTGGTTGTGCCGGTTGGGATAAAGGCCATCTGCGGACGATTCTCCAGACCTGCAACTCCATTGACCACTTCATTAATCGTGCCATCTCCACCAGCAGCAATGATTAAATCAAAGCCGGCTTTAGCGGCTCTTTCTGCTTCATTTTGGGCAGAAAATGGTTCTGGAGTCGTTTGATAGGCGCTGGTTTCATAGCCCACGTCTTCAAGTACGTCTAAGACTTCCGCAATATTTTTCTTGATAATTTCTTGCCCAGAGGTCGGATTATAAATTAAACGGGCTTTTTTGATTCGTTCTACCATAAAGATCCTCTACAAACTTTCAAGCCAGGCCTCATCTTCTACCTGGATTCCTAATTCTTGTGCTTTGGTTAACTTACTACCAGCGTCACTACCTGCAACGACCAAATCTGTTTTTTTGGAAACTGATCCAGTTACCTTAGCGCCCAGACTTTCTAATTTTGCCTTCGCTTCTGAACGCGTGAGGCGCTCTAGCTTCCCAGTCAAAACGACTGTCATTCCTGATAGGGCTGCATCAGCAGCGACTTTCTCACCAAGATAAGCCAGATTGACGCCAGCTTCTTTAAGCTCTTGCAATAGGCGCTTGGATCCTTCTTGCGCGAAATAACGCTTGAGGCTTTCAGCCACGACCATACCGAGACTGTCAATGCTGGCAATTCGTTCTGGATCAGTTGTAGCCAATTGATCGAGGTCATGGAATTCTTGGAGCAAGATTTGACTAACCTTGCTACCGACATGGCGGATCCCCAAACCAAAGAGTAATTTCTCAGCTGAATTCTCTTTTGAAGCTTGAATGGCTTCATAGAGTTTTTCAGCAGATTTTTCTTTAAAGCCTTCCAAGGTCAATAGATCATCGACTGTAAGACGATAGATCCCAGCTACATCCTCTACCAACTGAGCTGCGAAGAGTTTCTCCACAACAGCTGGACCCAAGCCAGTGATATTCATAGCATCCCGACTGGCAAAGTGGTTCAATCCTTCCTTAATCTGTGCTGGACAGAGCGGATTGATACAGCGAAGGGCCACCTCATCCTCGAAATGAAGCAACTCACTCTGACAGCTCGGACAATGAGTTGGAATGGCTAATGCTTGATCAGATACCCGTTTATCTTTGACAACACGCAAGACCGCAGGAATGATATCACCCGCCTTGTAGACGATGACGGTATCATCCTGATGAATATCCTTTTCAGCAATATAGTCCACATTGTGCAAGGTTGCCCTGCTAACAGTGGTTCCTGCTAGCTGGACTGGAGTTAAATTGGCAGTTGGCGTCACAACACCGGTTCGTCCAACGGTCCAATCCACTGATAAGATTTTCGCTTCTTTTTCTTCAGCTGGAAACTTATAGGCGACAGCCCATTTAGGAGCTTTTACGGTAAAGCCTAGTTCTTCTTGAACAGCTAGATCATTGACCTTGATGACGATCCCATCGATATCGTAGGGAAGATCCTCTCGAAGCTGAGCTACTTTTTGGATGAAGTCCCAAATTTGCTCCATATCCTCAGCCAGCACTCGCTCTTGGTTCACGACAAACCCTAAGCGGGCTAATTTCTGAAGCACGCCTTCCTGACTGCTTTGATCCGTCGGACTCACTTCTTGATACAAGAAGGTTGCGAGATTTCGCTTGGCCACGATTTTCGTATCCAATTGGCGAAGCGTTCCTGCAGCAGCATTCCGTGGATTAGCAAACTCCGGCTCGCCATTTTCTTGACGGATCTGATTGACCCGATCAAAGGAAGCCCGTGGCATATAGCACTCGCCTCGAACTGTAATGTTCACTGGCTCTGGTAACACTAAAGGAATGTCCTTGACCCGCTTGAGGTTCTCTGTAATATCCTCACCGACAGAACCATCCCCACGTGTCGCCCCCGTTACGAGGACTCCATTTTCATAGGTGAGGGAAATGGACAAGCCATCGATTTTCAGCTCACATACATAGCTGATAGAAGGAAATTCCTTACGGACACGCTGATCAAAGGCTTCTAATTCTTCACGCGAAAAAGCATCCTGCAAACTATAAAGGGGATACTGGTGCTGGTATTTGGTAAAGCCTTTTAAAACCACCCCACCTACACGGTGAGTTGGACTCTCTGGTAAGATCTCATCTGGATGTGCGGTTTCTAGTTCCACCAACTCCCGATATAATTGATCATATTCACTATCTGAAACAGATGGAGCGTCTTTTGTGTAATACTCGTAAGCATAACGATTGAGTAATTCCACTAATTCTTTCATTCTGGTTTTCATGTTCTTATTTTATCATAAAATCTTAATTTAGCCTTGAATTTACTGCATTCTTAGCATTAAAAAAAGGAGCCAAAGCTCCCTTTTCTTATTTTGTAAAATCGATCCGTTTAGAAAGTTGATTGATCACAATCGCTCCAAAAATCAAGGATGCGAATTCACCCAATCCCATAGTCAACCAGTTATAGAAGAATGGTTGGCCTTGAAGGTAGTATAGTTCCAAGGCAATCGTAAACATGGAGATGGAAAAGAAAATCGCAAACAAGAAATGGTCCAAGCGAATAAGACCGTCAAACAAGAACTTGTTTTTGAATCGACCAAATAGAATGAGTCCAAGTCCTAAGAAGACAAAGGTTGAACCTCCACCGACAAAGACATCGATCCATCCAAAACTAAATAAGTTAGCAATCATACAACCAAGCGTCACCGCAATCAAGTACTTCTTATTGTAAAAAGCTAAGAAATTCATCATTTCCGAAACACGGAATTGATAGCCATAGTAGGCCATAGCGTTGAGAGGTGGGGTAATGGTCAATACGATATAAATCGCAGCAACAATGGCAATTTGTGCCATATCACGAGCAGTTAACTGTTTCATTTATTCTCCTTTAGCGGTTTTTCCGCGTGTAATATGCTTGGCGAAAGGATCTTAAGCACCAAGGGTTGAAGGTTTGATTTCTTCAACCTTTCAAGTATAGCATATTTTGAGGTTTTATGGTAGACTGAATTTATGAAAACACTAATTAAAAAATTTTTTGATAATGAAATTTTATCCTATCTCTTTTTTGGGGTTGCCACAACCATTGTTTCCGTCGGAACCCGCCTCTTCATCTATCAAGTGTCTCGTGATGAACGATTAGCGACCGCGATTGGAAACATCGCTGGGATCCTCTTTGCCTTTGCGACCAACGATACCATTGTCTTTAAACAAGAAAGAAAGGGCTGGTTTCAGCGCTTGATTCGATTTGCAATTGCGCGCTCTGGGACCTTTATTCTAGATATGGCCTTGACTGAGATTTTTGTCAAGCAATTCCCAGGAATTATCGGGCAATTTGTCAACAATAACAAGAGTCAAATCAATCTGATTGAAACCCTCTTTGCACAAGTGGCCATTGTGGTCCTCAATTACGTCTTTAGTAAACTCTTTGTCTTTAAAAACAAAAATAAGGCTTGAAACGATTGTTTCAAGCTTTATTCTTTTAAACTTCTATACTTGCATGCTCTGCACTTAATTGATGGATGGTGCCTTCAACCCCAAAATAATCCTTGGCTAGATCTTTCAATTCCTGCATGGCTGTCTGGGCTCGTTTGGCCTGCTCCTCGTTGATGGCTTCAATGACCAAAATAGCGTCCTTGGTATCTTCAGTTAGCATGGTTCTTTGAGCCTCACGCCAATTCAAACAACGGCAAACGGCGCCTTCTTGGTCGTAGTAGATGATCTCCCCTTCCAAAGCTGGCGCATCTTCGTCAGCTCCTAATGGAAAGAAAGGTTCGCCTCCTTTCGCTTGACCTAGAGAGAGGCCACCCACCAATTTATCCATATCTTCTCCCCCACAAGGAAGGGCATAAGCCATAGACACACTATTGTAAAGATCCACCAACGGATTAATCGGATAGAATTCACGCCCCTGGTGAACCCGTTTTAAGAGTGCCTCGATGGAAGATCGGGCTCCTTTTTTTGTTTTAAACTTGCTAAAAGCTTGGCGCCACTCTTGAACGAACTCACTCTGGGTATAGTTTTCTTCATCGATAAATTCCCATGCTCTCTTGGCACCCTTGTCCAACAATTCTTTGAAATAAGGATCCTTGGCTTCATCTACTGTATTATCAATACCATACAAGGACATCACTGTAATTCTAGCTGTTGGAAATAAATCCCAAAATGCTTGATCGACTGTCACTTTCATTGTTTTACCTCACTATAATTTCTTTTTTGACCTTTTTTGACTAGTTCCCAATCCAGGGTAATATTCTCTCGAACTCGGATGAGATACTCCTCTAACTGTGCGACTTCTTCTTTGGAAAATCCTTTTAAGGCAGTTGTCTCAGAGTAAAGATGCTCCCCTAAAATGAAGGGGTAAATCTGCTTACCTTTTTCAGTTAATTCCCATTCCTTGATTTTAAGGTTTTCACCCCTTGGACGCTGTTGAATCAAGCCTCGTTCTTCTAGTTTTTTTACAGACCTTGCAACGGTGGATCGATCTACTTTCAGGACTTCAGAGAGTTCTTCCTGAATCATTCCAGGTTGCTCGGCAATTCGCACCAGGTAAAGGTATTGACCACGCGCCAAATCCAAATCTCGAAATTCAATATTTGCTATAGAATCCAGAGCTCGCGCAATGATGCCGATCTCACGCAAAATACTCATCTCACTCCTCCTTTCCTATTGACAATAGAATAACACATTTTTATTGCAAATGCAATAAAAATAGATAAGAAAAAAAGAGGCTGGGACAAAAGTCCTAGCCTCTCAATTATTTTTGAATTGTCGAGCAAAACGCAGTGGTTGAGTGGGCTCTACTACGCTGATCCCATCAGCTTTTACGGCCCTACTCAACTGTGCGGAGGTGGGACGACGAAATCGAATTCTAACGAATGACCGATTTCTGTCCCACTCTCCCTTATTCCGTTTTTTCTTTTTTTATCAAGCGTAACCGACGCTTTAATTTTTGTGAAACTTCTCTATGCCGAAAGTCCACTTCTTCTGATTTTAACTTAGAGACAATTTCTCCACTGCGCGTTTGGAACTTGGCTTCTCTGGCAAATTGGATACTGGCGTTTAAAATACAACCAATAATCATGATTTTTGCCACCAAGATGAACCAGAACATGATGACCGCTAGGACGACCGAACCGAAGAAACGAGCATCTAAGAAATGACTCACATAACGATCCACATATTTCCAAAAGATATTCAAGATCGCATACAGGACAGCAACAACAAAGGTCGCCCCTGGCAATACATATCTAAATTTTGGAATTTTGACATTTGGAAGGGTGTAATAGAGCAAGACCAGACTGACAAAGAGCAAGAGGTAGATGGTCGGCTCTGTCAAATTCAGTAAGCGCACATAAATCGTCCGATCAAATGAAAAGGTCCGATAGAGATAGCGGACGATCATTTTTCCAAACATGGAAAGAATCAGTGAAAGTCCAAACAAGCCCTGCAAGGCAAAACTGATCAGAAAGCTAAAGAGTCGCCCCCAGATAATACCACGCTCCTTTTCCACCCCATAACTCTTGTTATAGGCTTTTTGGAGGTAGGCAATGCTCTGTGAGAAGATCCACAAAGCAGAAATAATCGAGAAACTCAGTAAGCCTGTCGAAGGCTTGGTCAAGACACTCGAAATCATCTGTGCCACTATTCGATATAAGGAGGCTGGCAAGACTTTTTGTAAGCTCAAAAGAATCTGGGTAGGACGAATATGAAAGTAAGGCAGAATATTGGCTGCAATCAGCATCAAAGGGAAAATGGAGATCAGCAAATAATAGGCAACTGCAATACTGGTGATATCAGACTCTGCACTCTGATAAAATCGCACGAAGCCTTTTATAAATGGCTGATCGAACACTTTTTGTAGGACCTTTTTCATTCTTCACCTCCCCATTTTTACTAAAAAAGAGCAAAGAGCGAAACCAGACACCTGCCTTCAGCTCCATTCTTTCCTCTCTATCCTTTAGTAAGTTCCTTCTTCACCTTGACTAGTTAGGATCACTGGACCATCTTTTGTAATCACAAATTGATGCTCGTATTGACAAGAAAGGCCACCATCGAGGGTCTTATGGGCCCAACCAGTTTCCATATCTGTATCGATCTCCCAAGTACCGGTATTGATCATTGGCTCAATCGTCAAGACCATCCCTTCACGCAGACGAAGACCGCGTCCAGCACGACCATAATGTGGGACCATTGGTTCTTCATGCATAGTAGGCCCGACACCGTGTCCGACCAAATCACGCACCACGCCATAGCCTTTGCTTTCGGCATACTCTTGAATCGCTGCACCAATATCTCCCAAGCGATTGCCAACAACCGCTTTTTCAATTCCTTTGTAAAGACATTCTTTGGTCACATCCATCAAATCTTTGACTTTTTGGGAAACATTTCCAACAGCATAAGCCCAGCATGAATCAGCTAAACCACCGGTATAGGACTCTGTATATTTTTTCACTTGCGCCACATTATCAAAATCCAATTTTGAAACATCTAAAACAGACTTATCCAGCGGTTCAGACAAGACCATATCTACCTTGAGAAGATCACCATCTTTTAAGATGACGTGACGTGGAAAAGCATGGGCCACTTCGTCATTTAAGCCACAGCAAGTCGCATAAGGATAATCCATGAGACTGCCTTCTACACCGATCTGAAGCGGCAAGACATTGGCTTCTTTACAGCGACGACGGACATATTCTTCAACTTCCCAAAGATCAAGCCCTGGCTTGATCAAGTCACGTAATCCAATATGGATGCTGGCAAGGAAATCTCCTGCACGATCCATGGCTTCAATTTCACGTTGTGATTTTAATGTAATCATTGTCTCCTCATTTCTTTTTGTTTAATTAATCTTAATCGTAATGGTTGCTTTCGCGACTAGCTGCAGATCTAAATACAAGCTAAAATCAACCAAGGCCGAACGTCTGGTTCGTCGAACTAGTTGTGGTTCAATGCGGATCACATCATCCACCTGCACAGCCTGTAAAAAATTGATGATCAACTGTTCGACAATCAAGCTACGCCCACTGTGTTGCATCATCTTGCGAATAACCTTCATTAGCACTTCGATCATGACCCCATTGGCCAAAACACCGCTTTTCTCCAGCATACTTGGCTCCACTGTGAATTGGTAATGGTCGTTCTCTGTTTGAATCTTTTGACCAATTTGCTCACTAAAGGTTGGTAAGCTCGAAAACTGCACCTTGCTAATCCGATCCATGACATCCCGACGCGTAATAACACCCAGCAAGGTCTGGTTATTACGAACAACAGGAATCATTTCATAATCTTCAGCGATCATCCGTTGGCTAATCGTCGCAATGCTGGTGGACAAATTAGTGGTAAAAATGGTCCGTGACATCACCTTATCAAGGGTCGTCTGAGGCGCCTTATCTCCAGCATCTCTCATAGTCACGACCCCCACCACCATCTGGTGCTGATTGACAACTGGAAAGCGGCTAAAGCGATTCTTTCGAACCAAATCTAAATAATCCCTTACCGTATCGGTCTCAGACAGATAGCCGTACTCATGGAAGGGTCGATAAACCTGCTCGACTGTTAAGATATCCGTCTTGATCTGCATATTAGACAAGGCCTTATTGATCATGGTCGCGACGGTATAGGTATCGTGTGAAGTTCGAATAACTGGAATTTTTACCTGATTGGCCAGATCGATCACATCCTCACTCACCTCAAAGCCACCTGTCACCAAAACTGCATTCTCATGTTTCAATGCCAATCGTTGGATGCTAGTGCGGTCACCCACGATCAAAAGCCCACCTTCAGACACATAGTCTAGGACGTGCTTTTCTGTCATAGCACCGATGTAAAATTTATTAAATTCTTTTTCGAGACCTTCCTCACCTGCTAATATTTCAGAACCGGTGATTTCTAAAATTTCCCTATACGTCAAATGCTCTAGTACAGCCTTTTGCGATTTGACACGGATGGTTCCGCTTCTAGGACGCGTTTCCACAATTCCTTGATTTTCAGCTTCTTTAATGGCACGATAGGCCGTCCCATCACTGACATTCAAAAAATTGGAGATACTGCGGACACTGACACGTTTTCCAATCGGTAATTTTTCGAGATAGTCTAAAATCTCTTGGTGTTTACTCATAGAAGTCCCCTCTACCTAGGCGGAAATCATAATAATCGCGCATTTTACGCGTATAGCGGTCACTCCCTTTGAATTGACGAAAGAGACGAAAACCAGCCTTTAAAGCGACCTTTTGACTCCCTGCATTTTCAACATGGGTGACAATCTTAAGCTCCTTCAGTTGAAATTTCTCAAATGATAGATAAACCAACTCTTTGACCGCTTCTGTCATCAGGCCCTTTCCCCAAAAATCCTTGCGTAAAAAGTAGCCTAACTCAGCCTCACCCTTAATTTCATCCAACTTTTCAAACTTGATAGAGCCGATCATCTGATTAGTTTCCTTATCACAGATTGCCCAAACCCCCAAGGGATTTTTCATGAAATAGTTGGCTAGTACATATTGAGTTTCAGCAAGATCGGCTTGTGCAGGAAAGATAAATTGTAGGTTATCAGGATTTGAAGCAATCTTATAAAAATCTTCCGCATCCTCAAAGAGAAAAGGTCGTAAATACAACCTTTGTGTTTCAATTAGTGAATAGGCAGCTAAGTGCGTCCAAATATTCATTTCAAACTCCATTGTTCGTGTATCTAGCCGCCACTATCAGATCTCTAGTTCTGTCACTATTCCTCTACCAACTGGATATCTGCTCCAAGTTGGGTCAATTTATGAATAATATCTGAATACCCGCGAAGGATGTATTCCACATTTGTAATTTCTGTTGTTCCAGAAGCCATGAGACCGGCAATCACTAAAGCCGCACCAGCCCGAAGATCCGTCGCTTTCACACTGGATCCTGTCAATTGATTTGGCCCTTCATAGATAATGTGGTCGTTCAAGGTCGAAATAGTGGCCCCCATTTTAGCCAATTCTGGTACATGGTTGACCCGTTTTTCATAAATCGTATCAACAATGCGTCCACGTCCTGCAGCCGTTAAGAGCAAAGGTGTGATCGGTTGTTGCAAATCAGTCGCAAAACCAGGATAAGGAGACGTTTTGATCTGGATGGACTTCAAGTCCGTCTGCTTTTCTACAAAGATACTATCTTCAGAAATGGTCATGCGCACACCCATTTCCTCTAGCTTGGCAATATAGCTCTCTAAATGCTCATACAGGACATTATTGATCTGGATACCTTCTCCAATAGCAGCTGCAAGGGCAATATAGGTTCCTGCTTCGATGCGATCTGGAATCACCTGATGTCTCGTTCCATGCAATTGTGGAACACCATCAATGATAATAATATCTGTTCCCGCTCCACGAATATGAGCTCCCATGTTGTTGAGCAAGGTCACCACATCGATAATTTCAGGTTCTCGAGCCGCATTTTCGATCACTGTCCGACCTTCAGCTTTGACCGCTGCCAAAATCGTATTGATCGTTGCACCAACACTAACAGTATCCATGTAGATGTTAGCTCCTTGAAGAGGCTTGCCATCAGTCGCAAGTTTCATACTAGAGCCATCCATGGTCATAGCGGCTCCCATCGCTTCAAAGGCCTTCAAATGCAAATCAATCGGACGTGGTCCAAGGTCACACCCACCAGGAAGCCCAACCGTTGCTTGACCATAGCGTCCTAATAAGCTGCCATAGAAATAATAGGAAGCTCGCAGACTGTTGATTTTTCCAAATGGCATGGGCATATTCTTCACCCCACGTGGATCAATGATCAAACTGTCTTCTTTGCGTTCAATCTTAGCCCCCATGATGGTCATGATTTCAATCAGACTCGCCACGTCGGAGATATCCGGTACCCCATCAAGGGTCACGATATCATCCGCCAGAATGGTCGCCGGAATCAGGGCTACTACACTATTTTTTGCACCACTAATGGTCACCTCTCCTTTTAGAGGGCGACCACCATTTATTACAATTTTTTTCATCTTAATAATTTATTAGCTCTTTCAAGTCTTTTTCCTTTTACTATCGTTTTTTGTAACGGAAATAAAAGGGACAACGTATTCAAAATACTGCATCTATTATACCACAGATCGACCTATTTTTCCATCTGTAGGAATTTTCAAAACGAAAAAAAGCTAGGATCAACTTGACCCTAACTTTTCCATTTCAACTAATTATTTTACAGCTTCTTTCAAGGCTTCTACCTTGTCCAAACGTTCCCATGGCAGGTCGATATCTGTCCGTCCCATATGGCCATAAGCTGCTGTTTGACGGTAGATTGGACGTTTCAAATCCAACATTTGGATAATACCTGCAGGACGAAGATCAAAGATCTCACGTGCTGCTTTTTCAAGCTTACTTTCAGCGACTGTTCCAGTACCAAAGGTATCAATCCGAACAGAGACAGGTTGAGCAACCCCAATTGCATAAGCCAATTGCACTTCTGCTTTCTTAGCAAGACCTGCTGCCACGATGTTTTTGGCAATGTAGCGAGCTGCATAAGAAGCAGAACGGTCCACCTTAGTGGCATCCTTACCAGAGAAGGCACCACCACCGTGACGGGAGTAACCACCATAAGTATCCACGATGATCTTACGACCTGTCAAACCTGAGTCCCCTTGAGGCCCACCGATAACAAAGCGACCTGTTGGGTTGATGAAGAATTTGGTTTCCTCATCTAGATAAGAAGCTGGAATCACTTCTTTGATGACCTTGTTAATCACATCTTCGTGGATTTGTTCATTGCTGACATCTGGATCGTGTTGGGTTGAAATAACGACTGTATCCACGCGCACTGGGCGGTCGTTTTCATCGTACTCAACAGTAACTTGTGACTTGGCATCTGGACGAAGATAGCTAATTTCCCCAGACTTACGAAGTTCAGCCAAACGACGAACTAATTTGTGGCTGAGTGAAATTGGCAATGGCATGAGTTCTTCTGTTTCATCCACCGCAAAACCAAACATGAGACCTTGGTCTCCTGCTCCGATCAAATCAAGTGGATCTTGATCTGCATTTCCACGTACTTCCAAGGCTTCATTAACCCCTTGGGCAATATCAGGAGATTGTTCCACCAAAGATGGGTGTACTCCTACAGTTTCAGCTGAGAATCCATATTCCGTATTAGTATAACCAATCTCTGCAATGGTATCACGAACCACACGGTTAATATCCACATAAGCAGTCGTTGAAATCTCACCAAAGACATGCACGGAACCAGTATAAACAGCTGTTTCCGCAGCCACGTGAGCTTCTGGATCTTGCTCTAAAATAGCATCTAAAATAGCATCTGAAATTTGGTCTGCAATCTTATCTGGATGCCCCTCAGATACTGATTCAGACGTGAAAAGTTTACGTTCTGACATAAAAATGTCCCCCCTTAAAAAATATTGTTATAGAGTTACAAAGTACTGATAGAAGATTTCTACCACCTTATCGGGACCATATAACACTTCATTATAACACATTACCAATGATATGGAAAATGATTTTTAAAAAAGCCCATTAAATCAGCTTTTCCGGGCTATCTACTATTCAATTATACCCACTTAAATGGTTCTCAAAGTTCCTAAAAAGTTCTTAAAAAAGTTCACAAAAAATACCCCATAGGGTATCTATCAATTAACGAGTCCAGCAGGCAAGATCTAGCACCCTCACACGGTACTTTTTATCTTCAAAAATAGTAGGTAACCGCGCAGCAATGGATGCTATTACATAGTTAAATTACAACATATTTATAAAAATCTTCAATCCCATCTACACTAGTCACTCTCCATTTTTAAACAACACAGTTCCAATCAATACCAGCACTCCTACCACAAGCGGTGGTATATGATTAATCACCCAATCCGGATCACCCGCAGCAATAAATGAAAAAACATAAATAGCTGCTGCTATATAAAGAGTTGTTTTATTGCCCTTTGCTTTTCCATTCCACAAGAGGATAGTCGCTATAAAAAAGCAAATAATATGGACACCCAAGAAATACAAAAAAGCAATAGCCCATGCTCCTAATGCAAAGACAGCTAATAAAAGTAAAACTAGATAAACAATGGCTAAAAACAGAGCAATAGAAAGTATTACAGAATTTCCAACTCTCTTCTCTGGCTTCATTTCATTGTTAGGAAGAAGACTTTCATCTGAAACAAATTCCTCTTTTTCTTTATCTACTTCAGGATTTTTCTGTTGATCTGTCATAACTCTCACCTAAGCTTTATCTTATTTTTCATGCTCTCTTTAAGACTATTATACAAACTTTCACTACTACTTCCACCATATTCATACGTTTCATTCATGATACTTTTAAAATAGACTGGAAGCCTTCATTAAATAAAATCAGCCTCTGCAATAGCTCTTTTCACTTCTTCAATTGGTAAATTGACCAGTTCTACTTCTTTTTCACGGTAGAGGTATTCGGCATATTCATCGATGCGGTATTGATGGATATAAACGACCCGCTTGCAACCAACTTGAAGCAACTGCTTGGTACAATTGAGGCAAGGAAAATGCGTCACATAAGCTGTAAAGCCTTTAGGAATTCCACGTTCTGCTCCTTGCAAAATCGCATTGACTTCCGCATGAATCGTCCGGACACAGTGTCCCTCGACCATAAGACAGCCATCCTCTAGACAATGATCTGTCCCAGAAACGGATCCATTATAGCCTGTTGCAATGACCTTATTATCCTTAACCAGAACAGCACCTACTTTCGCTCGATTACATGTCGCCCGATTCGAAATCAGTAAGGCCTGTGCTGCAAAATATTCATCCCATGCTAGTCGATTGTGTGTCACCTTTATATCCTCCATCTCTCCTCATATCGGTTACGATTATTTTCATTATAGCATGAAATAAGCAAGAAAAAAAGACTGAGAAAATCATCTCAGCCTTATAAAATTATTTACCAAGTTTTGCTTTAGCTGCATCTGCAAGAGCTGTGAAAGCTGCTGCATCGTTAACAGCCAAGTCAGCAAGCATTTTACGGTTAACTTCGATCTCAGCCAATTTCAAACCATGCATCAATTGTGAGTATGAAAGTCCGTTCATACGAGCTGCCGCATTGATACGTGTGATCCACAATTTACGGAAGTCACGTTTCTTTTGACGACGGTCACGGTATGCATAGTAGTAAGAGTTCATTACTTGTTCTTTTGCAGTACGGAACAAGATGTGTTTAGCTCCATAGTAACCTTTAGCTAATTTAAGAATACGTTTACGACGTTTGCGTGATACAACGCCACCTTTAACACGTGCCATTTATATTTCCTCCAATATTTCCTAGAATTCTTTACTTACAAATACGCGATTATTTCAAGCGAGTAAGCATTGCTTTGATACGTTTGAAATCTCCTGCATGCACCATAGATGCTTTACGAAGATGACGACGTTGTTTCTTAGTTTTTCCGTGGAAACGGTGAGAAGTGTAAGCACGGAAACGTTTAAGTCCACCAGAACCTGTACGTTTGAAACGTTTAGCTGATGCGCGGTGTGTTTTTTGTTTTGGCATGATATTTTCTCCTTTTTTTAACTTTCTGAAAGATTATTTCTTGTCAGTTGCTGGCGCCAATTGCATGAACATTTGACGTCCATCCATCTTAGCTCGTTGTTCGATGATCGCCACATCTTGTGTCGCTTCAGCGAAATCGGCTAAAACTTTTGCCCCAATCTCTTTGTGGGTGATCATACGACCCTTAAAGCGAATGGAAACCTTCACTTTGTTCCCTTTTTCAAGGAACTTGCGAGCATTGCGAAGTTTTGTATCGAAATCACCCTTGTCAATCACTGGGCTCAAACGAACTTCTTTCACGGTCACAACGCTTTGTTTTTTGCGTTGTTCTTTTTGCTTCTTCTGGTACTCAAATTTGAACTTACCGTAGTCCATAATTTTCGCAACAGGAGGTTTAGCTTGAGGTTGAATGAGAACCAAGTCAACATTAGCATCGTCCGCAAGTGCTTGCGCTTCGCTAAGTGGTTTGATACCCAATTGCTCACCTTCAAGACCGATTAAGCGAACTTCACGTACACGAATTTCATCATTGATGAATAAGTCTTGCTTTGCTATGGTTTTCACCTCTTTTTTATTATTCGAGAAAAACAAAGAACGGACCTGCAAAACAGGCCCGAACTACATGATGTATTTCATTACTGAAACTTGATCCGTAGGGGCCAGGCAACTTGCGTCACAAGGCGAGAAGTTCTCACTTCTGCTTTTCTCAACTTTTATATGATATCAAGTTTTTTATTCTTTGTCAAGAAGTTTTTTTGCTTTTTCTTCAATAAATGCAACAACGTCTGCAATTCCAACACCCGTTGTGTCAAAATGAATGGCATCAGCTGCAGGTTTCAAAGGAGAAACGGCACGGTGGCTGTCCTTATAGTCCCGCTCAGCGATTTCTTTTTTCAACAATTCAAGATCCGCTGTGATGCCCTTTTCAACATTTTCCTTATAGCGACGTTCTGCCCGCTCCTCAACCGAAGCAACCAAAAAGATCTTCAACTCTGCATGTGGAAGGACGACTGTCCCAATATCGCGTCCATCCATAACGATGCCCCCCTCTGCTGCAATTTCTTGCTGTAGAGTGACAAGTTTTTCACGGATCGGCGCAAGCGCTGCAACCCATGAAACATTGTTGGTCACTTGGTTATCGCGAATTGGGTGGGTAATATCCACGTCTGCTACAAAGACAAGCTGCTCTCCTTCTTCTGAACGACCGAAACTAATTGGATACTGATCTAAAAGGGCTAAGAGGTCATCAACCTGTTCAGCTGTCAGATTATTTTGCAAAGCTAGATATGTCGCTGCACGATACATAGCCCCCGTATCTAGATACGTATAGCCTAGATCCTTGGCAATGATCTTTGCAACTGTGGACTTTCCACTAGAAGCCGGTCCATCAATGGCAATTTGAATTTGTTTCATGCTATCCTCAACTCCTACTGAATCTTAACGACATCACCAGGATTGGCATACCATGATCCTGTAGACATGTGAGATGGATTTAACTGTTCCAATTGGGCAATGGAAATACCAGCACGCGCAGCAATCGCTGCTTCCCCTTCACCTGCTTGAACAGTGATCGTACCTTCTTCAGAGTTCTCATCTTTTGAACTATCTTCAGTAGCCGCTTGGTCCGTCTGTGCTGCAGGGGCTGATGATTTCTGTTCAACCTTAGTCTCTCCATTGTAGAAACCAGACATTTGTTTGGATTTATTGCTGCCACCTGTTGAAAGGAAAATCAACAAGCAGACCATCGCCACTACTACTACAAAGAAAATAATAGCTAAAATCGTCAACAGACGATCTGCCTTGATTCCATTTAACTTGCTCGTTCTTTTCAATGTTTCTTCTCCATCATCGTAAATATCTTCTTCCCATGGTTCTTTTGCCATGACTTCCTCCTTGTTTTTTCTCGTAAAAATCATTACAATAGAAGTATGAAAGTTACGTTAATTCCAGATCGTTGCATCGCTTGCGGTCTCTGTCAGACCTATTCTGAAATATTTGATTACCATGACAATGGCATCGTTAAATTTGCTGCTGAAGAGGACGACCTCCTCGAAAAGGAAGTTCCTGTCACAAACGATGTTCTTGAGGCTATTAAAGAATGCCCCACTCATGCTCTCTTAAAAGATTAAGAGGGCTTTTTATTTGTTTGCATAATACATCTCGTAGTAATCCACATGAATGAAATTGTCCGTCAAGATTACTTCTCCCTTAAAATAAGGATTTAAAGCAAGCGCATTGATAAAGTATTTTTTCGGCCATTTACGCATACAGAATGTCCGACTGCGCGAACCATCATTAAAAATGAGCTTGATCGATTTCTTATTTACTTCGACCTTTTCAATCGAGTCAATCTTCACCTTGATTGGAGTAAAAGGATTAGCTGTAATAATCCGCAAGATCCCATCCTCATAGATCGTGAAATAACGATGGACCCCAATCGCGAGCAAGACCATAAATAAAAAGAACGAAAACAAAACTAGCGTTGGCACACTAGAGCTCTCATACATCAAGGCCAGTCCAATAAAGACCGGAATCACTGCAATGGACCAATAAGTCACAAGAATAGATAAGTCCGGTTGCCAATGATAATGGACCTTTCCAAATATCTTAATCATGAGCGTACCCCCATCTAATAGTTTAGCATAAAAAACAAAAAAAAGGGAGCCAGACAGCCAAAATCACAAAGATTTTTAACTGCTTGCTCTCCTTTTAATTGGATTTATTAGTTGGAACTTTAAAGAAGTCTTTAGAAAGGTAACCTTTCCCACTAATCAAGTCGTATTCAACCATTTTCAAATCCTCTGCAATTTCTTGTGCTTCTCCTTCTAGGGCCTTTTTATCGACACTTGCTTTTTTCAGCACTTCTGTTAACAAAGCATAGTAAGGCGAAACTTTTGAATTAGTCTGTTCAAAGACCATAGCAGAGAAATCACTTGAATTGACCAAAGGATAATTCAATTTCGGTGCATCAAAATTACTCCAAATGAAGTAGTCTGTCTGATACTGACTCTCCGGATTATTCTTAAAGGCGGACTCAGGATAAAGACCTGGCAAATGATCCCCATAAAATACCACTGTAATCTTCTTATCTATTTTAGAAAGACTTTCCAGGAAGGATTGGGTGGCGGTGTCGGTAAAGGTTAAAAGACGTGAATAATTCGTTAACTTGGTATTTTCATCATCTGAAAAACCATTGCCTGTTGCTGTTAAGTCTGAAGGTTCTCCTGCTATAAATGGGGAGTGATTTTGAATCGTAATGACAGAAAAGAATTGATTCTTTTTAGCATCCATCTCTTTTAATACTGCCTTATACGTAGATTCATCGCTTATATGTACTTCTTGATAACCTAAATCATAATTCTTTTTATCATCAATGCTTATAAATTTATTGAATTTCAATCTATTGTAAATCACATTTCTAGAATAATTAATTGGAGATTCGAAATGAATAACTTCTTTATTATTAAATGAATCACTAACTGAAATTAGTCTTCTCATTTTAGGAGCAACCTCTGAGTATAATACAGAAACTGTCGGATTAATATTATAAAAAGGTAACCCTGTCAATGTTTGAAACTCCATATTTGCGGTTCCACCACCATAACCATCTGATTGCATTAATCCACTTGTAACTTTTGTCTTAATTTCTTGAATTTTTGGTATAGGATTTCTAGATAAATTTACCCCTTCAATTCTTGATGGGTCAGCAAAACTCTCACTTAAAACATAAACAATCGTTTGATTATCAATTAACTCATTTCTATTTTTATTGATTTCTAAAGCTACTTGATCATATTTCTTCTCAATTTCTTTGATTTTTTCTTTACTATATCCCTTCGGTTCTATAATTGGATCTGTTGTTATTTGATTCAACCATACATATGACAACGATTGATATCTAGCGTTTATGGAATTTCCTAACCATTTTGTATCTTGGAAATTATTTAACAAGGTAATAATCGGAACGTCATCAATAATTTTTCCATTATCTTTTCTTTTAAAAATAGAATAAACATTAATGGACAATAAGAGCATAAGTCCTAATAAAACAAATCTTAAGATCGTTGCACGAATAATTCTACCTGGATAAATATATCTCCGTCCTATTATATAGATAAACGTAAAAATGACTAAGGAAATACTCACAGTCATTAAAACCGAAGCATCTACAAAACTAAATAAAACAGAAGGTTGAAATACCCAGACCAAATCACTTGGCAAAATTGGTTCCGCACGCATACTAAATTTTATAGCATTAGCAACAATAAACAGAACCCCACCAAATAAAATCAATATTGTCGTAAATAAATATCTATTAAAGATAATATATAGAAAAATAAACAGATAAGATAAACACAATATCTGAAATATTACACCTCCAGGAAATATTGAGTATCCAACCAAAGGTTCCCCATGGCCTAGACCCAATTGAATTCCTGTATTAAATAATATTGCAAGACTAATACTTGTAAATGCAGCTAGCGAAAAACTAGACCTATTTTTTACTACATCAACTTGTCCTTTTACAAAAAGCAAGCCAACTAAAGTCAGGAAAAAACTTAAGAGTAGCAAATGAAATTCTAAAATCCAAAATTGGCTCAAGGAGTACTTTCCTGCTCCTAATTTCTCAAAATTTCCAGATACATACCATGATGTACGATACAAAAAAGAAAGAATTTTAGAATCAGTAAAAATGAACGAACAAACTACGCTAGAATGCAAGACATATTCGAACATTTTCCCAATAGGTTCTAATTTTTTTCTATTCGCTTTATTATCATATGATTTTTTGATCTGACCCAAAACATAAGAAATCACTAACAATGACAAAATAAATACTAGAGAATTAAATTGCCAAAAATTGTTTTTTTCAAAATGATCAATCTTATAACTAGGATTATTAATATTAAGCGAAACATCAATCGAGTATGATAGTATTAAATAGATTACGTATGAAACTAAAATTTTAAGGAAAAAAATCCATTTTAAAGCGTATTGTGAAATTAGTAAAACTAGAATTAAGAAGGCAATTCCAAACCAAATTCCAAACTGATTAACTAAGAATAATACAGATCCTGTTGATTTGATCTCTTTAGAAATCAAATTTTGTGTTAAGAAAGTATTGCTTATAAAAAATAAAAGAAAGAGAGCTATACAGTACTTTTGTGTTCTTGTTATTTTATTATAAATTTTAAAAAGAAAATCTCTTAAATCTAATTTCCTCTTTCTCTTCATTTTTTATCCTTCCTATAAATTTTTTATCCCTGCAATTGAGTGTATATTCCGATACTAATTGTTAAAATATTTAAATACACTAACATATATTGCAAACTACATTCAAAATTCGAATCTTCATTTTGAATGGTCATATCTAAAAAACCAAATAATTTTCTAAACCATGATCCACAAAAAAGTGGCAAAAACATCAGAATAAAATAATAATAACGACCTTGTACACCACCTACAGTAATATCACCTTTGTGGTATACCCTAGGATCTCCTGAAATAGCAATTACTATTAATGAGGCAATACCTGCAAGTAAAAGAAGACAGTAATATTTAAAAAATGTTGGCATTTCAATTTTATTTTTTAATGCAATGACAAACATAGCAAAAAAGAAAGTAACTATCGAAATTGCAATTAAAAACGGAGACGATTCTGAAACATATTTCAATGGTTCAGAAACAAAATCATGAATAATACCGTATGGCGCTAAAAGTAAAGTTCTAATTAATGGTAATGGATGTGTTACAAAATATAATAGTCCTGGTCCTTTGCCTGACAAAGCATTGTCTGAAGCAAACAATTTAATGATTCCAACGTATGTAAAGGAAATGAATAAATTTAAACCAAACAGGATTGAACTGAATTTTCTTACTGATTTATCCTGATAATACTTATTTGGCAATATTGAAAATAGACTTCCAATTAATACAAACGGAAATTTTGCAAATGAAAATAGTAATGTAGAGCATTGAAATACAAAAGCATATTTTCTATCAATTTTACGTTCACCTGATAGAATATTTGTCAATATAGCAAGACTAATTAAAGTTGCTCCAAAATATAAATAATCATAATGATAACCTGCTATAATGTACAATACTGCAGGGAATGTAGAAAATAAATATATCGCTTCTCTATAAACTTTGCTGATTTTTAATGCAATAAATACTAGAATGGCATATGCTATGACTTCGAAGATTCTTCCCAAATAATAGGAAACAAACACTTTTTTAGAGATTAATCTACCTATATTCCATCCAATTGCACTAGGAATAAAGGCTGGATTATCAAATCCAACTCTTACTCCTTTAATTTTACTTTCCTTATGCTCAACATTGAACCAATAATTTTTATCTTTTTTACTAGGATTTCTTAGTGCATCATATTTAAAAACTGAATTATAATCTTCCAATTTCTCATTAGAATATTTAAAAATAGGACTATCCGAAATACTGATTACGTTTGGTAAATGAGACTCTTCATCTAATCCATATTGGACTGGTTTCACTACTGAAATTACACTACCGAAAATAATTATCAGAAAAAAAGCATTAATTGGCAATTTCTTTTTATCTTTTGGATCAAAAAGAATAAAATAAATTACAATACTAATAATTAATAGTATAATTTTGAGATTGATAGTAAACTGAAATAAACTGGCCAAAAACACTCTTGAAAATAATACTAAAAATATAGCGATTAAAATATTTCTAATTTTAGTCTTATCAATAACTCCCATATAATTTACTCTACTTTCTTTTTATCATTCTTTTTAGTATATATTTCACAGCTCTTGCAGGACCAATTACGATATACTTCAAGGCTCCTTTTATCCCCCCAATTTGATTAAAGTCCACAAAGGTATGGGGTTGAAGATCTTCACGATTGTTCAATTGCTTATTATCAATAAATGGTGTCAGAACATGTGGGTTTTGAGAGATCCTAAAGTCATACTTTTGATCCCAAGCAATGTAGATCAACAAACGTTCGATCGCATGCAATATCGAATTTTGAGGAAGAGGTTCTGCTGGAACATCTGCTGCTGTCAAATTCAAATCAAAGAGTGGTTTCAAAGCATCATATTTAAACCAAACAAAGGTCCCATAACTCATAACAAAAGTATTGAGATTTTTGAAATCAATTGTCTTGGTAGCTCCCATCCGTTCCCAGAGCTTATTCATCTCGGGTGAAATAAGAGCCTCATTCCAAGCAACCACTATTCGATTGTAACGGAAGAAAGTTGGAATATCTGCGATAGTGATTCCGACTTTTGGATTGGCTTCCATATTGGCTAGGATTTGATCAGCCGGTTTGACCAGCATCTCGATCAATTCTTTGCGCCAAGATTCACCTGCCCAGAAATCTGCTTCTTTGGATTTCTTGGTATGGAAATGGCCTACATAGTCATAACGAGAGAGTTGCTCTTTTAAGAGCAACATTGGCAACACATCTCGTCCAATATTTCCAGTCACCACAACCGTCGCATCTTGTGCTCGATTAGAAAGGATTTGTTCAATAGCCTGCTTCTTCTCTTCTACATCTGTCGTAATCCATAAGTCATAAGTGAAATGAAAAGCTTGGAAAGCATCTAGAAATTCTTCCAAGAGGTCCACATAAAAGACATGAAGATGAACCGCAACTTTTTTACCGAACTCTCCAGCTAATTCCTGGTTTTTCAAGTACTTACGAGACAAGAGATAAGGATAGTCCGGACGATCAATCATAGACATGTGGTTGAGGATCAAGTCTAATGGATAGTTCGATACACGCTCCAACTCGTCAAAAATATAAGGCATAATTCCTTCATTATTTGCAATGGTTTTGACTTTGATGAAAGGAACCTTATGATTGAGAATCGCTGTAGGATTATAGTAAGAAAAGTCTGGATAGAGCATTCCTGTGGTGTCTTCATGAATGGTATCAAAGACCGTCTTATAGTGAAAACCATCATCCAAGAAGTTCGTTGTGACCTTGGTCTCGTAGTTATCGATCACATCCTGAACATTGGTAAAGTCTTGAACTCCCTGCCAAAATTCATGGAAAGTACTTGATTCAATAACCTGTTTTTTAAAGCTGAGATAATAACTCTGAATATGCTCGTTAAAATCCTTGTCTTTCCGGTAATTGGTCATTCCCCAGAAATCAACCTCATCATCATTCTCAAATTTTTGGTAGATTGGTTCTAGATCCCAAAGAGGTCCAAAGCAGGTATCATTCATGAGGGTAACCGAATCAAAATGAGCCAGTTGGTCAAAGCCAACTGTCTTCATTCCATCCCGCCAAGCCGCAAAGTCAAAGCCACTATTTTGGCGCTCTAGAATATCGTCTACCAGATGCTGTGCTACTAAATTAGACTTCACATCTTCTGGTAGTTGACTATTGGAGATAAAGACCACCCGTGAATACAAGGGACGAATGTTTTCTAATTGGTAAAGTACATGTCCACTAATAAAATTAAACTTATTATAGTGAACATATAAAAGTAAACGTTGCATATTATTTCCTTATTCTAAAGAATTTCAAGATCTTTGTTGGAATGGTCCAACGGCGAGAATGGATGACTGTATTATATGCTTCTTTCGTAGCTTGTAACTCTGCCTCAAGATTTTTCAAACTATTTTGACAATCTAACATTTCGGCAGCAAAAACTTTTCCAATATAATCCGGTGCAGAGGGATTATCTATAGAAATCATTTTATAGCTCAGTTGATACACACCTTCTTCTTCAACTTCATAAATCAATTGAGGATCTGGTTCACTAAAAAGAAACAAATTATCTGTAACGATACCATTACTATAAACTGGCGAGCAAACCTTTCCGTTAGAATCTCTCAATTCAACATCAGAGTAATAACTTGGACTTTCAGACAGATCAACTCGGATAACAGAAGTTCCCTTCGGAATTTCGATTGCCAGACTATCTTCTTTTTGAAGAAGTTTGGTCATGGTACGATCTTCCGAATAAGTATTTTCTTCGTCACCAAAATAAATTGTAACAGACTCCATTCCGATGTGTGAAAGAGAATCCATTGGTTTGGAAAGACGAATCTCATAAGTATTATTACGATCTAAAAGGATCTTCGTCATCTCTTTATAATCGGCATTTGGATATTTATCAAGATACTCAAGTTGTGTTTTCAACAACTTATGAAATCGGCGTTCTAGTTTTCTGAAATCAGTTGGACGAGAATCCGATCCTTGATTAATGGTATAAGCAACTGTCGCTTCATCCAGATAGGCTAAAGAAGTCCGTTGAAAGAGTTCCAATTGAAGGTTGAAAGTATCATCTGATGTTGTTAAGTCTAACTCTTGATTGACTTCTAACATCAGATCTCTATCAACTAGCCATGTAGAGGCCATGGTAAACCCTCTTGTTGCAAGCATCTTTTCATAGGTATCTGCTAATGGAATCGTATGTTTGGCAAAGCCGGCCTTAGAAACGAGGGTTCCTTGTTCATCATAAATATCAAAATCTGTATTGGACCATTTGCAATCAGGTTCACTTTCTAATAAATCAACCTGTTTCTGAAGTTTTAAAGGGTCTAACCAAAAATCATCTCCATCACAGCGGGCAATATACTTTCCACGTGCTTCTTTACAGATAGAGACCCAGGTTTTAGAAATTCCCTGATTCTCATCCTGATAAAAGGCACGAATCAGATCAGGGTAGTTGGCTTGATAATCATGAATGATAGAACGAGATCCATCGCTTGAAGCATCATCCACTAAGATAATCTCATAATCAAACTCTGTTTGTTGGGCTAAGAAGCTATCAATCGTCTTCTTTAGCCAGGGCTCTTTATTAAAAACCGTACAAATAATCGAAACAAAAGGCGTCGTTTCCATATTTCCCTCAGTCTAGTCAGTCATTGACCATGTTCCATTGCGTTGGATTAAGCCACTTGCCGAATCCATTGCTGATTTATCATCCAAAGCGATATCATCTCGATTGATAAAGATCAGTGGAGTCTGGGTGGCATCTGAAAAGGCCAACATCTGCCCTTCCTCATCCCTTACTGTCACTTCCAATTTCATTTTTAAGTCATTTACAGTTGGCAGTGAACAAGTATAATGAACCGTTTTATGCCCAGTTCCACTCATCAGTTGATTCATAGAATTATCATTGTAGATCCAAATGTTCCGATCGATATCTGTTAAAGACAGAGCGATATAGGTCCTGATATCTTCACGAACATCAAAATCAATCTGGAACTGAATAGGATCTTGAGGACGTAATTTGTTTGAGCTTAACAACTGAAGCTGAAAATTTTCAACCAAGACATTTTCTTCCTGGTTTGAATTACCTGCTCCATTAGCTTCTCCTCCCTGTTGCAAAGGAGCTGTATTATCAAAACTGTACTGATTGGCAACATTTTCTGGACTCCCTAAAGCTTTCACCAATCCATTGTCAATCAAAACAGCCTTGTTACAATATTTCTTGACGGCTCCCATATCATGGGTAACCAGGATCGTGGTTTTCCCTGATTTCTTGCGCTCTTGGAAGTAATCGTTACACTTGCGCTGGAAGGCCTCATCTCCTACTGCTAGGACCTCATCCAAAATCAAGATATCGCCTTGGGCCTTAATGGCAACTGAAAAGGCTAGACGAACCTGCATGCCTGATGAGTAGTTCTTAAGCTTTTGGTTCATAAATTCATGCAACTCGGCAAAGTCTACGATATCATCATACATGGCATCAATTTCAGCTGTCGAGAAGCCTAGCATAGCTCCATTCATATAGACATTTTCACGACCTGTCAGTTCTGGGTTAAAGCCCACTCCAAGCTCGATAAAAGACACCAGTTTCCCATCGATAGTAACAGAACCTTTCTCAGGAACATAGATTTCAGAAATGATTTTCAAGAGAGTCGATTTTCCAGAACCGTTTCTTCCGAGGATCCCGAAAAAGTCTCCTTTTTCTACTTCAAAAGAAATATCCTTAAGAACATGTTGTTCTTTGTATCCTTTGATTCCTTTGAAGCGATTGACCAGGGCAGTTCGAAGGCTATTGGTTGCCTCTGTTGGCAACTTAAAGTACTTGCTGACATGGTCTACTTTTACTGCAATTTGTTTATCTGTCATTAGAGAATCTCCGCAAATTTCTTAGCATGTTTGTTAAAGTAAGCAAAGCCAGCAACAAAAATAAGAATTGGCAAGACATAAGGAATCAGAACCAAGAACTTATTTTCCACCAAAAGCCAGACAGGGGTGTTGGCCTTATCAATCAAGAAATAACGCATGTCTTGAATAATTTGAGCCAAAGGATTCATCATGACCAACTTAGCAGCCCATGGATTGCGGTCTGCAATAAAGGTAATCGGATAGATAATTGGCGTCGCATACAAGCCTGCTTGCAGGAGTACTTCCCAGACTTGACCCAAGTCACGGAAACGAACAAAAAATGTCGCTAAGATCAATGCGCATCCTGTCGCCATCAAGAACAACTCAAAGAACAACGGAATCACCATCAAAGCTGTCCAAGAAAATGTCACTCCATTAAAGAATGAAAAAATCAAGACAACAACCAGGTTAATAACAAAGTTGATGGCTGCTCCTGAAATCGCAGACAAGACAATGATGTGTTTGGAGAAGTTCAACTTCCGCAACAGGTCGCCTCGACTAACGATCGACACCATCCCCATAGATGTGGCTTCTGAGAAGAAGCCCCAGATTACATTGGCCAACAAGAGGGCAACTGGGAAATGGGGAACATCTCCACCCAAACGTAAGAATCGGATGAAGACAATATACATGATCGTAAAGGTCATCAAGGGCTTTAAAATGGACCAAAGATAACCAATCGCTGATCCTTGGTAGCGTAATTTAAAGTCTGTTTTGATTAATTCTCTTAATAAAATTCGATTTTTCTGACTAAAAACGTCAAACATTATTTTTTACCTCGATATGCAAACTTTGTCAGAATCAAGCTGGTAAACACAACCGTATGAAAAGCTCGGTTCTTCCGGTAACCATACTGACGAATCCGTCTCAGACGTTCTTTTAGTGGGACATCCATAATGGTCACAAAGTTTTCAATGATTTCTTTAGTTTGGGAACTGACAGGCAGATCCAATAAATTTTTTGCTTGTTCTTGACTGGAATTGATGAGATTCCAATATTTAGCAAACAAAATATGAGGGCGAACCCAGTTTTTGACCCGTTTTCTAAGGGTACGAGCTCCCAGAACATTGCTACTGTGCTGACGGTACAATTCTGTCGGCTGATCGATATAGATGAGCTTCCCAAAGGCAGTTGCCAACAAGGCCAAATACCAGTCATGCATAAGGAGTGCATGTTTTTCTTGACCTGTCCATAACTCTGCCAACGCGTGGTTTATCATGGCTACACCGCCAGTTACCGTATTTTCTGTCAGCTCTTGAATCAGTTCTGTATTGGCATGATCAGACTGGGTGCGAATCATACTCTCATGCTGCACGTTCAAGTTTTCATCGACCACTTTTAAATCTGTGTAGACCAGCAAAGGCACTTCTTGAGGGTACTTGGCCGCTTCTGCTACTTGCAAGGCAATCTTTTCTGGTAGCCAAACATCATCTTGATCACTGAAACAGTAAAGATCAGCTTTTTCATATTTCAGAAGTGCATGGAAGCTCTTGATGACGCCCAGATTTTCAATAGCTCCCTGGTTGATAAAGCGAATGCGCTCATCTTGGGCCACCAACTCTTGAATAATCTTCACCGTACCATCTGTCGACCCATCATCTCGGATCAAGAGTTGCCAGTCTTGATAAGTCTGGTCTTGGATACTTTTGACCTGCTCTTTTAGATACTGTTCACCATTATAGGTGGACAACAAGATATTTACTTTCATGATAAGAATAATTCCTCGTACTCACCTACAATTTTTTCCCAGGTAAAGTTTTGCTTCATATTAGCCTTGGCACGTTGACCCCATTCAGATACATCTTCTAAAGAATCAACCTGGTTGATCAAATGCGCTAAATTTCCATTTTCTTTGGTCCAATAGTGAGCTGTGTCCTTGGCAACCGTTTGGTTAAAGGACACTCCTAAAACTAAATTCAGATCCGTCTGGGCAAGAGCCTCTAAGAGCCCAGGATTAGTTCCGCCCACTTCATGACCATGGATATAGGCAAAGGCTTCTTTACGGATATACTTCAACAGGTCTTGATCATAGACCGTTCCTACAAACTTAACACGAGTATCCTGATCAAATCCAGTTCGAGCTCGGAGCTCCTCAAAATAAGGATTGCCTTCCTGGTTACAAATGATCACCAAATCCCGTTTGGTGGAAGAGGCCATAAATTCACGAATGGCGGTCTCATAATTATTTTCTGGGACAAAGCGGCCCAAAATTAGGTAATAGTTTTTTTCCTGAGTCTGCCACTTCTGATAGAATTCTCGAACCTTATTATCCTGACTGTTTAGTCTGGTCGGAGATAGGTCCGTCCCATAAGCAATATAGGTCGTCTTAGACCAAGAATAGGCTTCCTTGATATAAGACTCTATACCCGGGTTGTCAGAAATCACCAAGTCAGCATGGCGCGTCATGATCTTTTCAGAATACTTGAGATAGGCTTGGATCGGCTTGGCCCACTTGGCCCGCTTCCACTCCAGTCCATCTGGATTGATATAAAATCGTCCGCCTATCTTATGGATCTTGCGCGCAAAAGGCGCCACAAAGGCTCCGATTGTATTGCCCAAGACGTAAAAAATCGGCTGTTCAATTCCTTGTTTCTTAATGAGCTTCAAGGCATAGTTAATAGCCATCATATCATAGGAAATGACACGCGCAGGCCCAAGCTTAGGGGCTTTAATGGTAAAACAATCGACACCCTTGTAGTCAAAATGTTGATAAGCTTGATCATTAGAAAGGCAGGCAACATGGTACTGGATATCTGAAGACACTTGATGGGAGACCAATTGGTCCACAAAAGTCTCAAAACCGCCATATTGAGCCGGAAGCCCACGACTTCCGATAATAAAAACATGTTGCATAGAGTTCCCTTTCAAATCATTTACAGTCTATTCAATTATACCATTTTCTAGGCTTTTTGCCTAATCCAAACAGAAAAGCGACCCTCAAGGGCCACTTCAAATTTCTCTTATTTCACTTCTTGTTTATAAAATTCTTTCAAGGCATCTTGCCAAGTTGGAATAACGAATCCTGTAGCTTTCGCTTTTGCCAAACTCATTGTTGAGTTCAGTGGACGTTTCGCTTTAGCTGGGAATTGGCTAGAATCCACTGGTTTCACTTCTACATCCGTATCTTTGAGGATTTCAACTGCAAAGTCATACCAAGTTGTATCTTCTTTCGCATCATTTGACAAGTGGTAATAACCATATTCCTTACGGTTTTCAGCCAAATAAGTCATAAACTCTGCAAGAGTACGTGTCCAGGTTGGACGACCATGTTGGTCATTAACGACCGTCAAAGTCTTATGAGTCTTCGCAAGGTTTTGCATGGTGAAGACAAAGTTCTTACCGTAGTTCCCGAAGACCCAAGCTGTACGGATGATATAGAAATTGGAAACATGTTTCTCAACCAATTCTTCTCCCATACGTTTGGTACGACCGTACTCAGTTTGAGGATCTGGTTGATCGTCTACTTCCCATTCTTGTCCAACTGGTTTTTTACCGTCAAAAACGTAGTCGGTTGAGATATAGACCAAGGTTGCACCATGCTTTTCAGATGCCTTTGCTACATTTTCCGTACCAGTCACGTTGATGGCGTAGTCCAACTCTTTCCCTTCATCTTCAGCAGCATCAACGGCTGTATAGGCAGCACAGTGGTAGACTAGAGTTGGCTTCACTTCCGCAAAAACCTCATCAACTTTCTCTGCATTTGTAATGTCCATCTCAGCCACATCAACAGCTACATATTCTTCATTTCGTTCATCTAACAAATGGCGAAGTTCTGTTCCAAGCTGCCCATTTGCTCCTGTAATTAAAATCATGTTACGTTCCTTTCGAATGCTTTTTCTCTATCATTATAGCAAAAAAAGCAGAAGTTTTCTGCTTTTTACTTACTTTTCTCTTTGATGACATAGATTGGACGTTTCTTGGTTTCCATGAATATCTTACCGATATATTTCCCTAAAATCCCAATGGTTAGTAATTGGAACCCTCCTAGGAAAAGAATCACTGTCATAAGGGATGGCCACCCTGAAGTAGGATCCCCAAAGACCAAGGTGCGGATTACAATCAAAATCATCATGATAAAAGCCAAAATCCAAGATAACAGTCCACCAATAAAGGCAATGTTTAATGGGGCATCCGAGAAATTGACAATCCCTTCAATCGAGTACTTAAAGAGGGACCAAAAATTCCAAGACGTCTCTCCTGCCACGCGCTCTACATTTTTATATTCGAGGTATTCTGTCTCAAATCCTACCCAAGCAAAAATCCCTTTTGAGAAACGATTGTACTCCGATAACTCCATGATAGCATCCACCATGGGACGCCGCATCAAACGGAAATCCCGCGCCCCGTCAACCATTTCCACTTGGCTAATATGATTGATCAATTTATAAAACATCCGCGCAAAGAAAGAGCGGATCGGCGGTTCCCCATCACGGGTTACGCGTCTCGTTCCGACACAGTCTAAATCCGGCTGTTCCTCCAACTTCTGCTTCATTTCGATCAATAATTCCGGAGGATCCTGCAGATCCACATCCATGACCGTCACATATTCACCACTAGCACGCTCAAGTCCAGCATACAGCGCCGCCTCTTTCCCGAAATTTCGAGAAAAAGAAAGGTAGTGCACATTTGAATCTGTAACATGTAGCTTTCGAAGAACGGATAGCGTACCATCTGAAGAGCCATCATTTATAAAAATATATTCAAACTTTTCTCCCATCTTCATCCGAACACGTTCCATCTCTCGATAAAACAATGGAATGGATTCTTCTTCGTTAAAACATGGGACTACAACTGATATAACCATTCATTGCTCCTATTAACATCTGCTACTAAATTATCAGTAAACTGTATATCTTCTAACTACCCTTTACAATACAGTTTTGCAAACAGTTTTAATAAACCGAGCTTTTCAATCAAGTTCATTGTAAAGATAGCTAGTTTAACCATAAACCTCTCATCTCTAATTTCTCGATCAAAAACAGAAAGAGTGGACTTCATTCCATTTATCCTGATCCAATCATTAATTTCTTTATATTGACGTAAAAACTCTGCACTTGTAGAATGTCTCCCACCGTCCAATAACCAATAAAGAGTAAATTTTTTTATAAAAAATTTAATTAATTTAGTTTCAGAAAAATCTTTAGGGATAATCGCTGCAATTTTATCAAGTACATTCTTGATATCTAAATTTGGGTTAAATCCTTTATTTAATGTATTAGAGGCACTATTCTCATTATAAAACCAATTATATCCACAATATGGGATAGTTCTTATATTTTTAGATTTTGTATATACCGTTAAGCTGAATAACAAGTCCTCAGCCAGCGGAATATCTGGAAAAGAAAGTTCGTGATCTACTAAAAATTTTTTTCTATAGATGCGAGCACATGGTGAAATCGATCTATATTTCGACCATTTATCTTTACCCAATTGGATAGAAAATAGTTGTTTACCATCTTGGTTTACTCTCTGAAGGCCACCAATAACTGCATCATCTATCCCACTTGATATTTCATCATAAAACACCTGCAAGTAATCTGGGTTTATATAATCATCACTATCGATAAACATGATGAATTCACCTTTTGCAAGCTTGATACCTTCATTTCTAGTATAGGCTGCACCTTTATTTTCTCGACTCAAAGTTCTAATATTTGGAGAAAATTGTTGGTATTCATTCAATATTTTAAACGAATTATCCTTTGAACCATCATCAATTGCAATAATTTCAAATGATTTAAAACTTTGATTCAAAACGGAATCTATACATCTTTTGAGATATAATTCTGCATTATATACTGGAATAATGACACTAATCTTAGGCGCTTCTTTCACAATCTTATCCTTTATATATTTTAATAGAACCCATAGTTTTTCAAATAATTAAGATATTCATACTTTTATATTGTTATCAAACCTCGAGCACGCAAACTTTAACCATTCGTATCCTGACTCTTTTTATAAAAACGATTTAAACATTTCGCTAATCCGTTTGGCCAAAAGAGTTTAAACATCATGTAATCTTCCTTTGTTCGAGTATTGTCACTAATGGTATTACTCGTTTCAGAGTCTTCATGAATACGATGGCACATTAATTTTTTTGGAACATATACAAATCTGCCATCAAATTTAGCCAAATGGTACCAGGCAAGCCAATCAAGACTAACTCTCCATTCCTCATCAAATCTAAAGCCCTTAACCAATTCTAAATTATAAGTTACAGCAGGGCAACAAATTGGATTTCCAAAAGCAAGTATCCGATTTCTCCACCACTTAGTTTTAGGGAATAATGAGATTGTTTTTAACATTAATGATTTGATTTTTAGATTTGAAGTCGGTTTAATGACCTCTCCATTTTTTTCTTCAAAATAATCAGAATAAAGAATGATAGCATTTTGATGCTTCTTTATCCTCTCTTGAATTTCCATTAAATAGGTTGGCTCATAATAATCATCTTGATGGGCTATTGTAGCATATTGGGTAGTAACAAAAGATAAAGCATTATTCCAATCTTTCCCAATCCCGCCACCTACAGTTGTATTAAACGGAATGGCATATTTTAGGCAAATACTTTCGATAAATACACTTGGAGTAGAAGTATACAAAATGATATTACTTTTTACGGTTTGGCTTAATAACGAGTTTATACAATCCTCTAAAAAAGGACTATCCCCATAAGCACAGATTACAAATGTATGATCATTCCACTGATTCATATTTTTGAATCTCCTTCCTTCTCATAATTACAAAGACAATCCAACTAGCAATGGTGTAAAACAACATAACAATAACAAAACTAAGCCCTGCTCCAAACAAGCCAAACTCCCTCATCGCTATAGGCGTAAGAATATTCGTCAATAACGCCATTGCGACATAAACATAGAGTAGATAGACTTGTTTCCTCAATATAATTAAAAAATCACCTATGACAGAAGCTATAGAATATAAAAAGCCGGAAAGCACTAAAATAGTAAGTAATAAACTATAATTTGATAAATCAATACCACTTATAATATTCAAAATAGGAATCCCTATCAAATAGGCCAGTATTGATACTACTAGTCCCAAAATCATAAGCAATAATAAAATCTTACGAATCATAGCATTAAATGTATAAAATCTTTTTTCTGACCATTGTTTTGCCAAATCGGTTATTAACGGTCTTAGTGCTAATACAAATAAACTCATAAAGAAAACAGGCATGAATAGAATACTGAAATCCCTTTGAGCACCTTCACGTAATACGCCCTCTACTAGCAATTTATCAATCACTTGTTTTGGATAATTCAATACATATACCAATAAAAAGCCGTTGACAAACAATGGAAGGCAAGTTTTCATGATGCTAATTGATCGCTTAAATGTAGCAGATGAAATCTGATTAAAAGGTATCGTTCTTATTTGTTTGGATTGGATGTAATCACCCCCAAAAACAAAAAGAACATTAAAAAAACATAAACAAATTAAAGAAAAAATTAAAGAATTTGAAAGTAACAAACTAATTAGGAGAATGATTGTGCTTAAACTATAACGAAGCACCATTAATTTCCCTGCAATATCTAAACGTTCATGTTGTTGAAATAATCCTTGGAATAAATCAGAAAAAGCATCACATGAACGATAAATAACTGTTAGGATTATAATTAAAAATAAATCCCCTTTTCCAACATTATTTCCACTAAAAAATAAATACGGAAATAGTGAAACTAACATTAAACAAACTGTAATAACCCTAGTTAGCCAATATTCCAAATACGAGTACGTTTCTTTCAAATCAGTCGCCTGATAATTTCTAACTTGAAAAATACCAATTACAACCCATAGGTTTCCAATTGCATAAGCCAAACTAAAATTATCAGCATCACTTGCGGAAGTATAACGAGAGACAATAATCAAATACAATATTGAGACTGCAGCTGCTGCTATATTTCCTGCAAAATTCCAAAAATAAATACTCCTATTTACTTTATTGTTCATTTTCATTCTCACTTCTTAATAAAGCAATCGTTTGTGACAATTTCTTAATCTGTACTGATTGTTTTGATACAGTACGAGTTAATGAAAAAATTAAAAATATTAATAAAAATGTACTTAATAAAAAAATAAAGTTACTTAGTGTCTGAATACCAAGAAATAAAGATATTGCTCCAATCAAATTAGGAAACCAAATGACTGGCAACGATAGCAAACAAAGAATGAGCCAAGAAATGACATTTCTCAGTTCAACGACTTTCTTTGCAACTAGGCGTAGAATATAAACGATAAAAATAATTACAATAAGGGTTAACCAAATATTTAACATGTTATTTCTTATATCCTCCACCAATTCTAGCCAATAGCATTGCCATTGTCACTTTGATCATATAGTAAACAGACTTACTGAATGTAATCGATGATTCTCCGTGTTCTCGCTCGTTCATTAATACGGGTACTTCTGCAACGGAATAGCCTGAGGTTAAGAGGGACACAATCGTCTCTGGTTCTGGATAATCACTTGGATATTGTTTAGCAAATTCTTCAATCACTTTTCGATCAGCCACCCGCAATCCTGAGGTTGGATCTGTTACCTTTTGACCGGTTAAAATCTTAATTAATTTTTCAAAAAATGAAATTCCAATCCGTCGCGCGAAGGAGGATTGGAAACCTTGATTTTCAATGAAACGAGAGCCAATCACCATGTTCACATTCTTCTCTTGAAGGACTTGAAGCATCTTTCTGATAAATTCAGGATTATGCTGACCATCTCCATCCACTTGAACAGCATATTGATAGCCATTTTTAACTGCATATTGATAACCAGTCTGGACAGCACCACCAATTCCTAAATTAATCGGTAAATCGATAACATTAAAGTTGTTATTGCGACAAATTTCAAGTGTATGATCTGTAGAACAATCATTGATAATGACATAATCAAATTCAGGTGTATGTTCTTCAATCATCTTGATTGTTTTTTCAATATTTCCACTCTCATTATAAGCAGGAATAATGATCAATAATTCTGAATTTCTCAATCCTATTGTTTTCCCTTCTAAGCATATCACTTCATTATACAATAATCAGTGCATATTTTCTACTTTATACTGTCCCCTCCCCCTTTTCATGGTATAATAGAGTGAATCGATTGCGGAAGGACACCTTATGTTAAAGCTGGGAATTATTGGTACGAGTTGGATTTCACATGAATTTATTACAGCTGCTCATCAGACGGGCCACTATCACTTGCAGGCTGTGTATTCGAGAAAGATGAAGACAGCTCAAGAGTTTTGTGAGCCTTATGGGGCGATCTCTTGCTACACGGATGTCATCGACTTCTTAGACAGTGAGCTGGATGTGGTCTACATTGCTAGCCCAAATTCTCTTCATTTCGCTCAGGCCAAGCTTGCTATTCTGGCCAAGAAGCATGTCATCATTGAAAAACCCGCTGTGACCAAGCCTTCTGAATGGAAGGAACTGGTCAAGCTCGCTAAGGAGCACCAGGTCTATCTCTTTGAAGCTGCCAGAAATTATCAAGAAGCAGCCTTTCAAGTAGTTAAAGACTTCCTCTCTAACCAGGAAATACTAGGCGCTAACTTCACCTTTGCCAAATATTCTTCCAAATTGCCGGCCCTTCTTGCAGGTGAGATGCCCAATATTTTCTCAGATGTCTATGCAGGTGGAGCCTTGATGGATCTGGGAGTCTACTGCCTCTACCTGGCTATTGGCTTCTTTGGAACTCCAATCTCCAGCCACTATACTGCTCAGCAATTACCCAATTCGGTTGATCTCTATGGTCAAGGTGTCTTGATTTATCCAGATTTTCAGGTTGCCATTCAGGCGGGGAAAAATATCACCAGCCATCTACCTACTGAAATCTACACCAAGACTGGAACGCTAACTCTCAATGCTGTAGCAGCCATCAACCAGGCCCGCTTCATCAGCCATTCTGGGGAAGTCATTGACCTTCCGATCCAGCCCTGCCTACACCAAATGCAAGAAGAGGCAGAAGCCTTTGCCCTTGCCATCGCTCATCAAAAGCCAGCTGCTTATCTTGAGTGGTTACAAACAGCTGAGCAGGTCCATGAAACCCTCTACCAGATGCGTCAAAGCGCTGGAATACAATTTAAGGATGAAAAAGAATGAAAGAACAATTTCCACAAAGCTGGAAAGACCAGTTAGAAACACTCGGATTTGATACATTCACTGAGATTCAGGAACAGATCTTCTCCCCTATCTATGAAGGAGAAAATGTCCTCGGGATCAGTCCTACCGGTACTGGTAAGACACTCGCCTACCTCTTTCCGAGCTTGCTCAAACTAAAACCGAAGAAGGCCCAACAACTCTTGATTTTGGCTCCTAACACAGAGTTAGCAGGACAAATTTTTGATGTCACCAAACAATGGGCAGAGCCTCTCGGTCTCCAGACACAACTCTTCCTTTCAGGATCCAGTCAAAAACGGCAAATCGAACGCCTCAAAAAAGGACCCGAAATCCTGGTTGGGACGCCTGGTCGGATCTTTGAACTGATCAAGCTGAAAAAGATCAAAATGATGAATGTAGAAACTATCATTTTAGATGAATTCGACCAATTACTGAGCGATTCTCAGTACCACTTCGTCGACAAGATCAGCCACTATGCTCCCCGTGACCACCAATATATCTATATGAGTGCCACAGCCAAGGTCGATCTAGACCAGCTAGAGGAAAATACTCTTCGCATGACAGTTGATGGAGTTTCTTTGGACAATATCCAACATTTTTATATGCAAGTGGATAAGCGGGACAAGGTCGAATTGCTCCGCAAACTCGCCTACGTCGAAGATTTTCGTGGTCTGGCTTTTTTCAACAGTCTATCTGATCTGGGTAGTGCTGAAGAAAAACTACAATACCGGGGTGTTGAGGCCGTGTCGCTCGCCAGCGATGTCAATGTCAAATACCGCAAGGTCATTCTGGAACGCTTCAAAGACCATCAGCTAACCCTCCTGCTTGCCACCGATTTGGTCGCTCGTGGAATCGATATTGAACATCTTGAGTGTGTGATTAACTACGATATTCCCCGTGATGTAGAGACCTATACCCACCGTGCTGGTCGAACAGGACGAATGGGGCGTGATGGCTATGTGATTACCTTTATCACCCAACCAGAAGAACTCAAATCCTTAAAAAAATACGCTTCTGTACGTGAACTGGTTTTAAAAAATTCTCAACTCTTTTTAAATGAATAAGAAAATCCTCTGCTAGTGAATGAACTGCAGAGGATTTTTATGTTAATTTCCATTGTAATAAATGCGATGACTTTCAAGTTGATAATCCAACAATTCATCCACCGTTACAAAGGTATAGCCTTGTGATTTGAGGTACTCAAGGACGGTCGGTAGAGCGTCAATCGTGGTTTGATGGATATCATGCATGAGGATAATCGAACCCGGTTTGACTTCTTTTTTCACTTCATTGAGAATAGCCGTCGTATTATGTGTCTTCCAATCTAGGCTATCTACATCCCACATGATGAAGGATTGGTCGACACCGTATTGGATAGCGTTATTGAGGGCTCCATACGGAGGGCGGGTAATCTTGGTCTGCACACCTGTCGCTTTTTGAATAGCTTCTTGGGTATCCAAGATCTCTTTTTTAGCATTATCCAAGCTCAATTTTGGTAATTGAGGGTGATCCCAGGTATGGTTCCCGATTTGGTGACCTTCTTTGCGGACTTGCTTAGCAATATCCGGATTTGCACTGACATTTTTACCAACCATAAAGAAGGTTGCCTTGGCATTGTATTTCTTTAAGATAGAGAGAGCTTGAGGTGTCGTCTTGGGATCTGGTCCATCATCAAAAGTCAAAGCGATCATCTTACGGTGGCGTTCTTCAATATAGGATTCGTAAGAAGCTAGATCATCAGTAAGCAAGCGCTCTGTATCAATCACGTCATAGAATTTAGACAAGGGAACAGTGAAGGTATCATCTCCCTTAACCTTGGTTGGAAATGGAATAGTGAAAATTCCTTTTTCATATTGGAATTCCCATTGGCTCAAATCCAACTCTGAGAAGTGGGCAACCATTTGATCAATGCTTTCCTCATCCAACTGACGAAAGGCTAGATTCCCTCGTAATTCCTCCAAAAAGATCTGCTTGGCTCCATCTGGATCCGCAAAAACCTGGCTGAGGGTCAGAGGATTGTTCTCATCATCCAAGTAAAAGAGGGGCAACTTCACCGTCTCATCTTTGATGAATTTCCCTTTTTTGTACTGGTATTCAGCCCGTTTGATTTGGATAGGGTGATAACCAACAAAAGGCGCTTCTGCTTCTTCACTATGGTAGAAGGTCAAATGCTTTGGTTCTTTGGTTTTTTCATCGGATCCTAGACGCTGAAGGTCTTCTTGGATCTTCTCTTTCACAATCTCAACAGGCTGTCCATCCTTAGTAGGATAATAAGCTGTCACATAAGAAGTTCCTAAGATCCCTTCCTGAACTTGAACATCTTTTCCTTTTTCAGAGTTTTTCTCTAGTTGGATGACCTTGGCAAACTGATCCTGATAGGCTTTTTGTTCACGAAGCTTTTGAATCTTTTGATAGCTAATATACAAAAGGCTCAATAAAAGGAGATTTGTAATGATTAATAAGATAGTTTTCGTGTGTTTGAAACTCATAACTTTATTATAGCAAATTTCTCTCGAAAAAACATTCCTTTTTTGTAAATGGTTTCATAAAAAAGAGGGCGACTGACGTCGCCGACAGCGGCCCTTATTTTTAATCCCTCTTATTTTTCGCGAATGACTTCTACTTTATATCCATCCGGATCTACAACGAAATAGTAATTCGGTTGCGTTCCTGGAAGACCTTTTGGTTCCGTCACTTCATAGCCTTTAGCCTTGTGTTCAGCATTCAAACCTTCTAGATCAGGAGTACTCAAAGCAACGTGAGCATAGCCATCTCCGATGACATATGGACCATGATCATAATTGTAAGTCAATTCCAACTCATAGTCATCTCCAGGCAAGGCCAAATAAACAATCGTGAACTTGTAGTCTGGAAAATCTTTCCGACGTTTTTCTTCAAAACCAAAAGCATCTTGGTAAAAAGCGATTGACTTTTCTAAGTTTTCCACACGAAGGCAAGTGTGCAACATTTTTGAACTCATAGGTTTTCCTCTTTTCTATTTTTAAAAGATTATGAACGATTTTTTTTACGACTTTCCGTCTTAATGGATAATTTCACTTCAAAGATGGTCCCTTTTGGTTTATTATCTTTGACTTGAATGGTCCCTTTAAAGGCTTCTACAATCTGCTTAGCGAGGGACAACCCCAAACCAAAACCACCTTTCTGACGGGTTCTGGCCTTGTCGACCCGGTAAAAACGATCAAAGATCCGTTTCTTGTCCTCATCTCGAATACCTGGACCATTATCCAGCACCCTCAGAAGTAGATTTTTGTCCTTCAACTGGACTTCAAATTGGATCTCGCCATCTTCATCGGTGTACTTCAAGGCATTGTCATAGAGAATGGTCATCAATTGCTTGAGGAGCGTTCTATCAGAACAAATGACTTTGTCCACCTGATTGTCTCCTTGGAAGAGTTTGCCATTTTCTTCCGCAATGATCTCAAAATTGGAGAAGGTCTGATCAAAAAAGCTTGGTTCGATCTCTTCCATCTCTGGCTTCAAGCCATCATCTCTTCGGGCGATATTGAGAAGGTTGGTGGTCAGGAGCTTCATATTTCGAACTTCATCCAAGCTAGATGCAATGCTCTCGCTTGACTCCATAATGGTCGCTTCAGGCTTTCTAAAAAGCGTTTCAAGGCGATTTTGTAGAACTGCTAAAGGCGTCCGTAACTCATGTGAAGCATTTTCCACGAATGCCTTTTGCTTTTGCATACTCTCAAGTAGGGGCTTAACACTGAGACGTGCTAGGAAGAGACTAGCGAATAAGGAAATTCCCCAGAAGCAAATCATGACGAGTGCGATCTGACTCTCGTGCTCCTCACTGGTCTGTTCTAGCTGACTGATATTGGTCATGACAACCGCATACTTGACGTCGCTATCTCCGTCATCAGACAAGCCCAAATCCGTCATGTAAGCCCGGTAACTTTCTTTTTTCCCGTAACTATTTGTAATTTGGAGTTGGGAAACCTTGTTAAGCAATTTACGACCAAAAGTTACAGTTTTGAAGTTTAAAAACCCATTTCCCGTTGTTAAGTTTTGATATTTTTTGTTCAGTAGAACAACAGTGGTATTGGAAGTAACGTCTCCTTTTGGTTCCGATTTATCAGGATTAGGCATCATCATCTCATGCTCATCACCCTCTTTGGAATTAGACTGTTTCTGATCCCGGTTGGCAATAGCTATAATGGAATAAGGATCCTGACTCAAGGTCTTGAGGTTCTCATCGACGGTTGTATAGAGACTCGAGCGCATGACCTGAATAATAATTAAGGTCATGGCTGAGAATATCAAGGTGAAGAGACCAAAATATCGGATGAAGTAAGAAAAGTCATCTTCTCCGACTGTTTTCTTAATCCTTGTTAGCATCTTTTAAGATATACCCCACACTGCGTAATGTTTGCAAGCTCTCAACAAAATCAGTACCTTTTAATTTCTTACGGATTTTTGAAACATAGACTTCAACCACTGAGATAGTTGTGTCACTGTCAAAGCCCCAGAGACGATCGAAGATCTGTGTTTTTGGAAGGATGACATTTTGGTTTTGAAGGAAGTAGACCAAGAGATCAAATTCCTTCCCAAGAAGTTCTACTTCCTTATCGTCCACGTAAGTCGAATTGGTAGATAAGTTGACCTTCAAATTGCCATAATTGAGGGTGTTTTCATTGACCTTACCTGACCGCTTCAAGAGAGCTTGAATCCGCATCTTAAGCTCTTCAAGATAGAAAGGCTTGGTCAGATAATCGTCTGCACCTAGCTCAAAGCCGTGCCCTTTGTCATCCAGACTTTCTTTAGCTGTCATGATTAAAACAGGTGTTGTCACGCCTTTTTCACGCAATTCTTTCAAAACATGGAATCCGTCTTTTTCAGGAAGCATGAGATCCAGCAGAATCAAATCATAGATCCCGCTTTCTGCTTCGTAAAGACCTTCTTCTCCGTCAAAGACCTGCATAACGTCCGCAAAATCATCTAAAAAATCAAATACTGAATTTGATAAACCAAGGTCATCTTCAACCAATAGAATTTTAATCATCGTCGTATCCTCTTCTCTTTCATGAGCGAGTCTTTCTAATCTATTCTTAACCATTATAACACGACTTGCCTTCATTTCCTATAGTTTAGAACCTGGTTTGATGATCAAATTCAGTCTATCAGAGGAAGGTTTGTTTTATGAGTTTGTCGTGTTTTCTTTGTTATTTTGACTATCACTCGTCTTGTTTTTATTCTTCGATTTCTTTTTGTTGGACTTGTTAGAGGAATTCTGGTGCCCTTCTTCTTGTCCGCCAGATTGGTTCATGCCATTTTCTGGACCATTCCCTTGAGGGTCAACATTGCCTTCCTGTGGCATTTGACCAGGTCCACCTCCTTGCGGGCCACCTTGAGGACCACCGTCCTGTGGGCCACCAGTTTGCTGGTTTCCTTGTGTAGCATGGCCATTTTGACTATTTTGTTGCTGATTGGATACTTGGTTCTGACCCGTTTGAACCGGTTGAGAAAATTGTTGGTTATTGGAAGATTGAGAGGCGATGACACCGACCCCAAAGCCACTTCCAGCACCAACCAACAATCCACCAACTGCTGCCATACCAATCCACCACCTAGGGCTTCGTTTGAGGACAACCATTTTTTCTTTGGATTCTTGCGTTTCGACTACTTGTTTTGTTTCTTTTTGATTCATCTTTTTACCTTTTATCTTTTTGTACAAGTACTTGTCTTTTAAAATTTAAAGGGAGCTCGATCCTTTAGTAAGGCGATTATACTTTAGGAGTCTTAAGCCTGCCTAAATTTTTACTTAAAAAATCCTAAAACAAGCCTGCACTATTGACAGGTTGAGCCCCTTATTGTAGAATAGTTACCATAAAATAAATACGAGGTTAACTGTTATGAAAAAAATCTTTCCCTTAGTTCTCATCTCCATTGGAGTAGCCATGATCTCCGTCCTATCTCAATTCACCGTTCCCTTTGGGCCTATTCCTTTGACCCTACAGACACTCATGATCGGGATCATCGGGACCATCTATAAACCCAGCCATGCCTTTGTCACAGTCTGCCTTTATTTACTGTTAGGCTTCTTAGGTTTTCCAGTATTTGCCGGCGGTGCTGGTGGTGCTTCGCATTTCCTTGGTCCTACTGCTGGTTTCCTCCTTTTCTTCCCATTCCGAGCATGGATCACGTCTCTATTTACCAATGCTAAATCCAGCCTTGTCACTATCTTTTTGGCCAATCTCCTCAGTAGTGCTCTCCTTTTTGTGTCAGGAGCTATCGGCTTTATGTTGGTCACGCATACCGATCTCCAAAAAGCATTTGCTTTGGTCGTTGCTCCCTTTATCCTTGCCGACCTCATCAAACTGATCATCATCACGATCACCAGTAAGGCGATTTTTGCCAGCCTCAAACACCACTGGTATTTCAAATAAGATACAAAGGGCTTAGAGGATATATTAAAAAAATCAACATCTGAACGCAGATGTTGATTTTTGTTATAGGGATACATTTATAAATCTCTTCAATTGAACTCCTTTTATAGAGAACTCTGTTTTAATGATGAAAAACATAGATCCTCCTTCCTTTATTTTTCCTTATAAAGAACTCTCAAGATCAGTAACTGTGTTAGCAAAATCCAGATGATCAGAATAGTGAAGTCAAAAAATGAGACGGGACCATGACTATAGACACAAGCTCGTAGGAGGTTGACAGAAGGGACAAATGGAAGAACATGATAGAGATGATTTATCCAATCTGGAAGACGACTTGCTGGGTACATGATTGGAGAAAACATCAAACCAATCATAAGAATTAACTGAGACATTAACGTTACAATATTGGGGGAAAAAGTATAAGCAATGGCGAATCCAAGACTGATCATTGTAAGACAGATCAGAAATAGGATAAAAACAGCCAGAACAGATACATTTAGGCGGACAGAAAAACGAAAATAGCCCAGTATAACAGAAATGAACACTCCAGGTAAAATAGCAATCATCCACATCCAAAGATCTGCTAAGGAAATCAGAATTCGTGGTATTGGAAGGGCTCGTACGTAGTCTACATGTCCTTCTGACTTCGCATTTGCTATAACAGGGGATGAGATCGTACAGCCAATAGAAATAACTCCTATCAGAACTGAACCAGAAGAGAGATAGTAGGCAGCTGTCGTATCAATCTCACCGATCACTAGTGGATAACCAAAAAGAAGTGAAATGGATAACAGAACCTGAGCTAGCGTAAAGAGTAGAAATAGATCTTTTTGACGAAGATAGTTCCAACGAAGTAAGTAAAAAAATTGAGTCATATCAGTTTGTCAACTCCTCTCTATAAAGATCTGAAATGGATACGTTTTTCTGAGTAAGTGACAGATTAAAAATATTCTTTCTATCCAATTCCTGTGTTAGTTTTGGTAGCAGTCTTGTTAATTCCTCCTCTTCTATTTCAATCTGGCAAATCGAACCATTGATGATGCTATAATCTTGAAATAGAGCTAAGCTATCTTCATTCCTAAACTCAAAAGATATTTGATACTGTTTTTGATAGGTTATTTGCTGAACTGGTCCTGATTTGATTAACTTCCCATGGTTAAATAAGGCATAGTTGTCAGCATATTTTTCAACTTCCAACAAGTTATGTGTCACAATAATAATGGTATGACCTTTATGCGCTAGCTTCTGTAATAATTGCCACTGTTTTTCACGACGTATTGGATCGACATCGTTCGTCGGCTCATCAAGAAGAATAATGGTCGGAGATCCGATTAAAGCCATTGCAAAAGAAGTTAGACGCTTTAAACCGCCTGAGAGATCCTTTCCTTGTTTTGCCCGATAGTCCTCAATTTCCAACTCGGTTAAGAGCTGATTCATTTCTTTTTGTAAATCTATGGTGTTTAACCCTCTCATTCTTCCAAGCATTTCTAAGTTTTGTTCCACCGTTAATTTTTCAAGTGGTGCATACTGTTGAGACATATAGCTCATCATTGAGCGAGCTTGTTTACGATTCTGTACAAAAGAAATATCTCCATAGCATACATCTCCTTTATCAGGTTTGGTAAAACCAATCATTTGATTTAAGAGGGTGGACTTACCAGCACCATTGTGTCCTAAAAAGGCTGTAATTTTAGCAGCTTCTATTTCTAAGGAAATATGGTTATTAGCAAAATGTTGCTTATCGAATGATTTTGTCAAATCACTAATAGTCAGTGTCGCGAATGTCTTCATCTCATCACTCAAAACTGAGAAGATTTTCCCAGCTTCCTTCATTTTTGATAAGATTATTGTATAATAAACATATGACTTTCCATGGTTTACGTCATGATTTACCATTTTAGTGTCATAATTAGCCAACTCAATTTGATAAGGGGGACTTATGTTAAACGTCGTTATTTGTGATGACTCAACTAGAGATGCTAGTCAGTTAGAACAGTATTTACTTTCTTACGACAAGGTTCCTGTAGAAACAAAACTATATACAAATCCACAAAAAATGCTAGAACAGTTAACAAGGGATACACATTGTGTTTTTTTGGATATTGATATGCCACAAATTACTGGAATTGACCTTGCACGTGAAATTCGTCAGTTCAATCCTTTTATCCCCATTATTTTTGTGACCAGCTATCGTGATTACATGGAACAAGTATTTGAAGTACAGACTTTTGATTACTTAGTAAAACCCATTGAACCCCAAAGGTTAAATAAGGTATTAGATAGGATCTTGCGTTATTTAGATTTAGGACAAACCATCTTTAACTTCTCATTTGGAAAACAAAGTTACTCTATTCCTTTAAGTGACATTACCTATTTTGAGAAAGATAAGCGTTCCGTTTTTATTTACACACTAGCAGATACCTATAAGTCCTTACTGAAAACTCAAGAAATTTTAGATAAACTACCTGATTATTTTATTCAAATTCATGCTTCTTATATTGTAAATCCCAAATATATCAAAGATTTTGATGCGAAAACAGTAACTATTTTGCTCAATGGAACCGAGGAGCATTCACTTCCAATTAGTCGTAAGTTCCAGTCTTCTTTTAAAGAAAAATACTATAACTATCTCAGTGAAAGGAATTTCTAATGCTAATAGGATTTCGGATTATTAGTATCTTGTTTGACTTATTTCTGGCAAGTGTTTTATTTTATAGGCCAATATCCAAAAGTAAACATTCAAAAGAGATACTTCTAGTCCTTTGTTGTTGCTTTCTTTTTCATGTGGCTCTTGTGTTTCTATTTTTAGAAAGTCGCGTTTTTTTAGTTAGCAATCTCTTCCTGAGTATTGTAGAATCCTCTCTTGTAGGACTCTATTTTGGCTACTCCTTTCGTGATTCTTCCTTTTGGATATTCTTACAAACAAGCCTGACATTATTAGCCGGAGCTGTCCTCAATCAAGCTATCCAACTATTTCTTCCACTGTCAAAAGTATCGAAAAATTTAGAACTGATTAGTGGTTACCTTGCCATCAGTTTTCTTTTTTCAACTGTGATCACTCTTGTTCTTCGACAGCTATTTCGAACACATCAAAAGTTAAGCATGGCAACATCTAGAAGAAATTGGCTTTATCAATTTATCGTGCCGATTTTATCGATTATTTTTGCCTTTACTGTATCTGCTATTCAAGGGCAAGTATTTGGACCAGATTATCTTTCTGTCATTTCACTCTTGTCTCTTATTGTATTGTCGTTTTCCTCGCTGTATTTTACCTTACATCTTTCTCAACAACAGCACGCTTATTATCAAAATAAATTAGATAAAGAACAACTTCAATTCCAATTAAGAGAAACACAACAGTCTCAAGAAGAATACCAACGATTGCAAAGTCTTCGGCATGATTTAAAAAATAAACATTTAACCCTGTTGGCACTTCTAGAAGAAAATCCTGATGATGCTAGAGAGTACCTTCAATCGTTAACCGATAGTATTTCAGGAAAACAAACCTTTTACTCCAAAAATCCAACGGTTAATTATTTACTGAATCAAAAACTGCACGATGTGGAAGATGAAATTGCATTAGAAATTAACTGCTTTATCCCACAAGAACTATCAATTCAGCCAGATGTGCTAGCTGTTATTTTAGGAAATTGTTTGGATAATAGTATTTCAGCCTGTCTTCGATTGACTGATAAATCAGAGAGAACATTGTCTCTGAATATACGTTATTTTCAACAAAATCTATTTATTTCGATCAACAATACCTTTAATGAACAGGAACAAGAGACTCGTAAAACACGTCAAAGAGATGGTTGGGGCTTGCGAAACGTTGATGCCCTAGTACAAGAATACCAAGGAACTATCAAACGATTCAAAGAAAATGGCCACTATCGAACGGAGATTCTCTTACCAAGTCCAATAAACTAATGATCCTTCTACTTTGAGGTCTCATTCAGATCATTTATAAAAAAGAGGCTGGGCAAAATCTGTCCAGCCTTTGATGTTAGATAGAAATAACAGTTTGACACATTGGTTGATTGCTCATAGCACTGCTTTGAGGTGACGCAAACAGTATTTCCTTTATCTGCAACCTCCAACACTCTCCCAGACTGTTGTATCTATGCGGGGGTGGAAAAATTGAAAAGAGAGGACTTCTTTCCCACTCCATTAGGATGTAGTTAAACTATCATTAACCAACCTAAATGATGCCCCAAAAATTAAAATAATATATTTTTTAAGTCTCAATCAAATATACACTGAAACTTTCCGCCGTGAGAAAAATGCCTGAAACACAATTGTTTCAGGCACTCGGGAGTTTTGAGAGTAAAACAGTTCGGGGAACTGTTTTAGCCTGAGCCCAAAAATTGAAAAGTGAAGGGGCTCAAAACTAAGTCATGGAACTTCAAAGAAGTTCGCTGACGTCCGTGCTCACCTAAGGAAAGTTTCAAAGATGACGTTGTCTACATTCTAAGATGCTACAGAATGAATTCTGTAGCATCTTTTTTCAATCTATTTCGTCGCAAGGATAGCGGCTTCTACTGCTGCTTTTTCCCGTTGAATCAAATCCACACGCGCTGCGATTTCCTTGATTCCCATGCTGATGTTTCGGCTGATAGCCATATCATCCAATTGAGGCTCAAAGAAGGCCTTGTATTCATTCAAGCGTTCACGGGTCTTGAAACAGTTAGCTGGGTAGATGACAAACTTATCAAAGCTCATATCACCACCGAGGGCTTTCTTGACCCAATCCCAGTTTTCACGCGCCCAAGTCCAAGTTCTTCCTTGGGTAAAGTCATCGTGTAAGAAGTTGTAGTACCAACTCATAGCCAAGTCCTGAGGTTTCACCACATCCTTGTTCTTCCACTCCTTCAATAGAGCTTCCAAAGTTTCCTCATCCTTGGTATAAGAAAGTGCAGCCGCCAACTGGCGTTTAAAGTTCCCATCTACTGTCTTAACATAAGTATCCAGGTATTGTTGGCTAAGCTCCTTGGTTTCCTGGTGCTTGATTTGGTTGACCAAGATTTGCAGGCGGATGGCAGCTGGAAGTTTTTCCAAATCATCTGCATGTGCTTCAAAGATAGTGCTCGCTTGAGCTTTTGCAGCTTCATCATTGGCCTTGATCATATTAGCAATCATTAGCTGACGAACTTTTTCGTCTTCTTCTGTTTCACCAGGCTTAGCTTCTAGACCCAAGCGTTCAAAGTTGTAACGGTTCAAGCGTTTCAACAACTCATGGAAGGCAGCTTCTGTTTCAGTTCCTTCATCCACAAAGAGACTGATTCCAGCTAAGACGCTCGAAACAGCTGAAACAACCAAGTAGGAACTTTCTTCTGTCAAGTGTTCAATCACTGGCAAGAGGCTTGCATAAGAAATTTGACCACTTTCAGCTAAAAGACGACGTTCTTGAACCACTTGTAATTTTGAAGTGCTATCCAAGCTAGCAAGGTCAGCAAGGATGTCTTCCAACAATTCCCCACGGTAGTCACTTATATAGTGAGCTGTATTTTCTGTATTGAAGCGAAGAGCTCCGCTGTTAGCTGCTTTCAAAGCACTGTAGTTTGGAATTTCTAAGACTTCTGTTTCCAAAGTATCTGGAATACCTGTCCAGTTGCTGTTCAAAGGAACAACCCACTTGCGGCCTTTTTCTTCTTTTTCTCCGATAAAGAACTGCTCTTGACGGATGATCAAGGTGTCGTTCTCTACAGAAGCTGAGACAACAGGGTATCCTGGCTGCTCCAACCAAGAATCCATAAAGGCTGCCACATCACGACCTGAAGCTTGCCCAAGAGCATCCCAAAGGTCACGACCAATGGTATTGCCGTATTGGTGTTTTTCAAAGTAAATCTTCAACCCTTTACGGAAGGCGTCATCGCCTAACCATCGACGAAGCATGTGCATAAGACGGCTACCCTTAGCGTAAACGATGGCTGGGTCAAAGAGGGTGTTGATCTCATCAGGGTGTTTGACTTCCACATGGACGGATTGAACGCCATCTGTAGCATCGCGTTTCAAGGCAGCAGGCACTCCAGTTGTTTGGAAGTCTTCAAAGATATTCCAGCTTGGTTCAATGGCATCCAAGCTGACATATTCCATCATATTGGCAAAGCTTTCATTCAACCAGAGGTCATCCCACCACTTCATGGTCACGAGGTTTCCGAACCATTGGTGGGCCAACTCGTGAGCCACCACTAAGGCTACCGTTTGCCGGCTTTGAGCTGTCGAGTTCTCATCTACAAGGAGGTAGACTTCGCGGTAGGTTACCAAGCCCCAGTTTTCCATAGCTCCTGAAGAGAAGTCTGGAAGGGCGATATGAAGGGATTGAGGGATTGGATATCTCACGCCATAGTAGTCTTCATAAAATTCAATAGCACGAACGGCAATATCCAATGAGAAGTCCAAGTTTTCTAATGGGTGAGCTTTGGTAGAGTAGACACCGACTAGGGTTCCATTCTTGGTCTTAGCTGTCACTCCTTGAAGATCTCCAGCCGCAAAGGCCAAGAGATAAGAAGACATACGTGGAGTCGTATCAAACTTCCAAATACCTGTTTCTTTGCGGTTTTCCACATCGATTTCAGGCATGTTAGAAAGAACGATTTCTCCTTCTTCTTGGTCAAACTTCACAGAAAGATCGAAAGTTGCTTTGGCTTCAGGCTCGTCCACACTTGGAAAGGCTTCACGCGCAAAATGGCTCTCAAACTGAGTTGAGAGGACTTCCTTTTTCACACCATCAATACTGTAGTAAGATGGGTAAATCCCAGTCATATTGTCTGTGATCTTACCAGAATAGGTCAGAGTAACTGTCACTTGACCTGTGCCTTCCAATTCAACATAAACTGCTTCATTGGCATCATCAACCGTAAATGGACGAGCTTGACCGGCTACCTCTACTGTTTCGATGGTCAAATCCTTTTGGTGAAGCGAGATCTTGTCCGCCTTGGCTTGACCTGTGATTACCACACGACCGCTAAAGGTCTTAGTTTTACGACTTAAATCCAAAAACACTTCGTAATGTTCTGGAACGAATGTTTCTACAAAATGTGCAACTGCTTGCATAATTTCCTCCTTTAAATGTTTCACGCTTTTCCAATCAAAAGCCCTAATAAAACTATTTTATCACAAAGTTGGGATAAAAGAAAAGACAAGCATGACAATGCCTGTCTGAGATCGAAAAGACTCCAAGATCTTACATTTCGATAATTTTACCTGTTTCAAAGTAAACTACCCATTCACAGATATTTTTTGCATAATCTCCGATGCGTTCCAAGAAGTTGATCACCTGGAAATAATCACGACCAGTCACGATGGACTCTGGATTTTTCCGAATTTCTTCTGTTGCTAATTCTTGGATGCTATCGAAGTAATGGTTGATGACTTCATCTCGTGTCGCAACTTCATAGGCCAAATCCACATCGCCTTTGAGGTAAACATCTAATGTCGCTTCGACAAAATCTTTGACTTCACGGCCCATCTTGCTGATCTCTTCCTCAACAGATTGGATGCGGACTTCCCCTTTCATGCGAATCGTTGCCTTGGCAATCGATACTGCGTGGTCACCCATCCGCTCTAAGTCGGAGACCGCTTTTAAGACAGTCATCACGATACGAAGGTCTTGTGAAACGGGCTGTTGAAGGGCAATAATCTCAAAGGATTTGCGCTCTAACTTCACTTCGTAGTCGTTGATCTCCGCGTCATCTTCGATAACTTGGCGGGCCAATTCACGGTCATGGGTCACGAAAGCGCGGACCGTACGGTTGATCTGACTCAACACTTCATTTCCCATTGCATAAAACTGGTTATGCAACTTCTCTAAATCTTCTTCAAATTGAACTCGTAACATTTTATTTTCTTCCTATCCAAATTTACCAGAGACATAGTCTTCTGTTTCTTTCTTAGCTGGGTTCAAGAACATTTCATTGGTGTCATTGTACTCGATCAAATCCCCATCCAAGAAAAAGGCTGTTTTATCGGAAATCCGACTCGCTTGTTGCATGGAGCGTGTCACCAAGAGCATGGTGTAGCGGTCTTTTAGTCCATACAAGGTTTCTTCAATTTTACCAGCTGAAATCGGGTCCAGCGCTGAAGTTGGCTCATCCAAAAGAATAATCTTTGGACTGGTCGCAAGAACCCGCGCCACACAGACCCGCTGTTGCTGACCACCGGAAAGTCCGATCGCCGAATCATGCAGGCGATCCTTGACTTCATCCCAGATGGACGCGCGTTTCAAAGAGGTTTCAACTGCTTCATCCAAGACAGCCTTGTCCTTGACACCATTAATCATCAATCCATAGGTCACATTATCATAAATGGACATTGGGAAAGGATTGGGCTGTTGGAAGACCATTCCGATTTCCTTACGCAATTCGACCGTATCGGTCCGTGGTCCATAGATATTATGTCCATTGTAGAGGATGGTTCCTGTGGTAGTGACCTCATGGTTGAGGTCCCCCATGCGGTTAATGGCTTTTAAAAGGGTAGATTTCCCTGATCCTGAAGGACCAATCAAGGCTGTAATCTCCTTTGGAGCAAAGTCCAAGGAGACGCTATTTAGAGCCTTCTTTTTATTGTAATAAACCGACAAGTCCTTGACTTGCAATATTGGTTCTGTCATTCTATTTTCCTTTTTGTTGTCATTTTACTTTATCCAAAGTGACCCGATACATAATCGTTGGTCGATTGCAATTTCGCATTTTGGAAAATATTCGAAGTCTTATCGTACTCAATGAGGTTTCCAAGATAGAAGAAACCGGTATAATCGCTAGCACGGGCTGCTTGTTGCATGCTGTGGGTCACGATGACAATGGTATAATCCTTCTTCAACTCAAGCATGGTTTCTTCTAATTGCGCTGTCGCGATCGGATCAAGCGCTGAAGCAGGCTCATCCATGAGTAAGATATCTGGCTTCACAGAGATGGCTCGCGCGATACAAAGTCGTTGCTGTTGACCACCTGAAAGTGTCAGGGCTGATTTATGAAGATCATCCTTGACCTGATCCCATAGAGCTGCCTGTTTCAAAGAAGTTTCGACCAATTCGTCCAAGATCTTCTTATCTTTCACCCCAGCGCGTTCATGCGGGAAGGTGATGTTTTTGTATATTGATTTGGCAAAAGGATTGGGCCGTTGGAAAACCATCCCGATGTGCTTGCGCATTTCATAGACATTGATATCTGGACGGTTAACATCGATTCCTTCATACCAAATTTCACCCGTAACACGCGCAATATCGATGGTATCATTCATCCGGTTCAAACTACGAAGATAGGTTGATTTCCCAGATCCTGAAGGACCGATCAAGGCTGTAATCTTATTCTTTTCAAACTGCATGTCGACGCCTTTTATGGACTCGTTCGTTCCATAATAGACATGCAAATCTTTAGTCGATAGGACCACCTTTTCTTCAGGAAAAGTAATGATGTGTCTCTCATCCCAATTGTATTTTGACATTTCTTCTCCTTTAAGCAGATGTTAATTTTTTATGGAGGTAACTTCCGAGTTTGCGGGCTCCAAAGTTAAAGATCAAGATAAAGATCAAAAGAACGGCGGCAGAACCAGCTGAGACTTCGATCGAGTCTGGAATGGTTCCTTCACTGTTGACCTTCCAGATATGGACGGCTAAGGTTTCAGCCTGACGGAAGATCGAAATCGGACTCGTCACACTAAAGAGGTTCCAGTTTGACCAATCAAGAGCTGGAGCCGATTGACCTGCTGTATAGATCAAGGCAGCGGCTTCCCCGAAGATCCGTCCTGATGCCAATACGACCCCAGTAATAATGCTTGGAAGAGCCTCCGGTACCACGACATGAATCACGGTTTCCCAGCGAGACAAGCCCAGTGCTAAACCTGCTTCGCGCTGCGTATGATGGACGTGCTGCAAGCTATCTTCGATATTACGGGTCATCTGAGGTAGGTTAAAGACGGTCAAGGCCAAGGCCCCTGAAATGATCGAAAATCCATATTTGAACTGGACAACAAAGACCAAGTAACCAAAGAGACCTACAACAACAGATGGCAAGGAAGACAAGATCTCAATACAGGTACGAACCAAATTGGTCAAACGCCCTTTTTTAGCGTACTCAGAAAGGTAAATCCCAGCTCCAAGAGAAAGTGGGAAGGAAATCACCAAGGTAATGACCAAGAGGAAGAAGGAATTATACAATTGAATTCCGATCCCTCCTCCTGCTTGGTAAGAAGAAGATTTCCCAGTCAAGAAGTGCCAAGATACATGGGGCAAGCCACGGACCAAAATATAAAGGATTAATGAGGCAAGAATCGCAACGATGATCCCTGAAATAGCATACAGCACTCCTGTCGCAATTTTATCCATTCGTTTAGCGTGCATAGTTCTTCTTACCTCTTTCTTTCGTAATCAGTTTAATCACACTGTTAAAGGCAAGACTCATGAGGAGCAATACCAAGGCGAGTGACCAAAGAACATTGTTATTGACCGTACCCATGACGGTATTTCCGATTCCCATGGTCAAAATAGAGGTGAGGGTGGAAGCTGGTGTTGTGAGCGAGGTTGGCACCACTGCAGAATTTCCAACCACCATCTGGATAGCCAAGGCTTCCCCAAAGGCACGCGCCATTCCAAAGACGACCGCTGTAAAGATTCCAGAGCGGGCTGCCTTAAGCGTGACATGCCAAATGGTTTGCCAGCGGGTCGCTCCCATGGCCATGCTAGCTTCCCGGTAATGACGGGGTACAGCTCGGAGGCTATCGGTCGTCATAAAGGTAACAGTTGGTAAGATCATAACAAAGAGGACAAAGACCCCTGAGAGGATCCCAAAACCAGTCCCGCCAAAGAGACTACGCGTAAATGGGACAACCACTTGAAGACCAATGAATCCATAAACAACTGAAGGAATCCCCACTAAGAGCTCAATTGCTGGTTGCAAGAAACGAGCTCCCTTAGGAGAGACTTCTGTCATGAAGACTGCTGCACCAATGGCAAACGGCGTTGCCAAGAGGGCAGAAAGCAAGGTTACAATAAAGGAACCTAAAATCATGGGTAGGGCTCCAAATTCCTTTGCAGCAGGATTCCAAGAGCTCCCAAATAGAAAACTAAAGATATTGACTTTATTGACAAAGAAAGTCGATAAACCTTTTTGGGCCACGAAAATCAAAATCATGGCAACGACGACAACAATCAAACTCATACATAGAAAGGTAATGGTTTTCCCAAATTTTTCTAGGCGGGAGTTTTTTGATTTCGTCAGCATTTTTTTTGCTACTTCGTTCATTTTTTACCTAATTCTTTTATTTTTTTGTCACATTCCCTTTTAAATCACGGGTGACTTTCATATCATTGATTGGAATATAGCCCATCTTGCCAACAACTTTTTGCTGAACTTCATCCGTCATCATGTAGTCAATGAATTTTTTAGACAACTCATTGGGTTTTCCCTTGGTATACATATGTTCGTAAGACCAGATTGGCCAGTTGTTGTTGACGACATTGGCTTTGGTTGGTTGATAACCATTGAGCTTCATGGTTTTGACACTGCTATCTAAGTAGGTAAAGGCTAGATAAGAGATGGCTCCTGGAGTTTGAGAAACGATGTTTTTCACCATTCCATTAGAGTCTTGCTCTTGGGCCTGCTTGGGTTGTTTGCCATCCATGATAATGGCATCAAAAACAGCACGGCTACCAGAACCTACGGCACGGTTCACAATCGTGATCTCAAGATCTGGACCACCCAACTGCTTCCAGTTGGTATATTCACCTGTAAAGATCTTTCGCAATTGCTCCGTTGTCAGATTGTCGATTGAGATATTTTTATTAGCAATGATGGCTGTCCCTGCTACGGCTACCTGATGATCGACCAGACTAGAGGCATCGATCCCAGACTTTTCCTCTGCAAACAGGTCACTATTTCCGATGTCCACAGCACCTGATTGAACTTGTGAAAGTCCTGTACCAGAACCTCCTCCTTGTACATTCACAATCTTACCAGGATGTTCTTCAATGTAGCGATCTACCACTCCTTCAACCAAGGGTTGCAAGGCAGTGGATCCAACAGCAGTGATGGATTCTCCGCGATTGATCCAAGAAGCACAAGCAGATAAACTTCCTGCTAATGCGATCGTCGCTAGTCCTAAGATCAGCTTTTTAGACTTTTTCAAATCATGTCTCCTTGATAATTCACTATTTCACTTATGATTTTGACAAGTTTTTTTCAAAAAAAACTGTACTTCCACTATATCATAGAACGGGTTCTTTGCCCAGCATTTTACCTAAAACGAAGCCCCTTTGGATAGAAATTTTTCAGGGTTTGCCCGGTCACTTTGGCAAAGCCCAAACCATTGCCTTCTACAAGGACCTGGTACCATCCATTTGGATGCGTTTCCTTCAATTGAACTGTCTCTCCCGCCACATAATGAACAAAGTCCTCAGGCGTGATCGAAACGGTCTCTTTGACTTCACACGGTCTCAATGCTAGACCAAGGGCAAAACTAGGTTCAAATCGATTTTTCTTGAAGGTTCCTAGGTGCAAGCCATTTCGGGCAATTTTTACTTTTCGCAAATCAGGTAAACCAAGTGGAACCAAATACAGCTCGTCACCAAAGGTTTCAAGAACCCCTTCTAGAGTAATCTTCAAATGTTTCTTAGCAAATTCCTGCCACCATTTCTTTTGTTCAGCAGATAATTGGTCCTTTTTGGAAGGGATTTTAGCAGGCCGATTCTCTCCTAGATAACGAAACTTAGCGACAAATTGGCCCTCCCCTTTAAAGCGATGAGGATACATACGCGCGGTTTCTGGATAGTCAATGCCTTCTGCCATACCATTGATCTTCTCGATCGTTTCCAGCTCCAGATCATAGTTTTCCAAAAGCCAGGATACAATTTCTTCATTTTCCTCTGGAGCCCAGGTACAGGTTGAATAAACCAAGGAACCACCTTGGACCAACATCTTGAGGGCATCCTCCAGAATTTCTCTTTGAAGAAGACTACACTCTCGAGGATATTCGACAGACCAATAGTCCATGGCATCTGGTTGCTTACGAAACATCCCCTCACCCGAACAAGGAGCATCTAATACAATCAGATCAAAAAAGCCTGAGAAAACTTTTGCCAGGCGATCGGCTGACTCATTGGTTACCAATACATTTTGGGCACCGAAACGTTCGACATTCTCTACGAGAATTTTCGAGCGACCCTTGTGGATTTCATTGGAGACCAAGAGTCCTTGATTGTCCAAATAAGACAAGAGTTGCGTCGTCTTACCACCAGGTGCTGCGGCTAAGTCTAGGACCTTCATCCCAGGCTTTGGATGGGCGACTTGGGCCACTATCTGAGCTGCTGGTTCTTGTGAATAGACTAAGCCCGTCGCGTGTTCGATGGATTTCCCTGAGACCTTTCCATAATGTCCCCAAGGGGTATTGGGAATCGGATCATCAAATGCTTTTTGCGCTTCTTTCAAGGGATTAGTGCGAAAGGCTGATACTGCTTCTTGATCAAAGGTCGCAAAAAAAGCAGCAGCATCCTCACCTAGAAGATGCTGGTATTTTTCTTTAAAACCATTGGGAAAATTCATTTAACTTCTCCCTTTCTTAAGATAGGTTTGAATCTCTGTTAACTTCACCTTTGGAACCATCATAATGGGTTCGACTGTCTGGTAATTAGGTTTATCCCCATTTAGATTTAGGGCGGTATAGCCTAACCGTTCGCCCATGATCGCTGCGGCTGCATAGTCCCATGGCCAGATATAGCTAAAGTAAGCTAAAATACCACCTGAGAGAATTTTTGAAAAACTAATACCGGCACTGCCATAGACCCGGATTCCTAGTGAATCCATACCAAGATCGGCCATGCCCCAGTCATTTTTCTCAAGCATACCGACATTTGACGCAATCAGAAAGTTCTCTAAAGGCTGATCTACAAAGGGCGTCAATTCAACCTCATTGCGATAAACTGGAAATTCTCCACCCCCGTAAAAAAGGTAATCCCGCATAACATCGTAGATCAGGCCAAACCGACCAATTCCGTCTTCAAAATAGGCCACCATGACCGCAAAATCTTCCTTTTGGGTTACAAAATTATTGGTCCCATCAATGGGATCAATCACCCAAACGGATCCTTCTGAAATCGGTGAACGAAGGCCATCTTCCTCCGCAAAAATCCGATCTTCTGGGTAGCGATTTGTGATTTTTTCAACCAAATCATTTTGAACCTGTTGGTCCATCTGGGTTACTAAATCTGTCGGCCCAGTCTTTTTTGAGATCATCAAGTCATCATGAAGATGAAGACGCAAGTAGTCTCCAGCCTCTAAAACGATTTGTTTGGCAAACTCTAACTTATTCTTCAAGAGAAAACCATCCTTCCTCTTTTTGCTTTGCAGCCTGGGTCGCACGATAGAGAGAATAACCGCTCACTTCTTCGAACTCCCGTCCGAGACGTTTTTCTTCTCCAATACTAGGCACGACCTTCTTAAAAGCGCGGTAGGCTTCCATGTATTCTTTGGCCTCTACCTTACTTTCATAGGCTTCTTCAACTTTATTGTAAAAAGAAAGCACTGAAGCAAGCTCTTCAGTGCTCCACGATAAGTCCAGTGGGTAACTATAATTTTTTTGCATTCGACATACTTCTTAGTTTATTTCTGCTCTTAGAGTGGCAGAGCGTAACTCTTGTTTTCGATAACTCCGCGGCAAGAAGGCCCGAATTTCGTCTTCGTTAAAGCCGATTTGCATGCGCTTGTTATCTAAAATAATCGGTCTCCGTAAGAGACTTGGATTTTCCTCAATCAGATGAATCAAGGCTGAGATCGATAAATCTTCAACATCAACATCCAATTTTTGAAAAATTTTTGAACGAGTTGAAATAATGTCGTCTGTTCCGTTTTCGGTCAAGGCCAATATACTTGTCAACTCCTGTTTGCTCAAAGGACTTGTCATTATATTGTGTTCTTTAAATGGAACATCGTGCTTTTTTAACCAAGCCCGAGCTTTTCGACATGATGTACAACTCGGTGATAAAAATAATGTAATCATGTGGTTCACTTCTTTTTTTATATATAACTATCTAACTCTATTATACAAAAAAATTAGGTGCTTGAAAAGCGCTTTTTTGATTTCTCGACGATTTTTCTGAATTTCAGTAGAAAAAAAGAAACCACTTTCATTATTCCCCAAAAGACAGCAGAAAAAAGGACTAGGTAGCTTCCTAATCCTCGGTCCAGTTTCGTGAAACTGCTTCATCTTCTTCTAGTTGAGCCACTAGTTGATCTATCCCATCAAATTTGACCATTTCTCGAATCTTATCTAACCAGTGAATGGTCAGGGTATGACCGTAGATGTCTCCTGAAAAGTCAAAAAGATTGACTTCAAACCGAAGCTCCTTCCCATCAAAGGTAATATTCTTCCCGACAGAAGCCATGCCCCGATAGGTATGCCCTTTAAAATCGACATCAACTACATAGACTCCATCTGATGGTAGATAGGTCCGATCGATTGGCGCTAGATTGGCTGTAGGGTAACCAATAGTCCGACCACGCGCATCTCCATGGACAACAATTCCCCGACTGGACAAGGGATGACCAAGCAACCGTGCAGCTTCTTTGACCCGTCCTTCTATGACAGCTTGACGGATGCGGGTCGAACTGATCTTTTCCCCCTGATCCAATACAGGAGAAATGACTTCCACCTGACCATCAAAATAAGCAGCTAAGTCAGAGGCAGTTTTCTTATCAGAGCCAAAACTATAATCAAATCCAGCAATTAAAACTCGGGCTCTCAAGGCTTTGACAAATTGATCAACAAATTCTTTAGCTGTTTTAGAAGCAAAATCAGTCGTAAAATCAATGAGAAAGAGCTCATCCACTCCTAGTTCGTTTAATTTTTGGAACCGATCCTCAGGGCTTTGCAAATGGAGCAACAATTCTGGTTGGTAGCGAACAAAGGCCAACTTAGGAGATTCAGGGAAGGTTAACAAAGCAACCTTCAAGCCTTTTTCATCCGCGATCTGACGCGCCTTTTTAAAGAGTTCTTGATGCCCCAGATGCAGGCCATCAAAGTAGCCCAGAACCAAAACTGTCTCATTCTCTAAGTGGATCTGGTTAGCAGTTGTTATCGTACGAATATTCATGAATTTATTGTAACACACTTTCTGTTAGAAAAACTTTTCGAGGTTTGTAAAGTTCTTCTCTTTTTTCTAAAATGGCTACCAATTTCCCTTGGTAAAAAGCAGCTAACTCTCTGGCTTCGCTCTCGACTGGAATAAAGCGTCCTACTTGGACTTCGCCAACCTCTTCTGCTGTCAGCTCTACTTTTTCTAGATCTCCTGTCCCAATTTCAAGAGGATGAAGGAAGCTCAAATCTCCTTGGGCTACTTTTTCAGCCACTTCTTCCAAGGTCAGGGCATCAGCCAGTAACAAACCGGCAGCACTGGTCCGTGTCAGATGAGACATATGGGCAGCATAGCCCAGTTTCTGACCAAGGTCCACAGACAAGGTCCGGATATAGGTGCCCTTGCTGCATTTGACCCGGAAACGAAAACGGGCTAGACCTTCCTCGTAGCCAATCTCACTGGTGCGTGTGAATTCATAAATGGTTACCTGCCGGACAGGGCGTTCCACTTCTTCTCCTGCCCGCGCATATTCATAGAGCTTACGTCCATTGACCTTGACCGCGGAATACATAGGTGGTACTTGCTCGATTTCTCCCACCATTTGGGCAATCATGCGATCGACCTCTGCTGCATCTAAAGGGGCTTCCACTGGGGTCTGCTCTACGATTTCACCGCTGGCATCCTCCGTCGTGGTAGAAAATCCCAAAGTGATTTCTCCTTCATAGATCTTGCCTTCATCTTGCATAAATTCGACCATCCGGGTCGCCTTGCCAACTGCAATCGGAAGCACTCCCACCACATCTGGATCCAGCGTTCCCCCATGACCGATCTTCTTAGTTCCTAAGATTTTTCGCAGTTTAAAGACCACATCATGTGAGGTCATGCCTGCTTCCTTTTTTACATTGATAATTCCGTCCATCTGATTTGCTCTTTCTAACTCTTGTGTGACCATCCTGGCCACCGACCCTTTATTATACCATGAAACAAGACTTCTTGTCCCTCTTTCCCCCTTCTCATGAGCTCCTAAAAAATCCCGTAGCAGATTTCAGACTTTTTAAAATGGGTTTGATACAATAGAAAGCGAAAGAAGGTGTAACATATGTTAATGTATGATGTTATTGTGATTGGATTTGGTAAAGCTGGTAAAACACTCGCAGCGAAATTATCAAGCCAAGGAAAAAAAGTCGCTCTGATTGAAAAGAGCAAATCTATGTACGGTGGTACTTGTATCAATATCGCTTGTATTCCAACCAAGACCTTGATTGTTGCAGCAGAAAAAGGCTTGGATTTTGAGCAAGCCATGAATGAGAAAAATGCAGTGACGACTCGTCTCAACGGCAAGAACTACGCAACCATTGCTGGAACTGGCGTAGACATTATCGATGCGACGGCTCGTTTCGTTTCTAACAAGGTCATCGAAATTCAAGCTGGAGATGAAAAGGAAGAATTGACAGCTGAAACCATTATTATTAATACTGGTGCTGTTCCAAATGTCCTTCCGATCCCAGGATTAGCTGAAAGTAAATTTGCCGTGGATTCAACCGGTATTCAACGTTTGGAAAACCTACCTAAACGCCTCGGTGTCCTTGGTGGTGGACCAATCGGATTGGAATTTGCTCATCTCTATAATACCTTGGGTAGCCAAGTAACGGTATTGGATGCTTCTGAAACATTCTTGCCACGGATCGAGCCAAGTATTGCAGCTCTTGCAAAAAGCTACCTTGAAGAAGATGGCATTCAATTCTTGCAAGGCGTTCATACCCAAGAAATCAAAGATGGCCAAAACAGCTTAACGGTTGTCACAGATAAGGGAGACTTCGAGTTTGATATCCTTCTCTACGCAACAGGACGTAAACCAAACATCGCTGGACTTGGTCTTGAAAACACAGATATCCAAGTCACTGATCGTGGAGCAATCCAAGTCAACCGTCATTTAGAAACCAGCGTCCCTGGTGTCTTTGCAGTTGGGGATGTCAATGGTGGTCCTCAGTTCACTTACATGTCACTCGATGACTTCCGCATTGTCTTCAACTACCTTACAGGCGATGGTAGCTACAATCTCGAAACTCGTAGAAATTATGCGACAACACTCTTTATTGCTCCTCCACTTGCCCAAGTCGGCTTGACCGAGCAAGAAGCACGTGACAAAGGACTTCCAGTTGCTGTTAAAGAATTGCCAGTTGCTGCCATGCCTCGTGGACATGTCAATGCAGACCTTCGAGGTGCCTTCAAAGCCGTGGTCAACCCAGAAACAAAAGAAATTCTTGGAGTGACGCTCTTTGGAGAAGCTGCAGGCGAAATCATCAACCAGATTACCATGGCCATGGACAACAAGATCCCTTATACTTACATCGCAAAACAAATCTTTACTCACCCAACCATGGCAGAAAACCTAAATGATCTCTTTGCGATTTAACTAACATAAAAAAGCTGGAAAATATTCCAGCTTTTTTAGTTTAAGAATTCACAGACGGCCTCTTGAAATGCTTTATTTTCTTCATAAAGAGCATGCCCAGAATGCTTAAGAATAAGGAGCTGACAGCTCGAAATCGCTTTTGCTAGTTCCTTAGATCCGTCCACACCAATCACATCATCTTCAAGCGCACCAAGAACCAAAGTCGGACATTGAATTTCTTTTAAGACCTCAAGGCTATCATGAGTAAGGCAAGACTGAGACTGAATGGCAATTCGTTTCTCATCTTTGATTCGTCCCAAGCAACCCATAATATTATAAAGCAACCGCCACTTTTGATAACTCTTTTGCGTATAGGAATGCTTTGCAATATCCAGCATGAGATGCTTAAAATTTCCAGATTGACTAAGTTTTTGCCAATGCTCAATTCGTTCTCTAGCAAGTTGACTAGGTTTTGCAGTGGTCACGGCTAAAATGAGCTTTTGAACCTTTTCAGGGAAATCCGCCACCAACCATTGGGCAATCATTCCACCTTGTGAAATCCCCATAACATAAGCGGTATCTAGGTTTAGTGTCTCCATTGCTTCTGCTACATCTGCTGCCATATCCCGCGTCGTATAGCCCTGTCTCAACTCATTGATTCGAGAAAAAACATAGATCTTATATCGCTTAGCAAGTAGACGATACGAGAGAGAAAAGAGTTGTGCCTTTCCTTTAACGGTCTGTAACCCATCCCCCAAGCCTGGTATGATCACTAATGGCTGTTTACCTTTACCAAATGTTACATAGTCCATGCTCTTTTCGTTAAAATATAAGGTTTTCACTTTTGTTGAAGACATTACTTCGTTCCCTCTACTATTTTTTCATGATTTATTTAGGTTGAGTTTTTAAATGCAAGGCAAAGCCAGCAGTCACTTTTTCAAATCCAACTGCCTGATAAAACTGATGTGCAGCATTTCGTTCAGCGGTTAATCCACTATTTAGAGCCAGTGCCTCAACTCCTTCTTTTACCGCTTGTTTTTTCAATTCATCGATTAGCCTACTAGCAATTCCTTGTCGTCTTGTTTCTTTTGCAACTGACAAAGCTAAAATACGATAGTAAGATCCATCTGCTTCAAAAAAGAAGAGCTTTGCATAACCTAAGAAACCTAAAATTTCTCCGTTTCTTTCAGCTAAAAGACAGCCATAATGCGGCTGAGAAAGAATCATTTCTAAACGTCGAGACAGCTTAGAAGCGGTCGTTGGATAGCCCAAGTCTTCGTATAGAGACAGTAGGGCTTCAGCATCTTTCATGGTTGCTTTTCGTATCTGCATAGGATTCTCCTATTCTTCCTTCAAGGCATCAAACTTAGCCTTCATGGTTGGATTTTTCCGTGTCAATTTTTTAACGGAAACATCATCCAACTTGTTGTTAGCAAGACGAAGTTGATTTTCTGATGTAGTCAAGAACTTCTTAACTTCTTCCATCCGTTTAATAGCCTTGTCAATTTCATCGATGGCCTTACCGAAGTTGACGGAAGCTGAGTTGTAGTTCTTAGCAAAGGCAACTTTGAAAGCATCCAGGTCTTCTTCAAAGTGGGTGATGTCGATATTTTGTTCACGAACAAGCGCCAATTCCTGCTTGTATTTGAGGGAATTGAGGGCCGCATTACGCAGGAGCCCAATGATCTGGATAAAGAACTGAGGACGCACCACATACATCTTCTCATACTCGTGGCTAACATCGACAATCCCTGTGTTGAAGTAGTCATTATCTGCCTCAAGCATGGTCACTAAAACCGCATATTCACAGTTTTTTTCTCGACGGTCCTTGTCCAATTCCTTGTAGAAATCCGCGTTCTTATGCTTCTTCTCTGTCCCGTCAGCTTCATTTTTCATCTCGAACATAATGGAGATAATCTCTACCCCATTTTCATCGCACTCGCGGAAGATATAGTCGCCTTTAGACCCACGCGCAGAGACCTTGTTGTCCTTTTCAAAATAGGCATTTGGAAAGGCAAAACTGCGAACTTTGTTGAATTCACTTTCCGCATACTGCTCCAAGCTTTCCCCGATGGCCTTGGTCGACTGTTGGGCCTTAAAATTCTTGTAGAACTCGACCTGTTCATTGGCTGCCTTAAGCTGGGCTTCGTAGTTTTGCTTGACAGAAGCTAGGGACAGTTCGTTTTCCTTCTCTTGAAGGAGCAATTGGTTTTGTACCTGATCACGCTCCTTCTCCAAATTAGAAAGCGTCTTTTGCAGCTGGTTCTCATGCTCCAAGCGTAAGGTAGCCAATTGATTTTCCAGCGCTTGCACTTCTTTTTCTTTCTCTAGCAGGCTTTGGCTAGCTGTTTGCTCCACCTCTTTTTTGGCCAATTCTTTTTCAGTATCAAACTGTTGAATCTGGTTTTGTAACTGGGCAATTTCTTGGTCCTTCTTAGCTAACTTCTCTTGCTGCTCATTAAGGGCCTTTTGCTCAGCTAAAGCCAACTCTTGCCGAATCCGCTCATGAATTTCCTTGTCAAACTCTGCTGTCCGTACCTGTGACAAGAGTTCGCTGTATTGACTTTCATTGACTGTAAAGACTTCCCCACAGTTGGGACACTTGATTTCGTTCATAGTATGCCTCTTTCTCTATTCTTAGTATATTATATCATGCCACCAGTAAAATCAAAACCAACAAACGAAGCTTGCTGGTTTTAAGTAAATATTCATTCTTTTATAGAGACTTTCCTTAGGTGAGGACGGACGGTAGCGACTCCCTTTGGGATTCCATACCTTAGATTTGAGCCTTACGTCTCAAATCTACCGAGCACCAGAAACTAATGCGTTTCTGATGCTTTCCTCACGGCGAAAAGTCTCAATCTATTTTGCACTAGTTCCAAAATATTTTTTTCAATAGTCTCATTCAGTAATAACTTTAGATTTCTGAAAAGATGTTGCTTATTTATAATCTGAAACAGTGGACTTAGCTTACTGGCTTTAGTTTATTTCTTCTCAATCGGCGCGACACTGGCCAAGAGTTTTTTGAGACCCACTTCTGGGAAGTTGATCTTGAGTTCTTGGGTACTACCACTACCAGATACTTCAAGCACGGTTCCTTCGCCCCACTTCTTGTGAACGGCAATGTCGCCAATGGCCCATGCGACGCTTTCTTTGGCGCTAGAACGGTTGCTATTGCCAAAGGGGAGGCTTGATGACGTGAGAGCACTTGGGGCTGCTTGTCTCTTGCGCTCTTGAAGGGCTTGTGACAGGCTCATGCCTTTTCCAAAGGTCGTTCCGCCTCCATTGCTATAAGAAGCCTTAAAGCTGGTATTAACTGGACGGGCTAATCCTTGGTAGGTCAATAAATCCGAGCTAATTTCATTGATGAAACGCGTCGGGCGGTTGTAGCTGGTCCGTCCAAAGAGCAAACGTGAGTTAGCATTGGTCAAGAAGAGAACTTTCTCTGCCCGCGTGATCCCCACATATGCCAGGCGACGTTCTTCCTCCAACTCATCTGGATCCTCTGCTGCACGACTAAGAGGAAAGACATTTTCTTCCATTCCAATCAAGAAGACAACTGGAAACTCCAATCCCTTAGCCGCGTGAAGGGTCATCAAGGTGACTTCTGAAGTTTCTTGGGCCCCATCATCTGTATCGGCAATCAAAGCCAAATCGTTCAAGAAGCGACTCAAGGTTTCCACACCTGATTCGTCTTCGACGGTCTCTCCATTTTCATCAAAATTCTTGGTAACAGACAAGAACTCTTGGATATTCTCGATGCGAGCCTGACTTTCCAAATTTCCCTGATTGGTTAGGGCCGTCATATAGCCCGTCTTGTCAAGGACTTCTTCGACCAACTCTGTAATGGTCAGCTGGTCCAATCTTTCTCTCAAATCAAGAATGAGATTGGCAAAGTCCCAGATGGATTGAGCTGCCTTTCCTTTAATGCCTGAGAGCATGATATTGGCTGAAGCATCCAGGAGTGAAGACTCTTGCAGTTGGGCAAAGTCACGAATCTTATCCACTGTACCTGGCCCGATTCCCCTCTTGGGTTCATTGATAATGCGCTCAAAACTGATATTGTCACTGAGGTTGGCAATCAAGTTCAGATAAGCAATGACATCCCGAATTTCCTTCCGGCTGTAGAACTTGGTGCCCCCTACCATGGTGTAAGGAATGTTGGACTTGAGTAGCGCTTCTTCAATGGTCCGTGACTGGGCATTGGTCCGGTAGAGAACTGCAAAATCACGGTGTTTGTAGCCAGCTTCGCGACTAAGCTCTTCAATCGTTTTAGCAACAAAGACAGCTTCATCCTGCTCATCATTAGCCCGATAATAGACAATTTCTTCCCCGTCTTCATTTTGTGTCCAGAGATTCTTCGGACGGCGGTGGCGATTGTTTTTGATGACATCATTGGCTGCTTGCAAAATCGTCTTAGTCGAGCGGTAATTCTCTTCTAGGAGGACGACCTTAGCTTCCTTATAATCCTTCTCAAAGTCCAGGATATTCTGCATATCTGCTCCCCGCCAGCCATAAATAGACTGGTCCGCATCCCCAACGACACAGATATTTTTAAAACGTGAAGCCAAAAGTTTGACTAATTGGTATTGGGCATGGTTAGTATCTTGATACTCGTCTACGTGGATGTATTGGAACTTCTGCTGGTAATAGGTCAGCACATCTGGATGCTGATCAAAAAGACGCAAGGTCAGCATAATCAAATCATCAAAGTCCACTGCTTCCGACTGACGGAGTTCCTTTTGGTAAGCCTCATAACACTTGGCGACGATCTGGGTATACATATCTCCAGCCTGGGCGGCATAGGCCACTTCATCGATCAAGTCATTTTTAGCATTGGAAATAGTCCCCAAAATAGTCCGTTCATTCCATTTCTTAGGATCCAAATTCAAGGACTTCAAAATCCGCTTCATCAAGGTCCGTTGCTCACCTGGATCGACAATAGTGAAGTTACGATTGTAACCAATATGATCCGCATCTCGACGAAGGATGCGCACACACATAGAGTGGAAGGTCGCAATCAAGCAATCTTGGGTGGCTGGATTCAACTGATAAGCCCGCTCCTTCATCTCCCGAGCAGCTTTATTGGTAAAGGTAATGGCCAAAATATTCCAAGGATTGACCATTTTTTCATCGATCAAGTAAGCGATGCGGTGGGTCAGGACACGTGTCTTACCAGAACCAGCTCCCGCCATGATCAAAAGGGGACCTTCTGTCGTTTGGACCGCCTCTGCCTGGCGATCATTCATACCATTCAATAAAGGATTCATCTCATACTCCTCATTCATTCAATCGTTCTATTATACCACATTTTCGCCCTTTCTCCTTTTGGAAACAGTTGGCATCATTTGAATTTTGCACTCAAAAAGGCTATAATAAAGGCTTAAGAAGAACGAATATTTCCTCATTAACAACGATCCAAGTTTTTCGCTTAGGAGGAAATCTACAGAAGTCTGGAGGAGTTATCAGTGAATCAATCACAAAGTAATTTAAAACTAGCCGAACGTGGAGCCCTGATCAGTATTGTCGCCTACCTGATTCTTTCCGCAGCTAAATTAGCAACAGGACATCTCCTTCACTCCTCCAGTTTGGTCGCGGATGGTTTTAATAACTTATCCGATATTATCAGTAACGTCGCCCTTCTCATCGGCATTCGCATGGCCCGCCAGCCAGCTGACCGCGACCACCGATTTGGTCATTGGAAGATTGAAGATCTAGCTAGCCTGGTAACTTCCATCATCATGTTTTATGTGGGCTTCGATGTCCTACGAGATACCGTTCAGAAAATCCTCAGTAGGGAAACCACTGTCATTGATCCTTTAGGGGCCATTGTCGGAGTTGGATCAGCCCTTGTCATGTTTGCGGTCTATCTTTATAACCGGACTTTAGCTAAGAAAGCTCAATCCAAGGCCCTCAAGGCAGCTGCCAAAGACAACCTGTCTGACGTGGTCACTTCTTTAGGAACCTCTGTTGCGATTGGAGCTAGTGCTCTTAACTATCCGATTGTGGACCAATTAGTGGCCATCGTTATTACCTTCTTTATCCTAAAAACTGCCTACGACATTTTCATTGAATCCTCCTTCAGCCTCTCCGATGGTTTTGATGAAAGTCTCCTGGATAAATACAAGGCGGCTATTCTGGAATTGCCAAAGGTCAGCCGGGTCAAATCCCAACGGGGACGGACTTACGGAAGCAACATTTACCTAGATGTCGTCATCGAAATGAATCCAGACCTCTCTGTTTATGAGAGCCATGCTATTACCGAAGAGGTCGAGCGCCTTCTCAAGGAACAGTTTGGCGTCTTTGATATCGATGTCCATGTGGAGCCAAGTTCTATCCCTGAAGATGAGATTCTGGACAATGTCCTTCTCAAATTAAAGACCTATGAGGAACGCTTGCAGGCTCAGCAGGAATACCAAACCCTCCTAGCAGACAACTTCACCCTCATCAATGAGTATGGCCAAGAAAGCCACAAAGAGGACCTGGTCCGTTTGCAGGAAGAACATCAAATTCCCTTTAAGAATTTCGAAATTGAATCTATCAGTCAAAAGACCAAATTGATTCGCTATGAGTTAAATGACCAGATCCATACCAGTCTCTGGCGGCGTCATGAACACTGGCAAAAGGTCTTTCACCAAATTACCAGTAAACAGAAAAAATAGAACCCTCTACCTCAATCTAACCAGAATAAAAAGCTACTGCAATTCTTTTTTGCAGTAGTTTTTTTGTAAGAAAAAATAGCCTTTCGGCTATTCTTCTACTTTTATAAATCCAAATTTATTAAGAGGATAGAGACGTAGATTCACGACTCCTTCGATCTGATTTTTATGGATATAACCAAACTCACGGCTATCTTCTGTATCTCCACGGTTATCATTTAAGACTAGGTAAGTATCGGATGGTACACGACCAGCCTTGGTCCCTTTTAATTCTGATAAAAAGAAATCATCCGTATAATACCCATTACTCGTTGGAGCAGCTAAGTGTTTGTTGAGCATTTTATTCAGGTAAGGTTCTGGTGTTGCCTGTCCATTCAAATAGAGGACATCATCTACGTAGCTGACTTCGTCGTTTTCTTTGGCAATGACACGTCCAAGGTATTCTTTTCCACCGACCTTGTATAAGACCAAATCACTGCGATCTACCTGAGCATTTCTAGTCGCTACCACAAGATCTCCAGTTTTCACAGAAGCATTGGCCATTTTATCATTGATACTAAATGGATGAAATACAAAGATTCGAAGCAAAATCAGTGCCAAAACCAGTACAGCGACAATGATGACATTTCTAATTAAATCTCTCCTTGGCATGTATGTCTCCCTTCCTTTTTATTTATTATACCATGTTTTTGATCTTTAAAAAAGAGAAAGTAAGCATTAGTGAGTATTCTTGTCAACACACACCAGAAGAAAAAGAAAAACCTCGCGGTCAATCCTTTCGGACCAACCAGCAAGGCTTTAAGATCAAATTGTCTATTAACGTACTGTACGGATACGCATTGTGTTTGTACGAACAGCTTCTCCAACTGGTACACCAGCAACGATAACGATATCATCACCAGATTTAACAAGACCAGCTTCAACTGCTTTACGTTCAGCAATTTCGAACATATCATCAGTTGATGAAGGAGCATCTGTCAACATTGGGATAACACCCCAGTTCAACATCAATCCACGTTCAGTCAATTCGTCAAATGTCAATGCCAAGATATCAGCATCTGGACGGTATTTAGAGATCAAACGTGCAGTGTGACCTGTCTTAGTCAATGTTACAACCAATTTGATATCCATTGAGTTTGTTGCATCTTTAACAGCTGAAGCCATAACTTCTGTCTTAGAGTTACGTTCGAATGAAGCTGGGTTCAAACGACCATATTCTTTCAAAAGTGTTTGAGCGTTCATGTCGATTTTCGCCATTGTAGCTACAGATTCAAGTGGGTATTTACCGTTTGCAGATTCACCTGAAAGCATTGTAGCATCAGTACCATCGATAACAGCGTTGAAGACGTCAGATACTTCAGAACGAGTAGCACGTGGTTTTTCAGTCATTGTTTCAAGCATGTTTGTTGCAGTGATAACAACTTTACCAGCAGCATTTACTTTAGAAGTAATCATTTTTTGGTAAACTGGAACCATTTCGAATGGTACTTCAATACCCATGTCACCACGAGCGATCATGATACCATCAGTAACTTCGATGATTTCATCCAAGTTTTCGATACCTTGTTGGTTTTCGATTTTCGCAAACAATTGAACGTGGCTGTTACCAGTTTCTTCACAGATAGCACGAACTTCTTGAACGTCTTTTGCAGTACGTACGAATGAGATCGCGATGAAGTTGATACCTTGTTCTAAACCGAAGCGGATATCGTCGTTATCGCGTTCAGCAAGTGCTGGGAAAGGAATCTTAGTGTTAGGGATGTTTACACCTTTTTGTTTAGCGATGATACCATCGTTTTCAACTTCAACAACAAATTCACGTTTTGCAGCATCTTTTTCTACAACGCGAAGACCCAATTTACCATCATCAACCAATACTTGGTGTCCAACTTCAACATCATCAAAGATATCAAGCGCACCAGCAACGTTCAAAGCAATCACTTCACGAGTTGATTTGATACCTTGTTTTGTAGCAACGCGGATACGTTCACCAGTCTTGTATGAATATTCTTTAGCTTCGCCTTCGAACAATTCAGTACGGATTTCAGGACCTTTTGTATCAAGAAGGTAACCAACTTTTTTACCAGCGATTTCTTCTGCACGTTTAACAGTCGCCATACGTTCACCTTGTTCTTGGTGGTCACCGTGTGAGAAGTTGAAACGGAAAGTGTTAGCGCCAGCTTCGATCAATTTAGCAATGTTTTGTGCTGAAGCTTCAACGTCAAGTTTTTCAGCCCAGTATCCATCTTCACCGAATTTTTTACCGCCACGGATTTCTACCGCAGGACCTAAAGTTGCAACGATTTTTACACGTTTGTTCATGATATATATGACTCCTTTTTTAATATATCTGTCTTTTTAAGACAAGGTTAACGAATTAATGAAATAAAATTAGATTGAAGACAAGCTACGGTTCAACTCGGCAAGACCAAGATCAGCTTTATGTGGATTGTTTACCACAATCTTACCATCTTCTGTCAAGCTAAAGAGGGCTCCTTCTTCTGCTTTACCAAGGATTGGGTTTTCAACCATTTTTTCATTACGGATACCAACGGCTACACCACCGATTCCTTGTTTCAACAATTTAACAGCGTGTGCTCCCATACGTGAAGCAAGAACACGGTCACGCGCAGTAGGTGAACCACCACGTTGGATGTGGCCAAGCTCAGTCACACGAAGGTCACTTTCATCACCAGCTTCTTTCAACGCTTTACCAAATTCATCTGCAGACATCACGCCTTCAGCCAAGATGATGATGTTGTGGGTACGACCTTTTGCGTAACCTTCTTTGATGCTCTCAACAACATCTTCGATCTTGAATCCTTCTTCAGGGATGATGATTTCATCTGCACCAGATGCAATCCCTGCCCAAAGAGCGATATCTCCGGCGTTACGTCCCATCACTTCGATAACGAAAGTACGGTGGTGACTAGATGAAGTATCACGGATCTTATCGATCGCGTCCATTGCAGTTGTGACTGCCGTATCAAAACCAATTGTAAAGTCAGTTCCGACGATATCGTTGTCGATCGTACCAGGAAGACCCACAGCTGGGAATCCAAGCTCAGTCAAGCGCATCGCACCATGGTAAGAACCATCTCCACCAATAACGACAACACCTTCGATCCCGTGTTTCTTCAATTGCTCGATCCCTTTTAATTGACCTTCGCGTTGTGCGAATTCAGGGTAACGAGCTGAATGAAGGAAGGTACCACCACGGGAAATAATATCTCCAACAGATGAGGCGTCAAGGGGCTGAATTTTACCAGCAACCATTCCCGCATATCCATCATAGATACCGAAAACTTCCATTCCTTCTGAAATTGCTTGACGAACAACTGCACGGATGGCAGCATTCATACCAGGGGCATCTCCACCACTAGTTAAAACAGCAATACGTTTCATTTCGTTGTTTGCTCCTTTTTTTCTTTTACATTCTACGTAATTATAACACAAAGAAGACTAAAATTCTCGTATTTTTCGCAGTTTTTACCGATAAATCGTTTTCATAACGAGATTCTTTAGTTCATCTTCCAATTCTTTGTTTTTCTGGACGGTATAGCCCTTCAATTGAAGAGTTTTTTTCTCGTCTTCATAGCGTAATATCACAGGATATGGGCCCGGATATTTTTTCAAGATAGAAAGAATCGTTTTATCCTGACGATGATCGAGCAACTGGATCCAGAACTTTTCATTGGTCGCTAGTTGTGCCTCTGCTAGAATCATCTGCAAGCGCCCATCACGCTCTTGTATCTTCCCTGTCAAGTAATAAAAGCCACCTTCTTTTATCAAGGAGGAAAATCGATTGTAGGTTTCAGGGAAAAGGGTCACATCCAATTTTTTCTTGGTATCACTGACTTGTAAGAAAGCCATGAGATCACCTGACTTGGTTCGAATGGTTCGAATGTTTTGTACCTCAATGAGAATGCGTACCTGCTCTCCTTGTATGAGTTGAGAAATTGGTTGGATCTCGTAGGGACTCGTTTGCCCAATCGCAATCAATGGGTGGGTACTGAGTCCGATCCCAATAATGGCCTCTTCCTTCTCATATTTTTCAGCCTGGCTAAAGTCCTCTGCTTCTGTCCAGGAATAGTTAGAATCTGCAAATAAACTACCTAGCTCATCAGCAAAGACAAACAAATTCGGTAAATTGTGAAGCACCTTGCGCCTATTTTTTTCAAAAATGTCAAACAATCCAAGTTCCACTAAAGGTGTTAACAAAGGCAATTTATGATACTGATTGGGGAGTCGTAAAATAAAATCTTCGACACTTTCAAAGGGGCGATTATCAATGATCCAATACGCTAAATCTCTCGGGAGTCCCTTGATATTTTTCATTCCCAAGTAGATTTTTCGATCCTGGAACTTATCTCTGTAAGGGATGGTGTTGATGGATAATGGCGCGACTTTAAAATCAAACTGGAGAGCATCTGTCAGATAATCGCTGCTCGAATAATTGAGCATGACATCAAAGAAAACATCTGGATAATGGACCTTGAAATAGGCCATCTGAAAGGCCAAGGCAGAATAGGCATAGGCATGGGAACGGTTAAACCCATAGCCTGCGAATTTTTCCATGATCGCAAAGACCTCTTTGGCTTTTTCTTCCGTATGCCCAAGTTTAAGAGCACCTGAGACAAAATCGTCTTCCATCTGATGCATTTCAGCTGCATTTTTTTTGCCCATAGCCCGACGTAAAATATCGGCTTTCCCTAGACTAAAGCCTGCAAAACGCTGGGCAACCTGCATGACCTGCTCTTGGTAGAGCATGATCCCATAAGTGGGCCTTAAGATTTCTTCAATAGCTGGATCTAGAATCTCAACTTTTTCTTGGCCGTGCTTTCTTTTGACGAAATTATCAATGTAATCACTAGCCCCTGGACGATTGAGAGAGGTGGTCGCTACCACTTCTTCGAAATGATTGGGTCTCACTCGTCTCAAGAGGCGAATGGCTCCAGCCTGTTCAAATTGGAAAATCCCCTTGGTATCCCCAGCAGCAAACAAGGCCAAGGTTTCTGGATCTTCTAAATCAATGGCTTCAATCACGATCTCTTCTTGGTACTTTTCATAGACGGCTTCCTTCATTTTCTGAACAAAGGTTAAATTTCGCAGACCCAAAAAGTCCATCTTCAACAGACCATTGGCTTCAACCGCATGAGCATCATACTGGGTGACAAACATGTCTTCTCCATACTTGAGAGGAATGTGATCCGTCAAATCCTGGTCACTCATCACAACCCCAGCCGCATGGATAGAGGTCTGCCTTGGTTGGCCTTCTATTCTTTTGGCAATTTCAAAGCCACGCTCAAATTCTGCTCGACTATGAATCACTTGTCGAAATGCTAGATTCTGTTCATAAGCTATCGCCAGTGTATCCCTAAACCCAATCCGCTTGGTAATGGAGGTCAATTCGTACTCTGGTACCCCAAAACGTTTGAAGACATCTCGAATGGCTTGTTTGGCCCCAAAGGTTGAAAAGGTCACGATCTGAGCTGCATGGTAACTCCCGTAACGGTCTCGCACATAGCGGATAAATTCTGGACGATAGATATCAGGAATATCAATATCAATATCCGGCATGGTGTAGCGCTCCACATTTAAAAAGCGCTCAAACAGGAGGTTCTTCTCCACAGGATCAATCCCTGTAATCCCTAGGGCGTAGGCTACCAGTGAGCCTACAGCAGACCCACGTCCCATTCCCATATAATAGCCTTGACTCCGTCCGAAACGAAGAAGGTCCCAGACAATCAAGAAATAATCATCAAAGCCCATCTGGTGAATAATGTCTAATTCATGCTCCAGACGTTCTTGATAGACCGGACTGGTCAAATTCTTTCGAAGAAGACCCGCTTGGGCTAATTCTCTCAGTTCCTCAACAGCTGGTTTCTGAGGATTGAAGCGAGGCAATTTCAACTGGGTATCAATGTCATATTGAATCCCTTGGACAAGTTTTTCCAGATTTGTGATAGCTTGCGGAAAGCGCTCTGCAAAATCACTCTTTAAATCCTGAGGTTTTTTAAGGACCGTTGTAGGATCAATTGGCCCTGTTTCTGTCAAGCTTTGATTGTCCTTGATGGCTGCCAGCATCTGCATGGCTTCCACATCTTCCGCCTCAAAAAATCGAACGGTATGAAGAGGAATCACAGGGTGGCTAAACTCTTGGACCGGCGTATCCGCAAAAACTCCGATGAAGTAATCTAGACCAAGCGGCAAGTCTCCACTAGCAAAAGGCGCTGGGACAATAACTGCTACTCCTTCTGTTAGGTGCTTCACATCTTCCCAATTGTTTTTCCCCATCATTTTGACGGTCGACATCTTCATCAGATTCTGGTAGCCCCTCGTTGACAGGGCAATCATCCGAAACGGAATTGTTTCATTGTCTACCTCTAGTCCAACTTCTAAACCGACCAAAGGGCTGAGCTTGTGGGCCTGACAGGCTTCGATAAATTCATAAGCACCATACAAATTATCTACATCCATGATTCCCAATGCGTCATACCCCATGCTTTTAGCCACTTGGACATAGTCTTTTATGGTTACAAGGCTTTCCATAAAGGTATAGACTGATTTGGTATCTAGCTGTGCAATCACTGTTTTCTCCTCCCTCACTCGTCTATTTTTGATAACTCCTTTTGGAACTCTTTTTTGTACAAAAAAACACCACTGCTACACAATGATGTCTCAACAACGGAAGACATGGGATTCGAACCCACGCACGCTTTTACACGCCTACCGCGTTTCCAACACGGCCTCTTAAGCCTCTTGAGTAATCTTCCATGAATAAAAAATATGGAGCCGGTGGGAGTCGAACCCACGTCCAAACACCTGCCAGCATATTTGTCTACAACCATAGGTTATGTCTTAGTTTAACAGCTACATGACACATAACTCAAGCCCTGTAGTTGCGAGTCTATCAATCTCTTATCTAACTCCTAGACAAAGTTAGATCGTATCTCGCTAAAATAAAGACCTGTCATCAAACACGAGCGATTCGAATCGGGTCACGCCTGCTGGTGTTTAGGCAGCTAAAGCGTAAGAATTATTATTTTTTGCAGTTATATTTAACTGGCGTTTTACATCCGCTAGATGAGTTGCAAAATATACCTCATAATGCCTGTCGAATCCGTAACGACCCCAAAACGAATACAATTAGTATATCAAAATGTAGCAAAAAATGCAAAATAAAAAATTGAACAAGGAAATTTCTTACTAGAACATCCTCGCTCAATTTCATGTTATTATTGAAGATTCAACTTGTACTTGCTGATATAGTGAATGGTGAAGTACATAGAAACAATCTTGATGACTTCATAGATAAGACCTGGTATGAAGTTAGGTCCAAAATCATCAATATTTCCATAAACCAATGCAGATCCGACAGCATATGAATCTTTTAATGGATTGACTGCTGTACCGATGATACTTAACACAATACACAAGAGAAAGAAAAACAGAATAGCCTTCAATCCACGACGATTTTGGAACAGTTGGCCAAGTGCGATTGATACATAAAATAGTAAGATTCCTGAAGCTGTGGTAAAAATCCACCAGATGATAATCCAATAAGCAATAGAATGACTAAAAGCCTCAGCGATAATACTAAATACAGGAGAGAGGTCTTGACCAATGACAGCGCCCATCACAATAATTGTGATAAAACCACTAAAAAATAGAAGGAATAGGCAGTAAAGACTCGCTACTAAAGCTCCCACAAATTTAGACAAAATGATCGCATGCGGGCTAGCTGGAAGGGTCCAGGTCAAGTAACCTTCGCGTCCGTATAAGTTGGAATAGAAACGACGGATAATAATATAGTAGTTACTAAGATAAAGACCAATGACTCCTCCAAAAATGAGAATCCCAAGAGTCCCCGTTATGATTTGCATACTATTGGTTTCCATATTCACAAAACCGTTTGTAGCACTTCCACCAATAACACCTGTAATCACTGACAAACCTAGTGCGATCAGGGTGATCAATAAATACCACTTAGCTGTCGATTTAAATTCATATTTTAATAATTTACCAAACATGGGTTCCTCCTAATAAACACGGAATTGATCACGGAAGATCTCATCGATTGATTTTCCGTGTTGATTGCGCATAACAGTCGTATTTTCATGCAAGAGGATTCTTCCTTGGTTGATGAAAATGGCCTCATCCAAAACTTGCTCAATATCCGCAATCAAGTGAGTAGAAATCAAGACAGAAGAGTTTGGACGTCTGTTTTGAATAATGGTCCGCAAAATATAATCACGCGCTGCTGGGTCAACCCCACCGATTGGTTCATCAAGAACATACAAGTCAGCTTCACGGCTCATCACCAAAATCAATTGCACTTTTTCCTTGTTCCCTTTTGAAAGGCTGTTCAATTTTTGATTTGGCTGCAAATGCAAATCGTTGAGCAATTGGTAAGCTCGTTGGACATTAAAATCTGCATAAAAATCTTGGAAATAGTTAATAGCATCACTAATTTTCATATTTTCATTCAGATAAGTTGTATCTGGCAAATAGGAAACCACTTTTTTAGAAGCTGGGGATGGTAATTGCCCATGAATATAGATATTTCCAAGGCTTGGTTGCAACAAACCATTAATCAATTTAATGATGGTTGTTTTCCCACTACCATTGGGACCCAAAAGGCCAATAATACGGCCAGGTTGGATGTTCAAACTAACATCCATGAGAGCAACTTCATGCCCATAATTCTTTGTCACATGGTCCAAGTAGACCAAAGGATACTGATTCATGTAAATCTCCTTTATTTTCTATTTATGCTATTATACCCTGTCCCCTTGATGATTGCAACTTTATCTGAAAATTTGCTAAGAATTTGTAAATACTTGTTCAAAAAAATAGGGATAAATAAATCAGAGGTTAGGGAAACCCCAACCTCTGATTTATTTTGATGCATAGAATGTTTAACTAATTCCAAGTGCGATCCGTGCATAACGGCTCATCTTTTCAACCGTCCAAGCAGGGTACCAGACCAACTTCACATCCACAGATGTCACTTCTTCTACTTCTGCTAAAACATCATGAATCTGATCTGTCAGAAGGTCCGCTAATGGACATCCCATGGTCGTTAGCGTCATATCAATGATGGTTGCTCCAGTTTCACCGTCAAAATGGATCTCGTAGACAAGACCTAAATTGACAATATCAATCCCAAGCTCAGGATCGATTACCTCTTCCAAAGCATTTAAAATTTTATTTTTAATTTCTTCAATTTGCTCAGTTGTATATGCCATATGACTTCCTTTTTCTGCTATTTACTCTCGATAGAATTTCTTGGCTCGGGTTAAAAAGATCCGCAGGATCTGGCCTCGCTTCCGAATTTCTGGGCTCGGGTTAAAAAGATCCGCAGGATCTTTTTAATCCTCTATAAAGTCACGCAATGGTTTGCTTCTGCTTGGGTGGCGGAGTTTGCGAAGGGCTTTGGCTTCGATCTGACGGATCCGTTCACGAGTCACGTTGAAGACTTTGCCCACATCTTCCAAGGTCCGCATTTTTCCATCATCGAGACCAAAACGAAGGCGCAAAACATTTTCCTCCCGGTCAGTCAGGGTATCGAGGACTTCATCCAATTGTTCGCGTAGTACCACACGAGTGGTGTAGTCTACTGGATTTTCAATTACTTCATCTTCGATGAAATCGCCCAAGTGACTATCGTCTTCTTCCCCGATTGGCGTTTCCAAAGAAACAGGCTCTTGGGCAATCTTCAAGATTTCACGGACCTTGTCTGGTGTCATATCCATGCGCTCAGCAATTTGTTCCGGTGTTGGATCTTGTCCCAATTCTTGCAAGAGATTGCGTTGTTCACGAACCAACTTGTTAATGGTTTCCACCATGTGAACAGGGATCCGAATGGTACGCGCTTGGTCTGCAATGGCACGAGTGATGGCCTGACGAATCCACCAAGTAGCATAGGTAGAGAACTTGAACCCTTTGGTATAGTCAAACTTATCAACGGCCTTCATCAAGCCCATATTTCCTTCTTGGATCAAATCCAAAAATTGCATTCCACGACCAACGTAACGTTTCGCAATGGATACAACCAAACGAAGGTTGGCTTCTGCAAGACGTTGCTTAGCTTCCAAATCACCTTGTTCCACTAAAATAGCCAATTCTTGTTCTTCTTCATTGGTCAAAAGAGGAACAACCCCAATTTCTTTCAAGTACATCCGTACTGGGTCGTTGACCTTGGCAGAGTTGCTTCCAAGCAATTCCTCATCTGACAATTCTGGCTCTTCCTCATTGTTCAACACACGCGCACTTGGGTTGCCGTCTTTATCAGTGATCGAAATCCCTGCATCTTGAATACGTTGCAAAAGATCTTCAATCCCATCTGCATCGAGTGTGAATGGAATAACCAATTGGTCATTAATTTCATCATCTGTTGCAGTTCCACTCTTCTTGTGGCTGCGAATAAACTCTGCAATTTGAACGTCCAATGTTGTAATATCTTTTTGTTCTTTAGCCATTCCTACTCCATTCTTCTTTTTTGAGCGATCAAACGCTCGAGTTCCAATAAAGCTTTTTCCGCATCCCCTGTCGAGGAAGCTTCCTTCACTTTATTTCCAATTTGTTGACTTTCTTTGCGAAGAAGCTCACGATTTCGCGTTTCTTCCACTTCTTCTAATTCACCATCCGCTATCTCCTCTGGCAAATCTTCTTCTAACATCCGGTACCAGGCGTGCTGGACCCCTTCAGGTTGCTCGGACAAATCCTGAGATGTGACTTCTCCATTTTGACAGAGCAATTGATACAAGATCTGTAACTCCGGTGTGTCGAAGACAAAATCAGGTCGCAAACGGTAATCATTGAGCACCATTGGAAAATCTTTCATCCTACTTAATAAATGATTTTCCGCCTTGATCAAGCGCGTCATCCCACGATTAGGCAGGAGATCGACTGAAAAATTCGACGTTCTTGATCGTCCACCACTTTGATCCTCCTGCCGTTGATGCAAGCGACTATTATTGACAATCTGCTCAATCTGCAAATAATCAAAGTCTGGCAATAAATCTGCCAACTTATAAATATAGGTGTTTTGCGCTGTGATGGAGCGCGTCTGGGCGATCATCGGTGCCAGCTTCTCGACAAACTCAATCTGTGCCTGTAAGTTCTCAATATACTGGGGTTTCCAGTAGTGCATCAAGAATTCAACCTTACTGATCCGCGAATTCTTCAAGAGGGAAGCTAGATCTTCTGGGGAGGTCTTTTTGAGGTACTCATCGGGATCCATCTGATCAGGGATACGGACGATCTCCAACTCCAGATCCTGCAAGACATCCAAAGCCTTAGCGGTTGCTTCAAGTCCCGCCTTATCCCCATCATAGGTCAGAATGACCTTTTTGGTAAAATGAGACAGGTGCTGGACGTGCTCTGGTGTCAAGGCTGTCCCCATAGAGGCGACTGCATTTTCAATCCCAGCTCGATAAGCCGCAATGACATCCATAAAGCCTTCCATGATATACATTTCATGTTGCTTTTTGGCGCTCGTCTTAGCTTGATCCAAATGATAAAGTTCATAACTCTTATTAAATAGACGGGTACTTCGACTATTCTTGTACTTGGCTTGATGACTGCCATCATCCGTTAGTTTCCACAGCCTACCAGAAAAAGCAATGACACGTCCACTATCATCCGTCAAAGGGAACATAATCCGATCCTGAAAGGCATCAAAAACTGTTCCAGTATCTGAGATTGTGAATAACCCCGAATCGGTAATCACTTTCTCAGAGAACTTCTCAGAGAGATTTCGATAGAGATAATTCCCTTCTGCTGGGGCTAAGCCCAATTGAAAATGTCGGATGACCTCATCCGTCAGACCACGTTCATGCAGATAATTTCGCGCTTCTTCTCCCATCTTTGTCGTCATCAGAATCGCCTGGTAGAACTTACTGGCTTCCTGATGAATCTCATAAAGTTCTTGGTTGGGATTGATAGACATTGGTTGAGCCGGCCTTGCTTGGTACTGAAGCGCAATACCCGCTTTTTCTGCTACGATCTGAACCGCATCCATAAAAGCGACTCCACGGTATTCCTCAATAAACTTAAAGACATCTCCCGAGCGACCACATCCGAAACAATGGTAAAACTGCTTGTCTTCAACGACATTGAAAGAAGGAGTCTTTTCACCATGAAAAGGACAGAGCCCTAAAAAATTACGGCCAGCCTTGGTCAAAGAAACAACTTCTCCAATAACTTCAACAATGTTTACACTGTTTTTAATTTCTGCAATCAGCTCTTTATCAACCATAAACAGTGCCTCCATTTTACCATAGATTATCACTTTATATTTTATACTAAAAGTTAGTAAAAGTAAATTTTTTCCTACCGATTTCACACATAAAAGAAAAGATTTTCAACCTTTATCACTAATTTTAAAAAAAATGAGGCATATTCCTTGTCAGTCGAATATTTTTCCGTTATACTATCATAGTAAAAAATTATTATGAAAGGACATATTTAGGATATGTTAAAAGAATTGAAAGCTTTCCTCCTTCGTGGAAACGTTGTTGACCTTGCTGTTGCTGTGATTATCGGGGCTGCATTTGGAGCTATCGTTACTTCATTTGTAAACGACATCATCGCACCGCTTATTTTGAACCCAGCTTTGAAAGCTGCTGGTGTTGAAAAGATTGCTGAATTGACATGGAACGGTGTTGCATACGGTAGCTTCTTGAGCGCTGTAATCAACTTCCTTGTTATCGGTACTGTTCTTTTCTTCGTAGTGAAAGCTGCTGAAAAAGCTCAAAACCTTGGTAAAAAAGAAGAAGCTGTCGAAGAAGCAGCTCCTGCTCCTACTCAAGAAGAGTTGCTTGCTGAAATCCGCGACTTGCTTGCAAACAAATAATCAGATAAAAAGATCCGATCTTCTAGCTAGAAGGTCGGCTTTTTTGTCTTCAATTTTTCTAGAGAAACAAAAAACAGACCGAAGTCTGTTCTTGTATTCAATTAGAATTTTTTACGTTTACGAGCTGCTTCTGATTTACGTTTACGTTTTACAGAAGGTTTTTCATAGAATTCACGTTTGCGTGTTTCTTGAAGAGTACCAGCTTTAGTAACCGCACGTTTGAAACGACGAAGAGCATCGTCAAGAGATTCATTCTTACGTACTACTGTTTTTGACATATTTTTCACTCCCTTCAAGCCTAAAATCTTAATCATTTTATCATACTTTAAGGACGCTGTCAAGATCTTTTGAAACTTTTCTAGCCCTCCTAGCCTTCATATCATTTCTTTTTCCAACTTTTTCATTCTTCCCATTTTATGATACAATGGAAACAAAGAAAACCCTGAAGGAGATACTATGTCAGAAATTTATGATATTACAATTGTTGGAGGCGGACCAGTTGGTCTGTTTGCTGCTTTTTATGGCAATATGCGCCAAGTAAAAGTCAAACTGATTGATTCCTTACCTCAACTGGGAGGGCAACCAGCTATTCTCTATCCAGAAAAGAGTATCCTCGATGTACCTGGCTTTACCAATTTGACTGGTGAAGAATTGAGCAACCGCTTGATCGAGCAAGTCAAACGGTTTGATACACCGATCTTTCTCAATGAAACTGTAGAGGATATTCGAAAAGAAGGTGACCTCTTCACCATCACTACTTCTCGCCAAGTGCATCAGTCTAAAGCCGTCATTATTGCCATGGGCGGTGGTGCCTTTAAGCCACGCGCCCTTGACATTGAGGAAGCTGAAGACTTTGATAACGTCCACTACCATGTTTCAAACATCCAACAATACGAAGGACAGCAGGTGACCGTCCTTGGTGGTGGAGACTCTGCTGTAGACTGGGCTCTTGCTTTTGACAAGATTGCTCCAACTACGATCATTCATCGTCGGGATAACTTCCGTGCTTTAGAACATAGTGTAGAGGAACTCAAACAATCTTCTGTTAGCATCAAAACACCATTTGTTCCTAGCCGCTTGATTGGCGAAAATGGTCATGCTACACACCTTGAAATCACAAAAGTCAAATCCGATGAAACCGAACTCCTCCCGATTGATCACTTATTTGTCAACTATGGCTTTAAATCTTCTATCGGAAACTTGAAAGAATGGGGTGTAGAATTGCAACGCCATAAAATCAAGGTCAACCAAAAACAAGAAACCAGCCTTCCTGGAATTTATGCTTGTGGAGACTGCTGCTTCTATGAAGGAAAGATCGATCTCATTGCTACAGGTCTGGGAGAAGCCCCAACAGCTGTAAACAATGCTATCAACTACATCTATCCAGATAAGAAAGTCCAACCAACCCACTCAACTAGTTTATAATAAAAAAGGCCTTTGGCCTTTTTTAAATTGAAGTCAAACTATTTTAAGTTAATCGATTCTGCAAAGAAATAAAAATGAGTTCCTATTTTTAGTATGAATCAAGAAAATACAAAAACTTTCCGCTGTGAGAAAAGTGCCTGAAACATTACGTTTCAGGCACTCGGGGGTTTTGAGACATTAGGCTCAAAACTAAGTCATGGAACTTCTATGAAGTTCGCTGACGTCCGTACTCACCTAAGGAAAGTTTTTAAAAAGACTTTATCCTCATTATGAAAGGCCTTTAGCCTTTTTTATTTGTCTAAATCGTCTGCGATCTTATTGATCTTACGCAAGCGGTGATTGACGCCGCTTTTTGAAATAGGTTGTTGCAAGCTATCTGCGATCTGCTGGATGGAATAATCTGGATGATTCATCCGGATATAGGCAACTTCTTGCAAGTCACTTGGTAAACTTCCTAGACCGACCGTATCCACAATTTTACTAATATTATTAATGGTTTTCATGCTAGCTGTGACTGTGCGCTGGATATTGGCCATCTCGGCATTATTGGCCCGGTTGAGGTCATTGCGCGTCTCTCTCATGACCTTGATAGACTCAAATTCCTGCATAGCTTGCATGGCCTCTACTACAATGAGAAAATCAATAATATCTTCCGCTCGTTGCAGATAGGTCACCACTCCTTTTTTCCGCTCGATGGTTTTCGCATCTAGTAAAAATCCTTGCATGAGAAGGGCAATTCCTTCCGCGTGGTCTGTATAAACAGAATGAATTTCCAGCTGGTACTTTCCTTTTTCAGGATCCTTGATGGAACCACTCGACAGAAAAGCTCCCCGAAGATAAGCACGACTGGCTACTTCATCTTCTAAAACACTGGCATCAATGCCTGTCTCAATCCCAAAAAAGGCATCTGCTAAATGCAAGTCAGCAAGAATCTCTTCCACCTTCTCATCCAAGAATACTGTGTAGACACGATTCTTTTTCAAATTGGTTTTTTGGTGGTGGCGAATATCCGATTTGGCCTCATAAAAATGATGCAATAATTCATAGATATGGCGAGCGATTTTGGCATTTTCGGTTGTCACCGAGAGCGTCAAGCCCCCCATTGAAATTCCAAGACTTCCAGACATCTTGATAATGGCAGCCAATTCACTCTTTTCAAATCGCTTGAGAGACAATAATTCTTCTTTTACACGAACCGTAAAACTCATTTTCTCACCTGCACGATCTGCATCAACTCTTCGACTACTTTTTCACCATCATGAAAGGCTCCTCCATTGACCAACTTCAAGAAATCAGAAGAAATCACTTGGGGAACTTGCGAGTGCAACCCCTTGAAATCGTGCTCTACCTGTACCAAGTATTCATCAAATTTGTTACTGTTCATGTAAGCTGCGGGAACCTGATTGATATTGACAAGGACGGTATCGATAAACTTCTCTCCCAAATGTTTATGGAGAACGGCAACGTGGTCACTGTCTGTGAAATGCTCGGTTTCTCCTCTTTGGGTCATGATGTTACAAACATAGGCTACCTGAGCCTTGGTTTCAAGGATGGCTTTCCCAATCTCATCGATCATCAAATTAGGAAGGATCGAGGTAAAGAGCGAACCAGGACCTAAGACGACCATATCACTTTCAAGAATAGCTTCCACCACTTTCTTACTAGCTTTTGGCCGCTCTTGATCGAAGGTATTGGTCACATAGACATGATCAATCATGCCAGTGTAGTTAGCAATGTGGCTTTCTCCTACCACTTCTTTTCCATCTTGAAAGACGGCATGAAGGGTCAAGGGACTATCACTGGAAGGATAGATCTTGCCGGTCGTATGAAAGAACTTGGTTAACAATTGCATGGCATTATAGGTCGAGCCTTGCATCTCTGAAATCCCTGCAATGATCAAGTTTCCCAAAGGGTGACCGGCCAAAGGGCCATCATCGTCAGCAAAGCGGTATTGAAAGACCTTCTCATAAAAACGAGGCATATCTGACATAGCAACCAGCACATTTCGAAGATCTCCAGGTGGTGTCAATTTTTGGATGTTCTTCCGCAATTCACCTGAACTCCCACCATCATCTGCAACAGTTACAATTGCAGTGATATCGACCGGTTTCTTTCTCAGACTATCGAGGATAACAGAAATTCCTGTTCCTCCTCCAATAACGGTTACTTTAGGTTTTCTCATGAGCGATTCACCGTTTCTTTCCGTCTGTCTTTATCTCTATGACTGCAATTGACCTGCCAATTTTTTTCTAAATCATGTGCCAAGCGTTCTGCAAAAGCAACTGAACGGTGTTGCCCACCGGTACAGCCCATAGCGATGGTGAGAACGGATTTACCTTCCCGTTTATAAGACGGTAAAATAGGTACGATCAAGTCATGGAGATGACGGTAAAAGTCCTCTGATTCAGGGTGATCCATGACATAATCATAGACTGCTGGATCCTGACCGGTTAAATTCCGAAGTTCCAATTTGTAGTAGGGGTTTGGAAGGAAACGCACGTCAAAGACAAGATCAGCATCGATCGGAAGGCCATATTTAAAACCAAATGACATGACCTCAACCCGAAAATCTGGCTGATTATCTTGACTGGCAAATTGTTCTGCGATGGTTTTTCTCAGATTACGAGGCGTCAACTCAGTCGTATCCACCACATTTTGACTGATATTTTTTAAAGGGGACAAGAGTTCGCGCTCTAAGGTAATCCCATCCAAGACACGGCCATCTGCCGCTAGTGGGTGGCTACGACGTGTTTCCTTGTAACGTGCTACCAACTCACTGTCAGTAGCATCCAAGAACAAGACCTTGAAATCGAGGTCTTCTTGGTTGTCCAATTCATCCAAAATAGTGCGAATTTCATTGAAAAAAGAACGGCTCCGCATGTCCACAACAACGGCTAATTTATTGTTATCCGGACTGTGGCGCATGAGCTCAATAAATTTCAGCAAGAGCGCCGGTGGCATATTATCGATGGTAAAGTAACCCAAATCCTCAAACGATTGGATAGCGACGGTCTTGCCTGCACCGCTCATCCCTGTTACCATGACCAGTTGAATCTTACTTTCTGTCATTTTCTCCTCCCATAAATAAAACAGAGTGGCCTACAGTTTCCTGCTCTCCACTCTGTCTTTTTGTCTTTGAATGGTTATTAGGCCTTGATTTCCGCAATAACTTCAATTTCAACCTTCACATCACGTGGCAGGCGTGCTACTTCAACAGCAGATCGAGCTGGAAACTCTGTGGTAAAAACTGTTTTATAGACCTCATTAAAAGGTACAAAGTCATTCATATCACTTAAGAAACAAGTGGTTTTCACCACGTGGTCGAAGTCTGTCCCAGCCTCTTCCAAAATAGCCCCAATGTTCTTTAAGACTTGTTCTGTTTGTTCTTGGATGGTTTCGCCAATGATTTCGCCTGTTTCAGGTGACAAGGGAACTTGTCCGCTTGCAAAGAGAAGATTGCCTACGATTTTCCCTTGAACATAAGGTCCAATTGCTGCAGGTGCTTTATCTGTATGAATTGTTTTTGCCATAGTATTCTCCAAGTCTATTTACTTCTGCTGGTTTTCTTTTGCTAATTTTTCCCTTTGTAAGCGTAATTTGCGCTTAGGATTTAGCGTATTAAAGAGTTCTTCTAATTTTTCAGCATTCCAAACATCAGCTGCTGAAACAAAATTTCCATTTTCATCTCGAAAAGATATTGGTTTATCTCCCACTGAAAAAGCCTCATTTCTTATTTGGAATCCTTGATCCGCTCAGGATCACCCTTAATCTACAAACTCAAATTCAAATTTACCGATCCGGACGATATCGCCATCTTTTGCCCCACGTGCACGGAGAGCTTCATCAACACCCATTCCACGCAGTTGACGAGCAAATTTCATGACTGCTTCATCCCGATCGAAATTCGTCATATTAAAGAGTTTTTCAAGTTTTTCACCAGACAAGACCCAAGCGGCATCGTCATCACGACTGATGTCAAAGGCTGGCTGGTCTTCATCAAACCCATAGTAGACTTCTTCTTGGGCCATGTCGTCTTCTGAATACAAGAGGAATTCTGGTGTTTTGTCTAACAATTCTGCCGTTGCATCTAACAAATTGTCTAAACCTTGATGCGCCAAACTAGAGATCGGGAAGATCTGTGGCAGTTCATCAAACTCATCGTAATTGGCTGCCAATTTCTTCTTAAATTCTTTCAAATTTTCTTGGCTTTCCGGCATGTCCATCTTATTCGCCACGATAATCTGAGGACGTTCCATCAAGCGAAGATTATAGGTTTCAAGCTCTTTATTGATTTGAACATAATCTTCATAAGGGTCGCGTCCTTCACTGGCAGACATATCAATAACATGCAAGATAACACGGGTACGCTCGATGTGACGAAGGAACTGGGTTCCTAGTCCAACACCTTGGCTAGCCCCTTCAATCAATCCAGGAAGGTCTGCTACGGCAAAGGATTCCCCAGACGGAGTCCGAACCATTCCCAAATTTGGAACGATGGTTGTGAAATGATAAGCCCCAATTTTTGGTTTGGCTGAAGTGATGACACTGAGAAGGGTCGATTTCCCAACAGAAGGGAACCCAACCAAACCAACATCTGCCAAGACCTTCAGTTCTAACTCTAATTCACGTTCCTGACCAGGCTCTCCATTTTCAGAAATCTCTGGTGCTGGATTTTTAGGAGTGGCAAAACGAATATTTCCACGCCCTCCTCGGCCTCCGTGGGCTACAATATACTCTTGTCCATTTTCAACCAAGTCGGTAATGACCTTGCCAGTCTCAGCATCTCGGACGGTCGTTCCTTGGGGAACTCGTACATAGAGATCTTCTGCTCCCCGTCCGTGCATCCCTTTGGTCATTCCTTTTTCCCCATTTTGGGCCTTGAAATGCCGATTATAACGGAAGTCCATCAAGGTGCGCAAGCCTTCGTCTACTACGAAGATGACATTGCCACCACGACCTCCATCACCGCCCCAAGGTCCGCCATTAGGGACATATTTTTCACGGCGAAATGCCACCATGCCATCGCCGCCATTTCCAGCCTTGACCTTAATCTTGGCTGTATCTAAAAACATACTCATAAATAGATGATTTCCTTTATTTCTGCGTGCGTCTTAATAAGAAAGAGCACCAATTGCGGTTGCAAAGATTGCACCAACCGTTACAATCAACATAATCACAATAACCACCATCGTGATCATTTCAAATGGTGTTTTTTTACGTTTTCCGTTATCTCCAAAAGCCACTGCTAATACCTCGATTACTATAAATTCATTAGCCCTATTTTACCACGAAATAGGGGATTTTTCAAATCGAGCCTACACAAAAAGACCAGACAAACGTCTGGTCTTTTATGGATAGATTTAGGAATCTTTTCTTACTCGTAAAACGCCAACTGATAGAATTGCTAGGAAGACACCCATGACAAGAACCACCGGTGTCATCTTTTCACCTGTACTTGGAAGAACTTTTTTCTTACCAGGTTTTGGAGCTTCTTCTTTAACAGAAGATGAAGATGATTTCAATGAAGAACTTGATGTGGATGTTGAGTTCGATGTAGAGCTAGAACTCGTTGAAGATGATGAACTTGATGAAGAACTAGAACTCGTTGAAGATGATGAGCTTGATGAAGAACTAGAGCTTGATGAAGAACTAGAACTTGATGAGGAGGTTGAGCTAGATGTCGGTGGCGTTTGTTCTTTCTCACCCAATCCTTCGCCAGATCCTGTTTCCAATCGCACTTCACGGGTTAAACTACGCGGTGCTGGGAAATTGGTTGCCTTCCATGTTAATGTATTATGGACAATATCACCGACTTTAGTTCCAGGAGCCACTTTTGTAGAATATTCAATATACATTGGCCAATTGTAATTATCACCAAATTCAATCGTAAAACCAGTGATCTTGCCATCTGCATTCTTATCGAAAACAGCTTTTTTAGTAAAGTTATCCAGAACTGGAAGACTTAGGATGTGAGCTTCGTTCTTGATCCCACCTTCTACAGGAGCATAACGAACAGCGCGTAAGCTCCCTTCAACCAATGTTAAGCCATCTCCGAATTGGTCTTTAATGACCATTCCTCGCAGCATATCTTGGCGAGCATTTAAGAGAATCCGCCATTTGATAATGGTTGGATCAGACTTATCTTGGTAGCCGTATTTCATCTCATAGTCTCCAGCTTCTCCAGCTGTTTTTTCATAATTCAATGAAAAATCTGTATTTCCTAGTTTAAACTGGATTGGAGATGTTTTTGTAACCACTTCTGAGTCTACTTTTACATCAAAATGAAGAGCAACTCGTTTGTTGAGTTGATGAGATGCGAAATAATCATTAAAGGTAACAGTCACTGTTTTCTTAGCTGTATCAACGACAGCTTTTCCTACAGTCTGACCATTTGATTGGCCTTCCTCAAGAACATTGAATTCCAATGCAGTGTAGAGGGCTAATTCTTTTGGCAAACTAAGAGTTAAGGTATCACCAGCTTGAATAGTTTGCGAATCTGGAAAGGCTAAATAAATACTTGCTGACAATTTTTCATTTGTCAACACCTTGCTCCCATTTGTTAGCGTGTTACCATCTTTCGTTAGACGTGCTGTCTGTGTATATGATGAGACTTCTGCAGCATGTATTGTTTTAGTCAAACCAGCTGTGAATAGAATCGTTAGCACTAAGGCAAGTGCCCATACAATTTGACGAACCTGTTTCATATATACCTCCTCTGCTCGCCTATTTGCGAGCCATGTTTTTTACAAGGTTAAAGTCCGATTTCTGCTTGAACAACTGCAGCAATGGTATCCACATAGTAGTCTACTTCTTCATGGGTAGGTGCTTCTGCCATCACACGAAGGAGGGGTTCAGTTCCACTTGGACGTACCAAAATACGTCCATTTCCTGCCATTTCCGCTTCCATTTTTTCAATGATTTCACGAATAGTAGGCACTTCCATCGCCTTGTCTTTCATGCTATTTTCAACCCGGATATTGACGAGTTTTTGTGGATAGATGGTTACTTCAGCAGCCAATTCAGATAATTTTTTACCGGTTTCTTGCATGATTTTAGTCAATTGAACGCCTGTTAATTGACCATCACCAGTCGTGTTGTAATCCATGATGACTACGTGACCAGATTGTTCACCACCAAGATTGTATCCTGATTTGCGCATTTCTTCGACCACATAACGATCTCCAACAGCTGTGATTTCTTTTTGAATTCCCTTCGCATCTAATGCCTTGTGGAAGCCGAGATTGGACATGACGGTTGTGACGATCGTATTTTTTTCGAGCAAGCCCTTGCTTGAAAGATAAGAACCGATGATGTACATGATCTTATCCCCGTCAACGATCTCTCCATTTTCATCCACTGCAATCAAGCGATCGCTGTCTCCGTCAAAGGCTAGACCAATCGCTGCGCCTACTTCTTTAACTTTCTCTTGCAAATGCTCTGGGTGAGTAGAACCAACCCCATCATTGATGTTCAAACCATCTGGGTTTTCACCGATGACGGTCAATTGAGCTCCCAGATCTGCAAAGATTTGACGGGCACTAGTAGAGGCTGCACCATTTGCTGTATCTAAGACTACGTGCATGCCCTCGAGTTGGACGCCTGTCGATACAAGGAATTCTTGATACTTACGCAAGCCTTCTGGATATTCCATGACTGTTCCTAAACCATGGGCACTTGGACGTGGAAGCGTATCTTCAGCAGCATCAAGCAAGGCTTCAATTTCAAGCTCGCGATCGTCATCCAATTTGAAGCCATCACCACCAAAGAATTTGATGCCATTATCCAAGGCTGGATTGTGGCTAGCAGAAATCATAACTCCGGCGCTGGCTTTTTCCGTACGAACTAGATAAGCGACACCTGGTGTTGCAATCACACCCAACTTGTAGACGCGAATCCCAACAGATAAGAGACCAGCAATTAAGGCATGCTCCAGCATTTCACCAGAAATACGCGTATCACGTCCAACAAATACCAAGGGTGTTTCTTCTTCATGTTGGCTCAAGACATAGCCACCGAAACGGCCTAGTTTAAAAGCCAATTCTGGCGTTAATTCTACATTTGCTTCTCCACGGACACCGTCCGTTCCAAAATATTTACCCATTCTTTATTACCTTTTTTACTTTCTAATTACTTGAACTGGAGGAAGTCGACGACGAACTGCTTGAGCTTGACGTAGACGAGCTACTCTTTGTGGTCACTTGAATCCGTGTTTCACTCGGCTTGACCAGACCTGGTAGAACATTTCCTTGAGCATCTACTGCATTTAAGGAAATAGTTCCGCTATAATTTCCACTAATGATCTCACTGGATGGGAAGACCGCTTGGACATGATCAATGCGACTCAAGGTTTCTTGATCGCTGGTCACTTCTACCTTGGTGGTTTCAAGAGTAATATCCGATACCGTGATTCCATCCACAATTTGATTGTCCGGGATCGTTGCCCTGACCGCAAACGATTTTTTCGCTTTCTTCCCGATTTTTACAGAAACTTTTTGAGGCTCTACGGTTGCGGTCAAACCAGCCGGAAGATCTTCCACAATCAACGGCACTTCAACGGTACCTTCCTTGGCCTTACGAAGATCCGCTACCACGCGAAACTTCCGAGTTCCCGGCTGCATTTCGCTTGCAAGAGCGACCCGGTTTGAACCCTTTAGAAAGACCGTTACCTCTGATGTTAACCCACTGACAAAATATGTCTTGTCATTGTACTTGGCATCAATTGGAATATTGGTCAAGGTATTGGTGTAGGTCTCTGAACTCACTTGTCTAGCGCTGCTATTATTTTGAAAATTAAAGGATGACGCATTGATAAACAAGATAAAGGACAATAAGACGGAGGCGAAAACATAAAGAAATTCTTTTTTCGATCTCATTTTGTTACCCTCCCAAAAAGACGCTCTTTCCAACTAATCGTTTTATTCTCTTCAGGAACCAAGAAGGCTCTCAATTCTGCCTCGAACTCTTCTATGGTTAAATCGTGTCGGAAAGTTCCATTATAGGTCACAGAGATCCCGCCCGTTTCTTCTGATACCACAAAGGTAAAAGCATCGGAAACTTCAGATAAACCAATGGCTGCGCGGTGACGCGTTCCGAACTCTTTTGAAATTCCAGTGTTTTCTGTCAAGGGCAGGTAGGCACAAGAAACAGCGATTTTATCATTGCGAACAATGACCGCCCCATCGTGCAGAGGAGTATTTGGAATGAAGATATTAATCAGCAATTCTCCTGAAATATCTGCATCTAGAGGAATCCCTGTGGAAATATATTCCTGAAGGGTTCTAGCTCCTTGAATAGCTACCAAGGCACCAATCTTACGTGGGCTCATATAAGCTACTGCCTTAACGTAGGCCTGCACCATCTTCTCTTCCTGACTGACTTCACTCGTCGTAAAGAATTCTGTCGCCCGACCCAGACGCTCTAAACCAATCCGAATCTCAGGGGAGAAAATCACAACCAGGGCGATAACCCCATAAGTAATCACTTGATTGATCAGCCATGAAATAGTCGTGAGCCCTAAGAAATTGGCTAAAAATTGAGCCAAGAAAAAGATAATGACCCCACGCACCAAAATCATGATCTTGGTCCCGACGATGGCCTTGATCAAAAAATACAACAACCAAGCCACCAGGGCAATATCGATGATATTGATAACAATACTCCACCAATTCGGGAACAAACTGGTCCAAAATTGTGGATTTGTAAACTGTTGAATATTCATATTCTCATACCTACCACTTCTCTAAAAGACATCATCCTATTATAACACGTTTCAACAGATTTTTCTGTAACCTTCTGATGCTTTTTATGATAAAATATGATTTATGAAGATAAATACAACCTTGGGCCTTCTGGCAGGAAAGCTTTCCGGCTCTATTCTAGAAAAAATGGGGCGGGGATCAACCCTACCAGGTAAAGTAGCCCTCAAATTTGATAAAGATATTCTCAGTCAACTGGCAAAAAACTATGAGATTGTTGTGATTACAGGGACAAATGGGAAAACCCTGACCACTGCACTAACAGTTGGCATTCTCCAAGAAGCTTTCGGACCTATTTTAACCAATCCAAGTGGGGCCAATATGATCTCTGGGATTACAACGACCTTCTTACGGGCTAAGCATTCGAAATCAAATCGACCGATTGCGGTACTTGAAATTGACGAGGCCAGCCTCTCTCGGATTTGTGATTATATTAAGCCCAGCCTTTTTGTGGTCACCAATATTTTCCGAGATCAGATGGACCGCTACGGTGAGATCTATACAACTTACCAGATGATTTTGGATGCCATTAACAAGGTCCCAACTGCGACGGTTCTGTTAAATGGAGATAGTCCGCTATTTAATAGTCAGACCTTATCCAATCCGATCCAATATTATGGATTTGATACAGAAAAATCAGAGCCACAACTAGCCCATTACAATACCGAAGGAATCCTGTGCCCGCATTGCCACAACATCCTCAAGTACAAGCTCAATACCTATGCTAACCTGGGAGATTATATCTGTGAACACTGTGGTTTCCACCGGCCCCCTCTGACCTATGCCGTATCGGACCTCATCTCTTTAACCCATCGATCTTCCAACTTCCGGATCCAAGGGCAAGATTACCACATCAATATCGGTGGTCTCTACAACATCTACAATGCCTTAGCAGCTGTCTCTGTTGCTGGATTCTTTGGGGTTCAACCTGAAGTGATTAAGCAAGGATTTGATCGCAGCCGCGCTGTCTTCGGTCGTCAGGAAACCTTTAAGATTGGGGATAAGGAATGTACCCTAGTCCTGATCAAAAATCCAGTTGGAGCTACTCAGGCTATTGAAATGATCAAACTAGCGCCGTATTCCTTCAGCTTGTCTGTGCTTCTCAACGCGAATTATGCAGATGGGATCGACACCAGCTGGATCTGGGATGCGGACTTTGAGCAAATCACCCAGATGGACATCCCAGAGATTAACGCCGGAGGAGTACGCCACTCTGAGATCGCTCGGCGACTCCGGGTCACTGGCTATCCTGCTGACCAGATCACTGAAATGGCTGAATTAAAAGAGGTCTTCCAACGTATCCAGCAACAGGAAACCCCTCATGCTTACATTTTAGCTACCTATACAGCCATGCTAGAATTCCGTGAACTCTTGGCCCAAGAACACCTGATTGAAAAGGAGATGCACTAATGACTTATACTTCCCTAGAATCTTCTGATCAGGCACAGTATCCCTACAGCCTGCGCATTGCCCATCTCTATGGCAACTTAATGAATACCTATGGGGACAATGGAAATATCCTCATGCTCAAGTACGTTGCGGAAAAGCTTGGAGCCCATGTCACTGTTGATATCGTCTCTCTCAAAGACCGGTTCGACCCTGATGCCTACGATATCGCCTTTTTCGGCGGCGGGCAAGACTACGAACAGACCATTGTATCCGAGGATCTACCAGATAAAAAAGAAGACCTCGAACGCTTTATTCATGACGATGGGGTAGTCCTTGCTATCTGTGGTGGCTTTCAACTTCTAGGCCAATACTACATTGAAGCTTCTGGCAAACGCATTGAGGGCCTCGGTATTATGGGCCACTATACGCTCAACCAAGTCAACAACCGCTATATCGGTGATATCAAAATCCATAACGAAGAATTTAACGAAACCTATTATGGTTTTGAGAACCACCAAGGTCGGACCTTCTTGGCTGAGGATGAAAAACCACTGGGCAAGGTCGTCTATGGAAATGGGAACAACAAAGAAGATGGATGCGAAGGGGTTCATTACAAGAACGTCTTTGGCAGCTACTTCCACGGTCCTATCTTGTCCCGAAATGCCAATTTGGCCTATCGCCTAGTGAGCACTGCTTTAAAAAATAAATATGGCAAGGACCTTTCCCTACCGGCTTATGAGGAGATTCTAAGCCTAGAGCAGCCGGAAGAGTACGCTGATGTGAAAAGCAAGGCCCCTACTGAACAATAAGGAGATAATGATGAACAAAAATAATCTACACTACATTGCTTTATTACTTTTAATTTTATTGATTGCTGGTATTTCCCTTGCAAACATGCAATCGGTTACCGTAAATTTCCTCTTGGTCCAATTTAAATTGCCCTTGATCATTCTGATCTTGCTCTGTGTCCTCTTGGGTGCATTCGTCATGACCTTGGTTAATTTTTCAAAGGGATTCTCCCTAAAAAAAGAACTCAAGAGCACTCAAAAGCAACTGGAGGAAGAAAAGAAAGAAGTTAAAGCAGAAGACAAAGATAACAACTAAAAAAGCACCGATCGGTGCTTTTTTCATGCTGATTTACCTTCATTTGATTACAGTTGCTTGGCGACTACTTGAGCTAGGAGTGAAAAGAGGATGACACCAGCTCCTATCAGGAGAAAAGATTCTACACGGACACTTGGTAACCAGGTCATCAATCCTTTAGCCACAGGCATAAAGAGAATAGCCAAGGTAAAAATGGTGCTTAAGACCCGTCCCAGATAGTCTCCTTCTACCTTTGTTTGAACCTGGGTAAAAAAGTGGATGTTAAAAATTGTCATAAAGAGTTCACAGACCAAATTTCCAGAAAAGGAAAGAAAAGGCGGAAGGGGCAAGCCCATCATGAAGACTCCTACTCCTGTTAAAATCAATAAGAAGAGAAGCATTTCCATGCTTGATTTAAATTTATTAGCAATCAAGGCTCCGATGATAGAGCCAATAGCGCCCAAGGTTAAGATGGTCGCATAGGCTCCTTTGACCCCGTAAAGGCGATTCGAAAAGGGAAGTAAAAACTCAAAAGCCGCAAAAAAGAAATTGACGCTAGACGCGACCAAGAGGAGAAAGAAAATCTCTTTCTGATGCCAGATGTAATCTAGTCCATCTTTCATATCCGAAAAAATATCTTTTCCCGTAAACTCTTTCCTTTCTTGAACCTTGGCTTCTTCTTTTGGAAGGAATGCCACTAGGACAAAGGCGATGAAAAAGGTCACCGCATCTAGCAAGAGGGTTGCGTGGAGACTGGCAAATTGTAAAACAAGGAAAGAGAACACAGGAGAGCTGACACCAACAACCTGTAAGACCAACTCCAAGCGAGCATTATAGGTCACAATCTCATCTTTCTCTACAACTTCTGTGATAATAGCTTTGTTGGCCGTACGAGAAAATGCAAAGGCAATGGCCTGGACAATGTTGGCAACAATCAGGGCTGCAATCATCCAACGATCATTCCTGATAAAGGAAATGCCCAAACAAAGGAGACCACAAACCAAGTCGGTCGTCATCAAAATCTTGCGACGCGAAAAACGGTCTGAGATCACGCCACCAAATGGATTGACTAGAATAGAGGTGACGAGTTCAGAAATCTGATAAATCCCCAACACTGTCTTTCCTACCGTCCCCATCGAGGCCAGCCAGACACTATTCCCGTAATCATAGAGCATATTTCCCATTCGATTGATCGCCCCACGAGCAATTAATTGGACTGCATGTCGATTCATAAAAAACCTCCTTCATTTTCTGAAACTATTGTATCAGTTCATGAAAGAGGTTTTCATTTTGTCCCCTATTTGGGAAAAATAATGGTTTACAAATTTATCAAAGGATCCCTACTGTTCTTTTGATTGAAGCTGCTTAGCCACTAGCTGAGCCAAGAGTGAAAAGAGAATAATCCCAGCTCCAATCAAGAGAAATGATTCCATACGGACGCTTGGCAACCAAGTCATCAACCCTTTGGCGATGGGCATAAAGAGAACAGCCAAGGTATAAATTGTGCTCAATACTCTACCTAGATAATCATCTTCCACCTTGGTTTGTACTTGGGTAAAAACGTGGATGTCGAAAATGGTCACAAAAAATTCACAGACCAAATTTCCTGAAAAGGAAAGATAAGGCGGAAGGGGCAAGCCCATTATGAATACTCCGACCCCTGCCATGATCAGTAAAAACAGGAGAATTTTCATACTTGATTTCATTTTATTGGCAACAAGCGCTCCTAGAATAGATCCAATAGCTCCCAGCGTTAAAATGGTCGCATAAGCTCCTTTAACCCCGTATAGACGATTCGAGAAGGGAAGTAAAAACTCAAAAGCCGCAAAAAAGAAATTGACGCTAGAAGCCACCAACAAGAGAAAGAAAATCTCTTTCTGATACCAGATATAGTCTAAGCCATCCTTGATATCAGAAAAAATATCTTTCCCGGTAAACTGTTTCCTCTCTTGAACCTTAGCTTCTTCTTTCGGAAGGAAAGCCACTAGGACAAAAGCAATGAAAAAGGTCAGTGCATCTAACAAGAGGGTCATATGAAGACTGGCAAATTGTAGAACTAGGAAAGAAAAAACAGGTGAACAGACACTGACAACCTGTAAGACTAACTCCAAGTGGGCGTTATAGGTCACAATCTCGTCTTTCTCTACTACCTCGGTAATAATGGCCTTATTGGCAGGTCGAGAAAAACCAAAGGCAATGGCCTGAACAATATTGGCAAAAATAAGAGCCGCAATCATCAAGCTATCATTTGTGATAAAAGAAATCGCCAAACAAAGGAGTCCACAAACCAAGTCTGTCGTCATCAAAATCTTGCGACGAGAAAAACGGTCTGAAATCACTCCTCCAAAAGGATTCACGAGAATCCCTGTCACTAACTCAGAAATCTGATAGATCCCTAATACCGTCTTTCCTATAGTCCCCATCGAGGCCAGCCAGACACTATTCCCATAATCATAGAGCATATTTCCAATTTTGTTAATAGCTCCACGACTAATTAATTGGACCGCATGTCGGTTCATAAAATCTCCTTTATCACTGTCCTATTTAGAACATTCATTTTTTACAAATTTATCAAAGTGTTCTTGATAATAGGCCACCTGCTCTGGCAGTCCCAGCACATCAAAAATGTGCATGGCTTCCCTCATTTGCTGCCGCCCTTCTTCTGTTTGCCCCTTCTGATAGAGGGCAAATCCTTTGAGATAATGAAAGACATTGCGTTCGTAGAGCTTGATGCTCTTGCCGATAATCTTTTCTACATAGGCTTCAAAATAGCTGGCGTTTTCAAAAGAACGATGTTCTAAACAATGCTGGTAGCAATTCAGGGCTAGAATCAAGACCAGTTTGCGATGGCGACCAATTTCTTTGTAGAAATCTTCACGCTCCATCACTTCTCTCCCAAGCCGTGTGACATAGTCCACCTCATAAAAGCTGTAGAGATTGCCAAAGAGGATCAATTCATACATGGTCCACTCTTCCGTTTGAAAGAGGTAATCCGCCACCTTATCCAGATCACGCTGCTTCATGGTGTAGCTGGCATCTCTCTGGCAAATCAGCCCTTGTAGCAGGATCCAGTTCAGCTCAAAATAGAGAGGATTGGTCGAACTCTTGGCTTTTTCAAGTTGTTCTCTTTGAAGCTTTTTAAAACCTGCAATATCATTTGAGTAGTAAAGCGGAATAATCTGAGCCATCAAAGCGACATGCTCATGGTGTTGAAAATTTCTGGCCTTATCCATAAAATTCTCAATCGTCACATGGATATTGTCCAAAATGTCAAAGAAGCGCGAAGCAGCCAGATCCGACTCCCCCAATTCAAAACGGGATAATTGGGAAGTCGAGCAAGCTTCTCCTGCAGCTTCTTTTAACGAATAATTTTTACTGATTCGAAATTCACGAAAAACTTTTCCTAAATTTTCCATCTATTCCACCTGCTCTGACAGTTCTGCCCACTCTTCCATGACTGCTTCCTGCTGGACAGTTAGTTGATCCAGCTCGCTTTGCAGTTGAACCAAGTCAGCTGCATCGTTGGTGCTATGCATGGTTTCGGTGATGTCTTGGATTTTTTGATCCAGCTCTTCCATCTCCGCTTCCAATTGCTCAATGCGACGAGTGATTTTCCGGAGTTCCTTTTGGTTTTGCTTTTGCAGATGATAATCATTACTTGCTACTTCTTCCATCGAAGAAACAGGCACAGCTTCTGCTTGCGCTGCAGCAAGAGCCTCTAACTCCGCTTTTTTCTCCAGATAATAGTCGTAGTCTCCTAGATAAAGAGTTGAGCCCTCTTCTGAGAGTTCCAAGACTTGTGTGGCCACCCGGTTGATAAAGTAACGGTCGTGACTGACAAAGAGCAAGGTCCCATCAAAATCAATCAAGGCATTTTCCAGCACTTCCTTGCTATCGATATCCAAGTGGTTGGTCGGCTCATCGAGAATCAAGAAATTGTTATTTTCCATGGATAGTTTAGCCAAGAGCAAGCGGGCCCGCTCTCCACCCGACAGCATGCCGACGGTTTTCTTGACATCATCCCCAGAGAAAAGAAAGGCTCCCAGGCGATTGCGAATTTCCACTTCTGGCGTCAGTTTAAAGTCATTCCAGAGCTCATCCAAGACACTGTTGTGAGGCGTTAGTTTACTTTGGGTCTGATCATAGTAACCCACCTCGACATTGGCCCCAAAACGAGCTTCACCCTTGATAAAAGGAATCTGTCCGACGATGGACTTGATTAAGGTCGATTTCCCGATCCCATTTGGTCCCACAATAGCGACCGCATTCATCTTGCGGATATCCAGATTGATGGGCTCTGACAGGATTTGATCGTCATAGCCGACGGCTGCCTCTTCTACTGTCAGGACGACATTTCCCGAAGTCTTATCGGCATGGAAGGTCATATGGGCAGACTTGGTCCCAGCTTCTGGCTTGTCCAGGCGCTCCATTTTTTCCAACTGCTTGCGCCGAGACTGGGCCCGCTTGGTAGTAGAAGCCCGCACCAAATTGCGATTAACAAAGTCTTCCAGAGCAGCTATTTCTTTTTGTTGCTTCTCGTAGTTCTTGGCTTCGGTCAGCAGTTTTTGCTCCTTTTGCTCCACAAAACTAGAGTAATTACCGACATAGCGGTCCAAGGAATGCTTGGTCAGGTCCAAGGTAATGGTTGCGACCTTATCCAGGAAATACCGGTCGTGGCTGACAATGAGAAGAGCTCCGCTATAATTAACCAAGTAATTTTCCAACCAGGCGATGGTCTCAATATCCAAGTGGTTGGTTGGCTCGTCCAGTACCAAGAGATTTGGTTTTTCTAAGAGCATCTTGGCCAGAGCGAGACGGGTATTTTGCCCACCAGACAGCTCTTCAATCTTCATCTGCCACATGGACTCATCGAACTTGAAGCCGTTGAGAATGGCGCGGATATCTGCCTCATAGGTAAAACCACCTGCCTGACGGAATTCTTCCGAGAGACGGTCATAGTCCTGCATGAGTTTTTCTAAGTCAGCCCCAGTTTTTTCCCCCATCTCAAGTTCCATCTGGCGCAAAGTTTTCTCCGTTTTACGGAGATCGTCAAAGACGTGGAGCATCTCATCGTAGATAGTATTGGACGACTCAAAGCGACTATCCTGGGCTAAATAAGAGAGAGAAAGGTCGCGCTTTTTATTGATTTCCCCAGAAGTTGGTTCTTCTTCCCCCACCAAGATTTTCAAGAGCGTAGACTTACCTGCTCCGTTCTTTCCGACCAGGGCAATCCGGTCTCGTTCATCCACCTGCAGGCTGATATTATCAAAAAGAACCTCCCCTGCAAAAGAGCGTTCAATTTTGTTGGCTTGTAAAATAATCATGTCCTTATTTTACTATCTTTTTTCATATTAAACAAGGAAAGACGAGCCATCAAAAAAATCCTGAGCCCTTGGGGCCCAGAACTTTTCAATGATAAATTGTATTTTATTCTTCCTTGTACAATTGTCGGACTGCTTCCACATCTGTATCCTGGATACTGTAGAAGGAGCCAGCCGGTTGCATGACCGATTCTCCATCAGTGTGGTCCAGCCCAATCGCATGGCCTAGCTCATGCTCAGCTGTATTGACAATTCGATCATAACTATAGTTATAGACATAATTTAAAAGATAATGGCGATTGAGACGCACTGTGATGTGGGTGAAGCGGTTGGTTAAGAGGTTGGTCTGAGAGGCAGTCTCTCCAGCAGCAGAAACCGATGCGTTATCCATTTCCGTCAAGACCACATTAGCCTCTTTTTCATTTGTAACCAGCTTGAAGGTAAAGGCGCCTGTTTGGTTCCAAGCCTCAATAGCATCCCGATAAGCTTTTACAAAAGTTTGACTGATATTGGGATCCAGGTAGACCGTAGCTTCCGCTTTTTCCCAGCGAGCGCCACTATGCTCATGATTGTCCGTCTGCGTGGTCTGTGAGCTAGGTGTCATTCCAAACCGCGATGCAAAGCCCTGATCACCAAATAAATTGCCAACCTGATAGACAACCTTTTGGGCAGCTCGTCCAAATCCATCCATACCAGAACTAGGAGAATCTGTGAAATAGATGATCCCCACTAGGACGAGAAAACTGATGGCAATGGTCCAGAAAAATCCCCAAAAAAGACTCCAAGCCATGCGAAGGATTCCTCTGAAAAATCGAAAAATGGTTCTCATACATTCTCCTTTCTCTTAAAGAAGGTATGCAATTGTAACACCCCATTCTTAAAAATAACTTAAATAACTACGTTTTCCAGCTTATTGATGAACGGTTACTTTGCCTGTCTGGTAATCCAGACTAATCCCACTTTGAACATTGGGAACAAAAACATTGAACTCAAGGGTCCCATCACTTGATTTGGCTTCGATCTGAGAACCTAATGGAATCAAATCTTTCGGCTGGTTGTAGATCAAGGTCACCCGATAGCGGATCCGCTTGTTCTTATCCAGTGCTTTTCGTACCAGGGTCTCGTAGTAGTTTTGACCAGTGGAATGAGGATCATTGGCTTGATTGGACCAAGCCGTTTGTACAGCGATATTTTTGGGATTGCTCGTCGAAGCATCGAAACCTTTGAGATTACCGATCAAGGCATAGCCCAATAGGTGGCCCCGATCCACAGCATGGTCATACTCACCGGACAGATTGTGGACCTGGTGCCAACCCGCTGGTTTCCAATCGGTTAGGCCACTACCTGTTGCATCTCGATCTCTGTACTGGCGAGTCGCCTTGGTCATAATAGCGTTCGCAACCGTCGGTACGGTCTTTCCATTCACTTCTTTTGTCTTGTTATCCGCATAGGGTTGACTAGACACACTGGCATCCAGATCTGTGCGATTTCCCTTAACTACAAAGGCTCCAGCACCATTCCATTCCAAGTCATTCCCCAATTGTGAACGGGCAGATTTCGTTAGTACAGAGCTAGCTAACTCTTTACTAGGTGTTTCTTGCTGGCTACTAGTTACCACCGAAACAACCTGATCCGTTGCTTCTTTTACCGCCGGTTGATTAAAATAATAGCCCCCAATAGCTAGGGCCGTTGCCACCACAAAACCTGCTAGGGTTTGTTTGGTTCGTTTGCTTACTGTTTGTTTTGCCATACATCTCTCCAAAAAAGAGCAGCGCTAGATGGGTCACTGACTCGATTCGCTGCTCTTCTTTTTACTCAATTTTAGTTAAAAGCTTATTTGCCTGTTAGCTTTCCAATGATCTCTGACCAAGTGTCCGGAGAGAGAATGGACCATGGATTTTTCCCATCGCCAATCACTCCATAGCCAATGACCAAACCAACTGCAAAAATGATGATTCCAATCACAGCCAACAGGAGGACAATTCCTAGCTGTTTTCCAACATAGCGAAGATTAGTTTTCATCGTCTTCTTCCTCTACACGTTTCACGTCTGCACCTAGTGCCACCAATTTCTCATGGAATTGATAATAACCACGATCTAAGTGACTTAATTTGCTGACTTTCGTCTCTCCTTCTGCTACCAAGCCCATCAAGACCAAGGTTGCACTTGCTCGTAAATCGGTCGACATGACCTCTGCACCTTGGAAGCTTTCCCCTCCAACGATACGAGCTGTATCCCGCATAATGTCTGAGTGAACGCCCATCCGACGCATTTCTTCCAAATGCTGGAAGCGATTCTCAAAAACCGTTTCAATCATGGTAGACTCACCTTTAGCCATGGCCATCAAGGCTGTGAATTGAGCCTGCATATCGGTTGGGAATCCTGGATAGGGAAGGGTTTTAACGGTCACTGGACGGAGCTTACTGATATCCGACTGAATCCGAATGCCATTTTCTTCTTCGGTTACCGTTACACCCATCTCCTGCATCTTAGATAGAAGCGGACGGTTGTGTTCCCAAATGGCATCTTCGATTAAGACATCTCCACCAGTCATGGCTGCCCCAATCATAAAGGTTCCAGCTTCGATGCGGTCTTGCACAACATTGTGGTCTGCACCATGCAAGCTCTCCACACCAACGATGGTCAAGGTCTCAGTTCCTGCACCCTTGACGTTAGCTCCCATTTTATTGAGCAAGAGAGCTAAGTCAACAATTTCAGGTTCCCGAGCTGCATTTTCAATCACAGTGACTCCATCAGCCAAGGTTGCCGCCATCATAATATTTTGTGTCGCACCTACTGATGGGAAGTCCATATAGATGTGTGCACCCTTGAGACGATCTGCTTTTGCTTCAATATAGCCGGCTGTTTGGGTAATTTCAGCGCCCATAGCTTCCAGACCTTTGAGATGAAGGTCAATCGGACGACTCCCGATCGTACAGCCTCCAGGCATGGAAACTTTGGCATGGCCATTGCGTGCCAAGACAGGACCCAAGACAACGATAGAAGCCCGCATCTTGCTCACATATTTATAAGGCGCTTCTTCAGACAATTTCTCTCGTGCATCTACGACAACTGTATTTTCTTCTTCATTGAAGGTCACTTGTGCATTCAACCCACGAACAACATTGTTCATTGTAAAGACATCTGATAAAACAGGCACATTTTTCAAGGTTGTCACGCCCTCGCTTGCTAGAACTGTTGCAGCAAGAAGAGGAAGGACAGCATTTTTGGCTCCTTCGATTTTGACGGTTCCAACCAGTCGATTATGACCACCATTAACGATTATTTTTTCCATACGGGATTGTTCTCCAATTTCTTAAAGTCACGCTTTCTATCATACCATATTTTTTATAAAATGTGGCTAGAATTGGCCAATAAAAATCTGCCGACTCATCTCATAAACACTGATAAAAAATGAGCTGGCTAGATAGCCTATTCCAACACTGATCATCAAGATCAAAAAACGGATTTTAACTGCATTTTCAGCACTTACTTTTAAAAACTTTTCCCATTGAACTAGGTTCATCAATAGGTAATAGGCAAAAAAGATAAACAATAGATGGCTTGAAAGATTAAAAATCATTTGAATCATACAGCTATTATACCATATTTGGTCCGTACTTTCTTCTTTTGATTCTCTCCCAACAAAAATAAGGTGAGGACAAAACCTCCACCTTATTTTTAATATCTTATAAACGATTTCCGACATTAATCCGGTTAATGGCGCGTTGAAGAGCAATTTTAGCACGACGTTCCATATCAACCGAATGCTGATCTTTGGCTTCTTCAATCGCTTTTTCAGCTCGCAGTTTGGCACGTTCTGCACGACTAATGTCAATATCTCGAGCACGTTCAGCAGAATCGGCAACAATGGTAATGACATTATCAGCTACTTCGATAATCCCCCCATTGACTGCAATCCAATCAATATGTTTGTCATCGTCGACACGACGAACCTTTACTTGGTCTACAGCCAAAACCGCAATGGTATTGATATGATGAGGTAAAATCCCTAATTCACCATCAATTGTCTTGACAGATACAAATGCGGCATGATGATCATAAACCAGTCCATCCGGTGTAACGATTTGGACGTTCATTTGACTCATCTTTCACCTCTTCTTAGAATCCCATTTTTTCAGCTTTGGCGATCACATCTTCGATCGATCCAACACCACGGAAGGCATCTTCAGGAAGATGGTCATATTTCCCATCCAAAATTTCTTTAAAGCCACGAACAGTTTCTCCAACTGGTACATAAGAACCAGGTTGACCTGTAAATTGTTCCGCAACGTTGAAGTTTTGTGACAAGAAGAATTGGATCCGGCGAGCACGAGCAACCAAGGTCTTTTCTTCGTCAGACAATTCATCCATCCCCAAGATAGCAATGATATCTTGCAATTCATGGTAACGTTGAAGGACGCGTTTGACCTCAGAAGCTACTGCATAGTGTTCTTCTCCTACGATTTCTGGAGAAAGGGCACGTGAGCTTGATGCCAATGGGTCCACCGCAGGGTAAATCCCCAATTGTACCAATTTACGTTCCAAGTTGGTGGTTGAATCTAAGTGAGCAAAAGCGGTTGCTGGCGCTGGGTCTGTGTAGTCATCGGCTGGCACATAGATGGCTTGGATGGATGTAACAGAACCTTTCTTCGTTGACGTAATCCGTTCTTGCAATTGCCCCATTTCAGTTGCCAAAGTAGGTTGGTAACCAACGGCTGATGGCATCCGTCCCAAAAGGGCTGATACTTCAGATCCGGCTTGGGTGAAACGGAAGATATTGTCGATAAACAAGAGAACGTCCTGACCTTCGACATCACGGAAGTATTCCGCAATGGTCAAACCAGTCAAAGCAACACGCATCCGTGCTCCAGGTGGCTCATTCATTTGTCCAAAGACCATGGCTGTTTTTTCAATAACGCCAGATTCTTTCATTTCCCAGTAAAGGTCATTCCCTTCACGTGTCCGTTCCCCAACACCGGTAAATACAGAAATCCCACCGTGTTCTTGGGCAATATTATGGATTAATTCTTGAATTAAGACGGTCTTCCCAACTCCGGCACCACCGAAGAGTCCGACCTTCCCACCTTTCAAATAAGGGGCTAAGAGGTCAATAACCTTGATCCCTGTTTCAAGAATTTCTTCTGAAGTAGAGAGCTCGTCAAAGGATGGAGCTTTTTTGTGGATGGAGTCACGAGGAGCATCCTCAGGAAAAGGTTGATCCAAGTCAATGGTATCTCCAAGAACATTGAAGACACGTCCCAAGGTTTCTTTTCCGACAGGAACAGAGATTGGACGACCAGTGTCCAAGACTTCCATTCCACGTGTTAAACCATCAGTTGATTCCATGGCGATGGTCCGTACGACCCCATCACCAAGTTCCAAAGCTACTTCAAGAACGACTTTTGATTTTTGTTGGTCATTTTTATAGACTACAAGCGCATTATTGATCTCAGGAAGTTTATCTCCAACGGAAAAGGCAACGTCTACGACGGGACCTACGACCTGAGAAATTTTGCCTAAACTCATGTCATTCTCCTATTCTAAGTAATTTCTACTGCTCAAAAGTTCTCTTTCGAGCATCTGTTTTTGTATATAAAATTGTATCCGACAACTATTCAAGGGCGCTAGCACCAGCAACGATTTCAGTAATTTCTTGTGTAATCGCTGCTTGACGAGCACGGTTGTATTGAATCGTTAATTCATCAATGACTTTCTTGGCATTGTCTGTTGCAGTTTGCATGGCCATCATCCCAGCAGCATTTTCAGCTGTTTTAGCATCAATAATGGCACCATAGATCATGCTTTCAGCAAATTGAGGAAGCAATTGATCCAAGATGGCATCTCGACTAGATTCCAATTCTAGATTCAATACATAGTCCTCATCCGCTTCATTTGGGTCCAAATCAATAATTGGAAGCATTTGTTCCACCCGCATTTGACTCGTCAAACTGTTGACGTGGTGGTTGTAACAGACGTACAACTCATCAAACAAGCCTTCCTGATACATTTGGACTGTTTTCGAAATGATCTTGCGAACTTCCTTAAAGCTAGGATGATCAGGCAAACCACGCAATTCATAAACCGGCTGAATCCCACGGGCACGGAAGAAATCCGCACCGACACTTCCAATACAGATCACTTCAAAGTCATCTCCAGTTGGATGGTATTCAGCCTTCATTTCCATCATGGTTTTAAGGATGGAGGCATTGTAACCTCCGACCAAACCACGATCGGATGTAATCACGATATAAGCTGTCTTTTTTACCGGCCGACTCACCAACATAGGATGGAACTTGGCATTCTCAGTTTCATGTCCATGGAGCAAGTCAGTTAGTAACTTACGTACCTTAGCGGCATAAACCTGAAAATCCTTGGCTGCTTGCTCAGATTTCCCAAGTTTAGCAGCAGACACCATCTGCATGGCATTGGTAATTTGACTGGTATTTTTAGTGGATGCAATTTTATTTTTTATATCATTTAATGAAACTGCCATCTTCCACTCCTATTTCTATTTGAAATTTGACTGGTTGACAAATTCTGTAAGGGCTGCATCCAGTTCTTCTTCTGCTGGAAGATCATGTGTCGAACGAATCGTCTCAAAGATTTGGTTATAATGTGCTTCAAAGTAATCAAACAACTCTTCTTGGAAACGAAGAATGTCGTCTACTGGAACACTATCTAAGAAACCATGAGTCAAGGCATACAAGATCACGACTTGTTTTTCAACTGTTAATGGTTCATGAACGGGTTGTTTCAAGACTTCAACTGTTCGGCGACCACGGTTCAATTTCGCTTGAGTCGCAGCATCCAGGTCACTACCAAATTTCGTGAAGGCTTCCAATTCACGGTATGAAGCAAGGTCGATACGAAGGGTACCTGCAACTTTCTTCATAGCCTTGATTTGGGCAGCTCCCCCTACACGGGATACAGAAGAACCTGCATCAATGGCTGGACGAATACCAGCATTGAACAAACTATCTTGCAAGAAGATTTGTCCATCTGTGATCGAAATCACGTTGGTTGCGATATAAGCAGAAATATCTCCTGCTTGGGTTTCAATGATTGGAAGGGCTGTAATAGAGCCACCACCCAATTCATCTGAAACTTTAGCTGAACGTTCCAACAAACGGCTGTGGAGATAGAAGACATCCCCTGGGAAGGCTTCACGTCCTGGTGGACGACGAAGAAGAAGGGACAATTCACGGTAGGCTACGGCTTGTTTTGACAAATCATCATAGACGATCAAAACGTGTTTACCGTTATACATGAACTCTTCTGCCATGGCAACACCGGCATAAGGTGCCAAGTAAAGCAATGGAGACGGTTGAGAAGCCGAAGCGGTTACCACAATCGTATAATCCATGGCTCCGTATTTACGAAGAGTTTCTACTTGCGTACGAACTGTTGATTCTTTTTGACCAATCGCCACATAGATACAGATCATGTCTTGACCCTTTTGGTTCAAGATCGTATCGATGGCAATCGAAGTTTTCCCTGTTTGACGGTCCCCGATGATCAATTCCCGTTGACCACGTCCGATTGGAACAAGGGCATCAATGGCTTTCAAACCAGTTTGTAGGGGTTCTGAGACAGATTTCCGTTGCATAACACCAGGAGCTGGTGTTTCGACTGGACGGAATTTATCTGTCACAATCTCACCCAAACCATCTACTGGTTGGCCAAGTGGGTTGACAACACGACCAATCAAGGCATCCCCTGCAGGGACTTCCATGATTTTACCTGTACGACGGACAGAGTCTCCTTCACGAATATCCGTGAAATCACCCAAGATGATGATACCGACATCCGTTGTCTCTAAGTTTTGGGCCATCCCGTATGAGCCATTTTCAAAGATCAACAACTCACCACTCATGGCATTTTCAAGACCATGAGCACGGGCAATCCCGTCACCAATGTAGGTTACAACACCTGTCTCAGTGACGTCAAAGTTTGGCTTGAAATTTTCAATTTGTTGCTTAATTAAAGCGCTGATTTCTTGTGCGTTAATCGCCAAAATTCACACCACTTTCTATTTCAATTTAGATTTTATAACTTGCAATTGGTGTTTGAGACTGGTATCCAACGTTTTATGATTGGCTGTCACGACAAAGCCACCAATTAAATCTGGATCGATCTTTTGTTGGATCGAGCGAACTTGAATCCCAAATTTTCTTTCGATAATGGGGATTAGCTTTTGCTCTTGAACAGGATCCAAACCAGCAACCGTCGTAACAGTGACGACAAAAGCGTTGCTCAACAGTTGAATCTGATCCAAACAAATCGTTACAATGTCATAAAATAAGGCTTCACGATGATTGAGAATAACCACTTCAATCAAATGGTCGAGTAATTGTGAATCAGAGGGTTGAAAAAGTCTTAGACTTTTTGCTTTCTCTTCATCCTCTACACCGATATGAGCTAAGAAGTTAGCAAGTCCAGTCTCTTCAAAAATAGCCTTGATTTGGGTCAATTTTTCAAAGACTAGATCTTGTTCTCCTTTTTCAAAGACCAATTGAACAAAAGGCTGGGTATATTTCTCAATCACCATCAGTTGCTTTTTGTCCATTAGGCTTCTCCTAATTCATCAAGATAGCGATCGATCAGTTGGCGTTGACCTTCAGCATCCAGCTGTTGACTCAACAATTTGCCGGCAAGATTGACAGTGAGATCTGCCACATCGCCTTTGATACTGTTCAATGCTTCTTCTTTGTTATGCGCAATTTCTTGTTGCGCTTTTTCTTTCAAACGTACTGCTTCTTGAGTGGCTTCTGAAAGGATCTGAGATTTGTTCTTTTCTGCAGTTTCCTTTGCATTTTCGACGATAGACGCAGCTTCTTTGCGGCTACCTGCCAACTCTTCTTCACGTTTACTTGCTAGTTCCTCAGCTTTTTGACGAGCTGATTCTGCTCCATCAATATCATCTGTAATCTTTTTGGCACGCGCTTCTAAAATTCCATTGATATTGTTCCATGCAAATTTCTTTATTAAAAAGATTAATAATAGGAAGGAACCAGCAATGAGAATAAAGTTACCAATAATTTCACTCATTGATACATGCATTCTTCTACTCCTCCTCTACTTACTCTTCACCATTAATTTTCTTACCAATATAGATTGATGACAACATGGTAAACACATAGGCTTGGATACATGAAATGAAAATCGAAAACGCTGTCCACGCCATGCTTCCAATAAAGGCAAATGGATACCAATAAACAGCTTGATGCGACAAAGTCACAAGCAAGCTTGCTAGTACCTCACCCGCAAAGATATTTCCGAAGATCCGAAGTGCCAAGGAGGCAAAGTTCGTTAATTCTTCCAAAATATTCATGGGGGTCATAAATCCGGGTGTCACAAAAGCCTTTAAATATTCCTTCACACCACGTCTGCGAATTCCTTCTACATGGGCGATTAAGGTGATCAAAAATGAAAAGGCAAAGTCATAACCCAGGTTAGCGGTTGGTGATGTCCACAAATTGTAACCATTGGTCGTTTCGATTTTAGCCATCAATCCAATGTTATTGGCTACTAAAAGAAAGAGGAAAAGAACAAACAAGAACAAGGAATAGTCCTTTATGTAATGTTCCCCAATATTTCCTTTGGTGAAGCCTACGACAAAGTCATATGCGTATTCCAGCACATTTTGTTTGCCTTTTGGTCGGATCGACATTTTTCGACTGGCCCAATAAATGAAGCCAAAAACGGCGAAAACAGAAATCAGGGTCATAGCAAGTAGGGTCAAATTAAAAGATACAGGTCCAAGAGTAATCGTTGGATTGATACTTTCTTCCAAGGTTTGACACCTCCTTTTCTAAAATAGAAGCGTCTATTTGATAATAAAGGCCATAACCAAGGTTACGAAGAAAGTACCTTCGACAAAGGCAACACCAAGAATCAAGAGGCTACGCAATTGACCGATAATTTCTGGTTGACGAGACGCAGATTTCAATAAGCTACTCATCATCAAACCTTCTGCCAGTGATACACCAAAACAGGCTAAACAAAGACCTAAAAATGTTAAATTCATGATGAATTCTCCTTTTATAAATTTTACCTCCTTAGTTTACTCCTAAAAGATATAATAGTCAAATATTTCCTATAAAAGTAAGCGTTTTAGTGAAATTACGTTATTTTTTTAATATGATAATTTTTCCTATCTACGATTGATTTCTTTTAATTTTTAGACGCTTTGTCCACCTCTATTCATTTTTTCTTCTAAAAAACTCTCACCTGCTCAGCAGATGAGAGAATTTGATTATTTAAAGATAGACGTTTTGAAACTGTCTGTTTGTTGCAGTAATTTCTTAAAGATTTTTTCTTTCAAGGCAAGGGTATTGTCAAATTTAACAGCACCATTCTTCAAGCTGGCCTGATCTTTTTCAACTGCAGTTGCAAAGGCTTGTTTTAAGTCCTCATAAGAGCTATAAGTAGTCCCATCCACTTCAATAGCCTGAAGTCCATTTTTGGCACTGGTTACCACTTCATTGAAGTAGGCTTTCTTCCAGTCTTCAAGGGTACTGAATTTCCCATCAGAAATCTTTTGAATAATGTAATCATCCCCTAGAGTCGCATGACCTGCTTGTTTGGATTCCCGTTTATACTTGTTTGAAGCATAGCCTAAGAAGCCTTTTTCATAGCCATAGTAACCCCAGAGTCTGAAGGTATTGTGTTTGAAGGACATGGCTCCAGGAGCCCCTTCACTGGTGTTTCCACCATAGATCCCTGTCATCATCGGTACCGTCACATAGGCTGAGCCAAAGTCAGATGGATTATAGACTCCATTTCCAGGACCACGATTGGTCATGAAGTTGTTGGTGATGAGATCATCTACTGAATGTAAGGTGATGGCTTTTTCCTCATCGCTCAAAGGACGTACCTTATCAAATTGATTCTTGGTGTTAGCCCCTCGGTATTGTTTATCAACCTTCTTGAACCATGCATTGTTCAAGTCTTGACTGCCTTTGTTGAGGACAGCTTCTCCTTCTAGGTAATCCAGAAGCATGAGGGTATCATTATAGCCTTTCATATACCGATCGATGTCCTCACGTGAGGTGAGGTCATTCGGATTGGTATTGTACCATTGGTTTCCATCATTTGGACGTTCATAGGCCATGTTGATACCTAAGGCCTTGTATTCCCCATTTGGATTGGATACGGATGGCGTTTGTAACATGCCTTGGGCAAAGGCTTCGATATCAGTTCCTTCGCGATGTCTCCAACCACCTAAATAAACCATACGGTCATTGACGTGCGTCGTTTCATGCGTGAAGGCAGAGACCCCAAAGTCACTGATCATATCGGTCACCATGAAGAAGACAGAATCGTCTTTATATGGATTTCCGTAAATTCGCGCCACTGCTCCCATCCGCCAATCTGTCGCATGGTAACGATCGGTTGGACCATACAATTCACGGATTGGAGCCACATCTTTACCACTGTTGGTGTGGCCATAACGGTCTGTACTAATGCCCTTGTAGTTTTGGTTATCAAGGACAGGGGTCGGAACCATATTATTGCTCTTCAAGAGTTGATTGCGAACCTTATCCGTTGCTAGACGTGACCAGAAATCTAGGTAATTCTGTTGTCCTTTAGCGACCTTATCAATTTCGGTTTTGAAGGCATTCCGCTCTGCTACCGTGTTCTTACCATATTTCTCGAAGGAACTATAGGCCATGGTATTGTAAGTTGAAATCAAGAACATATGAGCATCTTTTAAGTTCAAGAGTGGCAAGATCATTTTACCGTGAACATCATTGTTTAAGCCCTCATAGGCTCTATGCTTAGCAGATGCGAACGCTGGATTGGTCGTCTCAGGCTCCACAATATAGACATTGTCTTTGGTTGCTTTGATGAACCAATCATTCAAGTCTGTATCAGTTGTAAAGAGGTCCATATTGTACTTCAGGAAGTCATTTAGGTTGCTAGAAAGAGTAGACTTCGCAACGACTTCTCGGAAGGCATCATGGGTACGAGTTCCTTTGATGTAGTCTTCTTTTGAACCAATTTCAATCAAACGGTCTAAGACATCAACATTCTTCCCATAGAAGTCTGGCTTGAACAACATGAGCTGCTTGAGATTGACATCATCGAACTTCACTCCGTAATAGCGATTGAGGTAAGAAAGCCCTAAAAGAACGGCCGCCTTGTTGTCATCAACTTTCTTGATAAGGGCACGTTTAGCAGCCTCATCTGTATTTAATTGATGATCTTGGTTTTCAACCAGTTGTTTGACAAAGTGAGTCAGATTGTCCTTGACTGCTTGGAAGCTTTCTTCAAGGTAAAGGTTCTTAATGGCATTGACTTTGTTTGGTCCTGTTCGACCAAGATGTGTGTAAATTGGATCCGATTGTAATTCGACAGGACTTAATTTTTCAACGATCGCATGAATGAGATCGCTCCGGTCTTTGTCCACCATATTTGGCGTGTAGACCACTTCACCGAGCTCCGCTACACTGTACTCTTTGACTTGTTTAACTTTAGAGTCTTTCGGTGTCATGCTAAAGATATCTTTTGTCTTATCGGCATAATGGATCAGGATGTGATCAGCATCAGCTAGTTCCGTGACAAAATCATTGCCCTTCATAGCGGTCACAGACAAGACTTCCTTGGTCAAGAGAGGACTCGTTGCAGCCAGTTTATTCCCCTGGTCGACAATCCATTCTTTGTTGTAGAATGGTTGCAATTTAGCAATATTGCGGTAAGCTAGCTCACGAGTCGCATCGTAAGCAGTGATGGCCTTGTATTGATCGTCTTTGCTAACAAGGTGATTGAGCGTATCTTCAATCGGTTTGCTGCTGGTGAATGTATCAGCAGTTATTCCCATTGCTTCGATTTTCTGCTCAGCTTCTGCCAGCGAGATGCTCGGGATTTTACGGGAGTTGTTAAAGGTTTTCTTCCCTTCACTCACGCCTTCCACACTGTAATTGCGCTTGGTTCTTGAATAGGTGAAGTAATCATCAGCGTCGATATCCGAATGTCCAAAGACCATCTCACCAGTTTTGACTTTCATCATGGTGATGTTGTCTTCAATAGTCCCCAAGGCCCAGTTGGTCCCTAGTAATCCACCAGATTGAACCGCTTCTTTGAGTTCAATTGAACCTTTAGCAACTGAATTTCTAAGGACTCCTTCTTTACCGACTGTGTGGTTATTTCCTCCATTTTGAGAGGAATAGACGAGACCTGCCGCTTTGGCTTTGTTACCAGTTATTTCAGCATCAACGTAAGCTTTTTCTACGACACCCTTCCAGTTCTCACCAACAACACCCGCTAGATAGCCACCTTTGTTCCCAGCAGCGTGCAGTTTCCCGATAAAGGCGACATTACTTACTTTTCCACTGCCATCAATTTTATTGACGATCCCTGCTACGTCATTGTTCCCAACAACACTTCCTGTTACTTTAACGTTCTCAACAGTTGCATTGTTTTTGATGACACCTGCGATTGGTGCCACTCGATCTGTCCCAGGTAGGTCAATATTGACATTTTCAAGCAAGAGATTCTTAACCGAGCCACCTTCGATGTTCCCAAACAGTGGTCGCGTGATATTATGGATGGCAAATTTATTTCCATCCGTACTTTCCAAAATTCCCTTGAAGGCATTGGTCACATAGGATTTCCCTGCTGGCTGGACATTAGCCGCATTCATATTGCTACCAAGCTTAAAGGTACCAGTCGGATTGGCTTGCATGGCTTTTACAAGTTCGTTGAAATTGTAGTAGACATCACCTTCATGTGCTTTTGGTTTCGCAATATAGTGGACATAGTCCTCACTAAACTGTTGATCTGCAGTCCGTTGGACCAGATCAGGAGCTTTGGCTGTTACTTTGTAGAGGGTCGCGCCGTCTACCGTCACTTCTTCAATTTTATCAACCGCTAGTTTTGTAACCTTATTATCATGGGTGGTGACCTTTAAGTAGTAAGGCTTCACATCTGAAGGTGTTTCTGACAAGAGGCTACGATCGGTCTCAAGGCCTTGGTCATCCACGCTAATCAGACTAGTTTCCTTGATGTTTTTGATTTCAACTTTTTTAAGATCAATTCTCAGCGGTTCTTCCTTGAGAACTTCTTCTTCATCCCCATTTCCACGGTCATAGACCATAGTCGTTGCGAGCGTATAATTCTTGTAGTAGTCTAAGTCTGCTAAGGCAGCTGCTAAGTCCGTCTCTGAAAGGGCAAAAGTTTTCACCACTTGATCACCCTTCTTCAATACAGCCTGGATGGACTTGATGGTCACACCGTCTGGTTTATCCAAATGATAAGTAGCTTTAGCACTGCGCTTCAATTCTTCCTGATCGACCTGGGTCAAAGTTAAGGTAGGCTTGTCAAGTTCTTTGGTCCCTTGTTGAATGATCTGATCTTGGGCTTGTTCTACTACTTCTTCAGAAATTGTAGGAGCATCCGTTGTTTTGACACCTTTAATGGTCTTATAGACCTTGGTGATTTTTTTCTTCCCATTTTTACCGACTTTAGAAACCCTTTCGGTTCCTTTTAGCAAGGTGGCATCTTGTTCGGTTACCGTCTTAAATGGAATTTCTTCAAACGAAACATCCTCTGTTTGGCCTTCAATCGCCTTAGTCCCACGACTAATTTTTTCTGTCACAGGAACTTTTACCGTTTCAGTGGTCGTGCTCACGGGCTCGCCAATCTTCTCACCATTGACGGTCTTATAAACTCGACGAATCTCCTGGCTACCAGCCTCGCCTTTCTGAAGGAGGCTTTCTTCATCGGTGTAACGATTGGCGTCCGTTACATACTCTGTTTCATATGGAAGGATTACCGTTTCTGTCTCTGTTACCGTCCCTTCCGTTACTTGATAGGTTGGGTTCTCTGGTTGAATAGGAGCTTCGCCGACATGGCCTTCTTCCTGTGTTCCCTTGGCTTCCACCACACCTGTATAGGTTGGGTTCTCTGGTTGAACAGGAGCTTCGCCGACATGGCCTTCTTCTTGTGTCCCTTTGGCTTCCACTACGCCTGTATAGGTTGGGTTCTTCTCTGGTTGAACAGGAGCTTCACCGACGTGACCTTCTTCTTGTGTCCCCTTAGCCGTTACAACTGGAGAAGGACTGGGTTGAGGGGTTGGTTGGGCATCTTCTTTTGTCCCAACAGCAAGAATTTGTGAAACTGGTTCTTTAGTGACCTTGCTTTCAACTACTCTGCGAACTTCTTGTCCATCTACCACACTCACTTCCGTCAATATGGTTCGCTCCCCATTTTGGCCAGCAGTCAGCACCTTGGTTTGCCCTTTGGCTAATGTAGGATCCGCTTGTTTGACAGTTTCAAATGGCACAGGCTCAGTAGAGACTTCCAGGCTTGGTTTTTCAACTTGAGGAAAGGCTGGAGAGACTTCTGGGGTCACACGCGCTTGTGGTTCCACTTGTGGAATCCCTGTGCTTGTTTTGATCGTTCCTTCTACAGAAGGTTTCGTTTCCTGCATAGCCTTTGGCTCTTGTAAGCTCGTCTTTTGGACTGACGGGTAGCGCAGATAACCAATATAGTCATAGCCGTCAATTTGAATCACGCCATTTGCAAGATCTTTGCTCGATGCGATCGCAAGATCCTGATTATAGGCGCGCAAAACTTGATTTTGTAGGGCTGCGACTTCAACTGGAAGTAGAAGACTTTGTCCCATGGCTCCAATCAAAAGGACGCCCATGACCTTCTTCCGGTGCTTTTTAGAGAGTAAGAGGACCGCAAAGGAAGCTGTGGCTAGACTTAGCCCAAAAAGGGCGACTTCCTGACTTCCTGTTTGAGGAAGAACCGACTGAATTGCTTCCTTCTTCTTATAGACGAGATAGAAAGTATCTTCATTTTGATACTCTTCAGGGATTGCATGAATCACCTGTGCTTTTTCTTCAGCAGTCAGCTCTTCTTCTGTCACATATCCTAAGTGAACATGAGCAGGTAGAGTCATCTGATCAGCTTGGACAGGACGAGCTCCTAACAAGCTTCCTCCTAATAAAAAGGCTCCAATGGCCACCGGACCAACACCGACAGTTAATTTCCGAATCGAATATTTGGTCATTTTTTCAAACGTTTGTTTCGCTTTTTTCATCCTAAAATTCCTATATAGTAATATTTAACCCTCGAGCAGGGACCTGATTATTTTTAGAGAGGATGGGATCCTTTCCAGAAATAAGAACCTTCCCGGGATTTTTTACCTTTACCTATCTTATCTTTTTTCTTCTATTTTAGCAAGCTCTAAAACTCAAAAAAATAAACCGTTTTCTTTATAGGAAGAAAGCAACACAAAAAACGCCTCGAAAGGCGTTTGTATTATAGATCTATTTATAAGGATTGGTACAAATCATTGTATCGTTGACTAGCCGTATCCCATGAGAAGTCACGCGTCATAGCTTGCTCTTGGAGACCATACCAAGCCTGTTTGTCATTGTAGTAGACAGCCAAGGCTTCATCAACTGCCCAGTTAAACCAATAGCCAGACAAATTATTGAAACTAAAGCCTGTTCCACTTCCATCAACAGCATTATACGGTTGGACCGTATCTCGAAGTCCGCCGACTTCATGCACTAAAGGAAGGGTTCCATAACGCATGGCCATCATTTGAGAAAGACCACACGGTTCAAAACGGCTTGGCATCAAGAAGACATCCGACGCTGCATAGATTTCTTGGGCCAATTGGACATCAAATGTGATATTCGCTGAAAGTTTATCTGGGTAGGCTTGACCAAACCAAGCAAAGGCATTTTCAAATCCAGGATCTCCTGTACCGAGCAAGACAATCTGAATATCCTTTTGCAAGAGTTGATGCAACTCTTCTACCACAACGTCAAAGCCTTTTTGACGTGTCAAACGAGAGACGATCCCAAACAAAGGAACATCATCGCGAACAGGTAGACCGACACGTTCTTGAAGAGCTCGTTTACTAGCTGCTTTACCTGAAAGATCTGAGAGACTGAAGTGATAGGTCAAGAGTGGATCCGTTTCAGGATTATACAGATCCGCATCAATCCCGTTAACAATTCCGGTCACCTTGCCAGACTCCATTCGAAGGATCTGATCCAAGCCACAACCATATTCAGCAGTCATAATCTCATGCGCATAGCTAGGAGAAACGGTTGTTACACGGTCAGCATATAGAATACCAGCTTTCATCCAGTTCAGGCAATCATTCCACCGAAGCGTTCCATCTGCATAGCGTTCAAATCCAACTCCGAATAGGTCCCACAACATTCCTGGGTCGAACTGACCTTGGAATTCCAAATTATGGATAGTCAATACTGTTTTAATTCCATGATAAGCTTGAATCCAACGGTATTTTTCCTTCAGCAAGAAAGGAATCATCGCCGTATGGTAATCATGGGCATGAAGAACATCTGGAATGAAGTCAACTCGTTCCATCGTTTCTAAGGCCGCGAGCTGGAAGAAGGCAAAGCGTTCGCCATCATCGAAGTCACCATACACATGTCCTCTAAAGAAATAGTGTTGATTATCAATAAAGTAAAAGGTGACGCCATCGCGCACAATGCGTTTCACACCAACATATTGACTTCTCCAGCCAACCTTGGTCTCAAAATGCAAGACATCTTCAATTTGATCTCCAAACTTAGCCTCTACCATATCATAGTAAGGGAGGATCACGCGCACATCATGACCACTTTTCGCTAAGGATTTAGGAAGAGCGCCAATAACGTCTCCCAAACCACCTGTTTTAGAAAACGGTGCTCCTTCAGCTGCAACAAATAATAGTTTCATTAGACAATATCCTCTGTAACAATCGTTCCTTTTTTAACCACGACAGGTGCTTCTTCTGTCCCACGAATCGTCACACCAGCAGCCACTTCGACACCCTTATCCAGGATGGCATGTTCGACGATTGCATTTTCATGAATCACAACACCAGGGAAGAGAAGACTACTGCGGACCTCTGAACCTTGATGAAGGTGTACCCGACGAGAAACAACGGAGCGTTCAACGGTTCCTTCTACAATACTACCCGAAGCAAATTGAGACGTTTTAATATGTGAAGTCTTGGAATAATACGTTGGTTCTTCATTCTTCACTTTCGTATACACCTTTTGGTTTGGTGAAAAGAGCTTCATGAATTTTTGGTTTTCCAACATATCCAAGTTTGCATGGTAGTAGGATTCCACTGAATGAATATTGGCAAGGTAGCCTGTATATTCAAAGGCAAAAGCATTGTATTCCACTGCCAAATCACGCAAGATATAGCGCAATTTTTGTGGGTATTCTTTCTTGGCTTCTTCTTCAATTTTTTCAATCAACCAAGGAGTGTCCACAATAAAGACATCTGTTGACATGTTGTAGACTTCGTCAGGATCCTTGCCATCAAAAAGTCTTTGCTCTGTAACATGGTCTGTTTCATCAATTTTCAAGACAGCATTGACTTCAGAGATATTTTGAAGATGCAACTTTTTGTAAACAACTGTAATCGGACGGTCAACGCTATTATGCAAGTGGAAAACTTGATTGAGGTCAATATTCATCAAAACATCACAGTTTAAAGCAACTGTTTGGTTGGAACCAGACCGTTTCAAATAGGTCAATAATTGTTGGTAGTATTCTGGCCCTACCGTTGTATTTTCAACTGGAGTATTATAGATTCCGAGGTAATAGTGGCTCAATAAAGTAGACAAGCCCCACTCACGACCTGAACGAATATGGTCAAAGACCGAACTAATATTTTCTTGTTGGAAAATCCCAAAAACACTACGAATACCAGCATTCGCAAGACTAGACAACGGGAAGTCAATCAAGCGGTATTTCCCATCAAACGGTAGGGAGGCTACCGGACGATGGCTGGTCAAAGTGGACATATCATGATACCCAACTGTATTTCCTAAAATGGCTGAATATTTATCAATCTTCATCTGTTGCTACCCCCACTTTTTCATTGTAACCGACAACTTGTACTTCCTCTGTTCCATCAATCACGACACCTTCTGCAATGACTGCACCTTCTCCGATAATCGCGCGTTTCACGACAGCTCCTTTACCGATAATGGCATTGCTCATCACGACAGCATCTTCAACAACTGCTCCTTCACGAACTTGAGCTTCTGTTGATAAGATGGAGTGTTTGACTGTACCGTCTACCGAACAACCATCGACGACAAGAGAATCTTCGATGTGAGCATGTTCCCCAAAGAAGTTTGGTGGTGAAATAAGGTTGCGTGAATAGATTTTCCAGTGACGATCGCGACTATCCAAGGCATTATTTGGATCGATATATTCCATATTGGCTTCCCAAAGAGACTCAATCGTACCAACGTCTTTCCAATAACCATTGAATTCATAAGCATAAACACTTTCGCCTGATTCTAGATACGTTGGAATGACATTTTTACCGAAGTCTGACATATCGATATCACTCTTTTCAGCAGCAACCAACATATTGCGTAGACGAGCCCAGTCAAAGATGTAAATCCCCATTGAAGCCTTAGTTGATTTTGGTTCAGCTGGTTTTTCTTCAAATTCGACAATCCGATTATTGGCATCTGTATTCATGATTCCAAAACGGCTTGCTTCCTTCAAAGGTACATCTAGGACTGCAACAGTCAAGCTTGCGTTATTATCCTTGTGTGCTTGAAGCATGTCATCGTAATCCATCTTGTAGATATGATCCCCAGATAGAATCAAGACATATTCCGGATTGATGCTATCGATATAGTCGATGTTTTGGAGAATCGCATGACTAGTTCCTTCGAACCACCGATTTCCTTCACTAGCTGAGTAAGGTTGGAGAATAGACACACCCGTATTGATTCCATCCAAGCCCCAGCTGGAACCATTCCCAATATGGCTGTTAAGGGCAAGTGGTTGATACTGTGTAATCACACCAACATTGTGAATTCCTGAGTTGGCACAGTTTGAGAGAGCAAAATCGATAATCCGATAGCGCCCACCAAATTGAACCGCAGGTTTCGCGATGTTTTTGGTTAATTTTCCAAGACGTGTTCCTTGCCCTCCGGCAAGAATTAAAGCGAGCATTTCATTCTTCATTGACTACTTCCTCTTTTTAAAGCTTGGACTCCCTTAGAGTCAACCGATCATCATTTTTTATCTGATGTTTTAGATTTCGTTTTGCGAACCTTCCGTTTCACCTTCCAAATGCTAGCCCCTAAAGCCGGCAAAGTAAAGGTCAAAGTTTGTTCATAATCCTTCCACAGTCCATCTTGAGACTGAACTGTCGGATTGTGCTCTTTCCAGACACCTCCCCATTCTTCTAATTCTGTATTCCAAATTTCTTCATAGACCGCTGATACAGGCACACCAATCGTAAAGTCCTTGCGTTCCACTGGTGCCATATTGAAAACACACACCAGAAGATCGCCCTTACGATTTTTCCGAACCATTGACAAGACGCTCTGATCCCGGTTATCTGCATCTATAATCTCTAAGCCATCAAAGCTATCATCAATCTCCCACAATTCCTTGTGTTCTTTGTAGAAATGATTGAGCTGAGAAGTAAAACGACGCATCTTAGCATTCATTTCATCCTCTAGATTGCCCCATTCCAATTGCTCTTCTGACTTCCATTCCAAAAATTGACCAAATTCTGAACCCATGAAGAGTAATTTCTTACCAGGATGGCAAATCTGATAGGTCAAGAGGTTACGGAGTCCAGCAAATTGATTGTAACGATCTCCCCACATCTTATGCATCAAACTCTTCTTACCATGCACCACTTCATCATGTGAAAATGGTAGTAAGAAGTTTTCAGAAAATGCATACATGAAACTAAAGGTTACCAGGTTAAAGTCAAATTTCCGGTAGATGGGATCTTCTTCGTAGAATCGAAGGATATCATTCATCCACCCCATATTCCATTTATAGTCAAAGCCAAGTCCACCTTCTTCTTCAGGACCCGTGATCTTTTGACCAGCAGAACTTTCTTCTGCAATCATCATGACATCTGGGTGTTCGTTCTTGATAATCGCATTCAAACGTCTAAGGAAATGAACGCCTTCGTAGTTGAGGTTTCCACCATCAATATTTGGTGTCCATGGACCACTATCGTAGTCAAGATAGAGCATATTGCTCACAGCATCGACCCGAATCCCATCTAAATGATAGGTATCAATCCAAAACTTCAAACTAGAAATCAAGAATGACTGGACTTGATTCTTCCCTAAATCGAAGTTCAAGGCTCCCCATCCGTAGTTATGGGCACGATGTTCATCCTGGTATTCAAAGGTTGGTGTTCCATCATAATAAGCCAAGGCATCATCATTGATAATGAAATGTCCTGGTACCCAATCCACGATCACTCCGATATTGTTGAGGTGGCATTCTTCCACGAAGTCTTGAAACTCTTCTGGGCTACCATAAGTCTGCTCGAGTGCAAAATATCCCATGAGCTGATAGCCCCAACTCAAGCCCAATGGATGGGCCATCACTGGCATAAATTCCACGTGGGTGTAGTTCATCTCTACCAGATACGGAATGAGTTCATCTTTTAGTTGTTTGAAGGTGTAGGAACTGTGATCCTCATTTCGTTTCCAAGATCCTGCATGAACCTCGTAAATATTAACAGGTCGTTCCTTAAAACCAAGTTTTTTACGGCGTGCTCTCCAGAGACCATCTTTCCAGTTTTTCTCTGGAATGGTCTTAATAATAGATCCTGTATTGGGTCTCTTTTCCATCCATAACGCTAGAGGATCGATTTTTTGCACCTGATGACCATTTTGTCGAGTCACCAAATACTTGTATATATCTCCCTCTTTTGCATCGGAACAGAAGACTTCCCAGACGCCTCCTTCATTACGAACCATTGGAATTTTACGGTCTTCCCAATCAGTGAAATCACCAATCAGATCCACAGCCTGAGCATTGGGAGCCCAAACACGGAAGGTAAAACCTTCTTGTTCTCCTCTTGTTTCCTTGTGAGCTCCTAAGTACTCTTGAAGACGGAAATTATCCCCTCTTCCAAATGTCCATAAGTCTGTGCTTCTATCCATATACTCACCTCTTTATTTTTTGAAAGCGTTTTCTAATTGTTTTTATTTTACTATAAAATCACTTAATTTTCAAGTTGATTCCTGTAAAATCATGTAAAATTATCAGGAAAAGTTTTTCCATTTTCTTTCCCGAACCTTTTACTTCATTCCTTCGCTTTCCTCCCAATCTTACTTACGATTATACTATATATACGAGGAAAATTAAACAAAAACCGAACTTTTAAATCACTATTTTTATTACTAACTAGTTTATTACGAATAAAATGAACATTTTTAAGAACAATGTAAAAAAAAGACTAAGACAGATTTGTCTTAGTCTTGTTGAATTCTTAGTCTACGTTCACGTATTCTTTTGAAAGTTCAAGAACTTCTTCCATTGTTGAACATTCAGTAAGAGCACGGTTAGCGTATTCTTGCATTTTAGCTGTGTCGAGTTTCTTCATCAAGCTACGTGTACGAAGGACAGATGTCGCTGACATAGAGAACTCATCCAAGCCCATTCCGACAAGAAGTGGAACGGCAGTTTGGTCACCGGCCATTTCACCACACATACCAGCCCATTTACCTTCAGCATGCGCCGCTTTGATCACATTGTTGATCAAACGAAGGATTGATGGGTTATATGGTTGGTAAAGGTATGAAACTTGTTCGTTCATACGGTCAGCAGCCATTGTGTATTGGATCAAGTCGTTTGTACCAATTGAGAAGAAATCAACTTCTTTAGCAAATTGATCCGCAAGCATTGCTGCAGCTGGGATTTCAATCATGATCCCTACTTGGATATCGTCTGCAACAGCAACACCTTCCGCAAGCAATTTATCCTTTTCTTCTTCAAGAATACCTTTAGCTGTACGGAACTCAGTCAACAAAGCAACCATTGGGAACATGATCCGCAATTTACCGTGAACAGATGCACGAAGCAAAGCACGCAATTGTGTACGGAACATTTGATTACCAGTTTCAGAGATAGAAATACGCAAAGCACGGAAGCCTAAGAATGGGTTCATTTCTTTAGGAAGGTCGAAGTAAGGAAGTTCTTTATCCCCACCAATATCCATTGTACGAACAACCACAGGTTTACCATTCATACCTTCAAGAACAGCTTTGTAGGCTTCGTATTGGTCATCTTCCGTTGGGAAGTCTTGAGAATCCATGTACAAGAATTCTGTACGATAGAGACCAACAGCTTCTGCACCATTATCGTTTACACCTTCAACGTCTTTAGGTGTACCGATGTTGGCAGCCAATTCGAAGTGTTTTCCATCAGCGGTCACTGTTTTCGCATCTTTAAGGAGAGCCCATTCAGCTTTTTGTTTAGCGTAAGCTTCACCAGCTGCTTTGAACTCTGCAATTTGTTCTTCAGTAGGGTTGATCACCACTTCACCAGTGATCCCTGAAACTGCCAAAACATCGCCATCTTTGACAAGTTCTGTGATGTTATTTGTACCAAGAACAGCTGCGATTTCAAGTGTACGAGCCATGATAGCTGAGTGACTGGTACGTCCACCAATATTTGTAACAAAAGCTTTTACATACTTTTTGTTCAACTGTGCTGTATCAGATGGAGTCAAGTCATGCGCAACCACGATTGCTTCTTCATTAATAGAAGCAGGGTTTGGCAATTTCTTACCAAGCAAGTTGGCAAGGACACGTTTGGTAACGTCACGAATATCTGCTGCACGTTCTTGCATGTAAGGATTGTCTTCCATTCCTTCAAAGATCGCAATGAACATGTCAGTGACTTCTTTCAAGCCAGCTTCTGCATTGATTTTTTTCGTACGAATCGTTTCTTTGATCTGACCAATCATTTCAGGGTCAGCAAGAACCATCATATGCGCATCAAAAACTTGCGCTGCTTCTTCACCAAGGCTTGCTACTGCATTCTCCCGAATAAGAGAAAGCTCGTTTTGTGAAGCTTCAAGAGCTGCATCCAAACGAGCTTCTTCTGCACTTGTATCTTCGACTGAAACAGTCTCAAATGATAAGTCTGGTTGAATGAGCAAATATGCCTTAGCAACGGCAACACCGTCAGATGCTGCAATTCCTTTTAGCATTTTTGTCATATTTTTAAGCCAATCCTTCTTTAGTCATTGTTTCTGAGATAGCTGCGATAGCATCATCAGCGTCAGCACCTTCTGCAGAGATTACAACGTCTGCTCCTTGACCAACACCAAGGCTCATAACACCCATGATTGATTTCAAGTTAACTGATTTACCTTTGTATTCAAGAGTAATATCTGAAGCAAATTTGCTAGCAGTTTGAACCAACAAAGTTGCTGGACGTGCGTGGATACCTGTTTCTGCCACGATGTGGAAATCTTTAGAAGCCATAGTTTGACTCTCCTTTTTAAAAATAGTTTTTGAGTTACCTTTTGATAACCCTTACAATTTGGTATTATATCATCTTTTGAAATTTTTTTCAAGATTTTTATCACTGACTTACAGAAAAAGACTGCGAAAAATCCCAATTTAGATACATTTTAAGAAGCACCTGAAGAACAGAGAAAATATCTTTTCAATTTTCTACTATATTATAAGTAACATTTTCCTCCGCTTTCAATGAAAAGAAGCAGTTCAACCACAGGATATTGATTCACCAAAAAATTATAACTAATTAAAGATGCTTTAAAGCCTATTCCTATCCCATTTCTTCGATTTTCACACTTTTCACTCACCACAATATATTGTGCTTTGAAAACTCCATTTCATATCTTTGCACAATATTTAGTTTTATTTTGTTGACAAGTTGCTGGATTTTGTTTATACTGTTTACAGATTTATATTTCGATAGGAGAACGGAAAAGAAATGGTAACCATTTATTCAAAAAATAATTGTGTTCAGTGCAAAATGACCAAACGATTCCTCGATAGCAATCACGTGGAATACCGCGAAATTAACTTAGATGAACAGCCAGAATTTGTAGAGCATGTTAAGAACCTTGGCTTCAATGCTGCTCCAGTTATTCAAACACCGGATGAAGTATTTTCTGGTTTTCAACCAGCTAAGTTGAAGAAACTTTCTTAATAAACACAGTATTTTGCTTAAATAGGGTCTAGCGTTAGCAACCTAACACTAGACTTTTTACTTGTAAAGAGAGGACTTCTCCTCTTCATTTTTTTGAACTAGAAAAGGATTATTATGGGATTAAAATCTCTTGAAGATGTGACGTATTTTCGTCTTAACAATGAAATCAACCGTCCAGTAAACGGCCAAATCATGCTTCATAAGGATAAAGAAGCTTTGGATGCATTCTTTAAAGAAAATGTTGTACCAAATACTAAAGCCTTTGACTCGATTACAGACAAGATTCAGTACCTTCTCGAGCACAATTACATTGAGAGAGCTTTTATCGAGAAATACCGTCCTGAATTTTTAGAGGAATTGGCCCAATTTATCAAAGACCAAAACTTCCAATTCAAGTCCTTCATGGCGGCCTACAAATTCTATAACCAATACGCTTTGAAAACAAATGATGGAGAATACTATCTTGAAAGCATGGAAGACCGTGTCTTCTTCAATGCTCTCTACTTTGCGGATGGAAATGAAGCTATCGCGCGAGACATCGCAAACGAAATTATCCACCAACGCTACCAACCAGCTACTCCTTCTTTCTTAAATGCTGGGCGTGCCCGCCGTGGAGAATTGGTTTCATGTTTCTTGATCCAAGTAACTGATGATATGAATGCGATCGGACGTTCCATCAACTCTGCCCTTCAACTTTCACGTATCGGTGGTGGGGTTGGGATTTCCCTCAGCAACCTTCGTGAAGCTGGAGCACCAATCAAAGGATATGAAGGAGCCGCTTCTGGGGTCGTTCCTGTTATGAAACTCTTTGAAGATAGCTTCTCATACTCTAATCAATTGGGACAACGCCAAGGGGCTGGGGTGGTTTACCTCAATGTCTTTCACCCAGACATCATCGCCTTCCTTTCAACTAAGAAAGAAAATGCTGATGAAAAAGTTCGGGTGAAGACTCTCTCACTTGGGGTCGTCGTACCAGACAAGTTCTATGAGTTGGCTCGTAAGAATGAAGAAATGTACCTCTTCAGCCCATACTCTGTGGAACGTGAATACGGAGTACCCTTTAACTACATCGACATCACTGAAAAATACGATGAGTTGGTTGCTAATCCAAATATCCGCAAGACTAAAATTAAGGCACGTGATTTGGAAACTGAAATTTCTAAATTGCAACAAGAATCTGGCTATCCATATGTAGTCAACATTGATACTGCTAACCGGGCAAACCCTGTTGATGGAAAAATCATCATGAGTAACTTGTGTTCAGAGATCCTCCAGGTTCAAGAACCAAGCTTGATCAACGATGCCCAAGAATTTGTCCAAATGGGAACAGACGTCTCATGTAACCTTGGTTCAACCAACGTGGTTAACATGATGACTTCACCTGATTTTGGACGTTCGATTCGTGCCATGGTCCGCGCTTTGACCTTTGTTACAGATAGCTCCCATATCGTGGCCGTTCCAACCATTGACCACGGAAATAAACTGGCGCATTCGTTCGGACTTGGAGCAATGGGACTTCACAGCTACCTTGCGCAACAATTGATTGAATACGGATCACCTGAGTCTGTTGAGTTTACAAGTATCTACTTCATGCTCATGAACTACTGGACTCTCGTAGAATCAAATAACATTGCGCGCGAACGTGGTGTCACCTTCCACAACTTTGAAAAATCTGATTATGCTAACGGTAGATACTTTGATAAGTACACGACCGGAGAATTTGTACCAAAATCTGATCGCGTCAAAGAACTCTTTAAAGATATCTTTATCCCAAGTGCTGAGGATTGGGCAGAACTGCGTGCTAAAGTTCAAGCAGATGGTCTTTACCACCAAAACCGCCTAGCTGTCGCACCAAATGGATCTATCAGTTACATCAATGACGTATCTGCTTCAATCCACCCAATTACACAACGGATTGAAGAACGTCAAGAGAAGAAAATCGGTAAGATCTACTACCCTGCAGCAGGATTGTCAACGGAAACGATTCCTTACTATACTTCTGCCTACGACATGGATATGCGAAAAGTCATCGATGTCTATGCTGCCGCAACTGAACACGTAGACCAAGGTCTTTCACTGACTCTCTTCATGCGCAGCGATATTCCAAAGGGTCTTTACGAATGGAAAACCGAAAACAAACAAACCACTCGTGACTTGTCTATCCTTCGGAACTACGCCTTTAACAAGGGTATCAAGTCTATCTACTACGTCCGTACCTTTACAGATGATGGTGGAGAAGTTGGCGCCAACCAATGTGAAAGCTGTGTCATCTAATCCGCTATCCTAGATAGCTATCAAAAGTCGGTTCGCCGACTTTTTGTGCGGTATTCTATCAATTTATGGTAGAATAGTAACGATTGAATGAATTGAAAAAGAAAGTGATGCAAATGGAAACATACTACAAAGCCATTAACTGGAATGCGATCGAAGATGTCATCGATAAATCGACCTGGGAAAAACTGACAGAGCAATTCTGGTTGGATACACGTATCCCTTTGTCAAACGACTTGGATGACTGGAGAAAGTTGTCGAATAAAGAAAAAGACCTAGTTGGTAAAGTCTTTGGGGGATTGACCCTTCTAGATACCATGCAATCTGAAACAGGTGTTCAGGCTCTTCGTGCAGATATTCGTACTCCCCATGAAGAAGCTGTCTTTAACAACATCCAATTTATGGAATCAGTCCATGCTAAGTCATACTCTTCTATCTTTTCTACTTTGAATACCAAGTCAGAAATCGAAGAGATTTTCGAATGGACCAACACCAATCCTTTCCTTCAAAAGAAGGCAGAAATCATCAACCAAATCTACCTCAATGGGACTCCCCTTGAAAAGAAAGTCGCCAGCGTTTTCCTTGAAACCTTCCTCTTCTACTCTGGTTTTTTCACACCTCTCTACTATCTTGGAAACAACAAATTGGCCAACGTAGCTGAAATCATCAAGTTGATCATTCGGGACGAATCAGTTCACGGAACCTATATTGGCTACAAGTTCCAACTTGGATTTAACGAATTACCAGAAGACGAACAAGAAAAACTTAAAGAATGGATGTATGACCTGCTCTACACCCTCTATGAGAATGAAGAAGGCTATACAGAAAGCCTCTATGACGGTGTGGGCTGGACAGAGGAAGTCAAGACCTTCCTTCGCTACAACGCCAATAAAGCCCTCATGAACTTGGGACAAGATCCGCTCTTCCCAGACTCAGCAGATGACGTTAACCCAATCGTCATGAACGGAATCTCAACCGGTACTTCTAATCACGACTTCTTCTCTCAAGTCGGAAATGGTTACCTTCTCGGTGAAGTAGAAGCCATGCAGGATGACGATTACAATTACGGTTTATAAGAAGAAAAACCTTTCCAGACGGAAAGGTTTTTTTGTTGATATTTTTTGGGAATGATCGCTTAGGGCTTGTAAAGACCGTAAAAATAAGAATTAAAAGTATTCCTGAAAAAATATAATTGACATCTAATTTTCAGAAACATTCAAATAGATACTGGAAATTTCCGCCGTGAGAAAAGTGCCTGAGACTTAATAGTCTCAGGCACTCGGAATTCTTGAGACCTTAGTCTCAAGAATTAGTCATGGAACTTCGTAGAAGTTCGCTGACGTCCGTACTCACCTAAGGAAATTTTATGAGTAGTCTTTTAAATTCAATCTGATACTTACCCTAAGGTATTTCTCTTCTTTCTTACAATTTACCTGCTACGGCATCCAACAATTCTTGGATCTTCGCTTGGTTGCTTCCTCCTGCCATGGCCATGTCTGGTTTACCACCACCACGTCCATCGACGATTGGAGCTAATTCTTTGATCACATTACCTGCATGCACATCTTTTGTCTTGCTGGCTACAAGGACATTGACCTTGTCACCGATGGCTGCGACAAGAACAAGCACATCAGAGTAATCTTTTTGTTTCCAGTTATCCGCAAAGGTACGAAGGGCACCTGCATCTGATACAGAAACTTGGCTGGCAATGTAACGGTGTCCGTTTGCTTCTTGAACATTCTTGAAGACATCGCCTGCTGCAGCTGCTGCTGCTTTTTCCTTCAATTCTGCATTTTCTTTTTGCAATTGACGGAGTTGTTCTTGAAGACCTTCAACCTTGTGAGGGACTTCTTTGAGTTGAGGTGCTTTCAAGGTTGCTGCGACTGCTTTCAGTGCATCTTCTTGTTCACGATAAGCTTCGAAGGCTTCCTTACCAGTCACTGCCAAGATACGACGAGTTCCTGATCCGATCCCTTCTTCTTTGACAATCTTGAAGAGTCCAATTTCAGAAGTGTTACCTACGTGAGTACCACCACAAAGCTCTACTGAGTAATCACCGATAGTGACAACACGGACTTCTTTACCGTATTTTTCACCAAAGAGGGCCATGGCTCCCATTTCTTTAGCAGTATCTATATCTGTTTCAATCGTTTCGACTGCGATCGCTTCCCAAATCTTTTCATTGACTTGTTGTTCAATAGCGCGCAATTCTTCAGGAGTTACGGCTTGGAAGTGGGTAAAGTCAAAGCGAAGGAATTCTACTTCGTTGAGAGATCCTGCTTGGGTTGCGTGGTTACCAAGGATATTGTGAAGAGCGGCATGGAGCAAGTGAGTTGCAGTGTGGTTCTTCATGACACGATGACGACGATTGGTATCGATCGCCAAGGTGTATTCTTGGTTCAAGGCAAGAGGAGCAAGAACTTCAACCGTATGGAGTGGTTGTCCATTTGGTGCTTTTTGAACATCTGTCACCGTTGCTACGACGTTTCCTGCAGCATCCAAGATTTGACCATGGTCCGCAACTTGTCCACCCATTTCAGCGTAGAATGGAGTTTCTGCAAAGATCAGTGATGCAGTTCCTTCTGAAACAGCCTCTACTTCTGCATTGTCCGCTACGATAGCCACCAACTTAGAAGGCAATTGGCTAGCATTGTAGTTGAAGCTACTTTCAACTGTAATGTTTTGAAGGGTTTCATTTTGCATCCCCATAGATCCACCTTTGACAGCAGATGCACGCGCACGTTCTTGTTGTTCCTTCATGGCTGCTTCAAAACCTTCACGATCGACTGTCATTCCAGCTTCTTCAGCGATTTCTTCTGTCAATTCTACTGGGAATCCGTATGTATCATAAAGTTTAAAGACATCTTGACCAGCAATCACTGTTTGACCTTTGGCTTTCAAGTCTTCAACGATGGTTTGGGCAAAGTGTTGACCAGAATTCAAGGTACGAGCAAATGATTCTTCTTCACTCTTGATGATTTTTTCGATGAAGTCTTGTTTTTCAAGTACTTCTGGGTAGTAGCTTTCCATGATCTTCCCAACGGTTGGAACCAATTTATACAAGAAGGTTCCTTCGATCCCCAATTTTTGACCATGCATGGAAGCACGACGGAGGAGACGACGAAGAACGTAACCGCGTCCTTCATTACCAGGAAGAGCTCCATCTCCAATCGCAAATGAAAGCGAACGGATGTGGTCAGCAATCACCTTGAAGCTCATGTTATCGCCATCTGGATCGTAGGTTTTACCAGACATCTTTTCTACTTCACGGATGATTGGCATGAAGAGGTCTGTTTCAAAGTTGGTCTTCGCCCCTTGGATAACGGCTACCAAACGTTCCAAACCTGCGCCCGTATCAATGTTCTTGTGTGGCAATTCCTTGTATTCGCTACGAGGAACTGCTGGGTCAGCGTTAAATTGTGACAAGACAATGTTCCAGATTTCGATGTAACGGTCGTTTTCGATATCTTCTGCAAGCAGACGAAGGCCGATGTTTTCTGGGTCAAAAGCTTCTCCACGGTCAAAGAAGATTTCTGTATCTGGTCCAGAAGGCCCTGCACCGATTTCCCAAAAGTTGTCTTCGATTGGGATCAAGTGACTTGGATCCACCCCAACAGCGATCCAACGGTTGTATGAATCCTTGTCATCAGGGTAATAGGTCATGTAAAGTTTGTCTTTAGGGAAATCAAACCATTCAGGACTTGTCAAAAGCTCATAAGCCCACGTAATGGCTTCATCACGGAAGTAATCTCCAATAGAGAAGTTCCCCAACATTTCAAACATGGTATGGTGACGAGCAGTCTTCCCTACGTTTTCGATATCATTGGTACGGATGGCTTTTTGAGCATTAGTAATCCGCGGGTTTTCAGGTTTGATGGTTCCATCGAAGTATTTCTTAAGAGTGGCAACCCCTGAGTTGATCCACAAAAGTGTTGGATCGTTTACTGGAACCAAGCTAACAGATGGTTCTACTGAGTGGCCTTTGCTTGCCCAGAAATCAAGCCACATTTGGCGGACTTGTGCACTAGATAATTGTTTCATATTTGTCTCCTAATTTTTTTAAGATTAATTTGCGCTAGCTTCTAACATTTCGACATAATCGATGGCGACACAAAGTGAGATGACTAAATCAGCGTATTCATCCTCATACACCGATACTTGGTAGGTAGAGGTTAGATGAAAGAGTTCTTTGCTAATCTCAGCGACGATTTGATCCCGATCATCGAATAATTTGAATTCTAGGTCCCAGATATTTCCTTGTACCCGCAGTCCCAAATCTTCGATATCGTACTTATCCCTGAAGAGCGTCAGCTTTTTATGGATAAAAAAGCAGTCCCCATCCTTCAACTCAACCACAAACTTGGGAAGAAAGCTGATTGTTTTTTTAGTAATGTGGCTCACTTCTTTCCCATTCTTATCATAGATGGTAAAAGTCTTGGGAATCTTAAGAAAAGATCCCTCAACCTGGTATTCAACATTTCCCAACTCATCTTTGATATCGAACCGCTCGCCACCCAATCGAAATTTTTGTTTCACTTGATAGGTTCGCATCTTTTGATCTCCTTTAAAAAGCTCCAGACAACTGCCCATAAACAAAAGACAAGCCACTAAACGAAGGGCGAAAAACCGCGGTACCACCTTCATTCAATGAACTTGTCATTCTTCATTTTATATGCAATTGTCTCAGCCGAGTAGCAAAATCATTTCTCTTCCATGGCTCGCACCCCCGCCACTTCTCTGATTCCGAGTAACAATGATTTATTCTCAACTATTTTATTATACAAGTTCCAACAGGAACCGTCAACTATTTTTTAGATGATGAGCTGCTATCACTCGTTTGGACACCGATATTTTGCAAATATTGGTTAAATGTTGATTTGAAAGCATCATCTTTGACCTTGATATTGGCATTGGTCATCGCTTTTGCAATAATGCTACGGATGTAGTTGGTATCTTGCTTACGACCATCAACAATGATCTCTTTCAAACGTTTTTCGTATTTCTTCCAGTCAGAACCTTTTTCTGTCTTCTTATTCAATTTGACAATATAGTAGCTAGCAGAATAGTTTTGACCTGCTGAAACTGTGATCACATCTGAAATGCCGTTCTCATCCAACTTAAAGGCTGCTTCTTTGACTTGAGATGGAATATCTGCTGTTCCTGAATCAAACTTGACTTCGCCACCTTTGTCTTTTGTAGCAGTATCTGTTGAATTGTCTTTGGCGATTTGGGCAAAGTCTGCACCTTCCGCTTTAGCTGCTTCCAACACTTCTTTTGCTTTATCTTCTGAATCTAACTTGATAATTTGTGCTGTTACTTCTGGTGTGTAAGATTCAAAAGCCGCCTTGTAGTCAGACTCTTTGATATCTTTCTTAGCAGCTTGGTTGACTGCATATTCCAACAACATATTGCTACGGATTTGTTTCTTTGCTGTTTCTTCCGTCAAGCCTTGTTGCGCCAAGTAAGCATCGAATTGCTTGCCTAATTGTTTCTTTTGTTTAGCCAATTCTTTATCGACTTCTTTATCAGAAACTTTTGATCCATATTCTTTTTCAAAGACTTTATTGATGGTCATTTGGAAAAGAACTTGTTGAGCACCTTGGTTGGTTTTGATTTCATTATAGAAATCAGAAACTGTAATCGTGTCCCCTTTCATGGTCACGATATCTTTGTTTGTGCCATTGGCACACGCTGCTAGTGTTACGACTGATAGCAAGGTCACAGCACCTGCTACAAGTTTTTTCTTCATGAAAATTATTCTCCGTTCCTTTTTAAACTTCTTCTATTTTACCACAAATTAGAGAGAATACCTTAAATTTACCTAAAAAGAGCTAGGATCTGGCAAGGTTACCGTCTCTGTATTTTTCCGAATCATCAAAATACCATCTCCAAGTGGCACCAAACTAGCGGTCAAATCTGGATGATTGAGAGTCGCATGAAAGAGGTTCTGAAGCCCCCGGTAAATGGTTCGTTGCCCACGACGCACTTCCATGATGTCCTTGGCAACATCTCCTCCTTGGAAAATATCATCCAATACCACGACTCCCCCAACCTCTAAGAGTTCGAGAATTCGTGGCAAAAAGACGATGTACTTAGACTTAGCAGAGTCCATAAAGACAAAGTCATAGGTCTCTGTTAAATCCTGCAAGACATCTACTGCATCTCCTTCAAGCAAGGTGATTTGTTTTCTCTGATCGTATTTAGCCAGATTTTCCTTGGCAAAGCCAATCATCTCTTCATTCCGATCAATAGTGGTAATTTGTGCATCGGGAGCATTTTCAGCCATTAAGAGCGCTGAAAATCCAATTGCTGTCCCAATTTCCAGGATTTTCTTTGGTTGTAGGGCTTGCAGGAGTAGTCTAAAGTAAGCTACCGTTTCATGCGGAATAATCGGAATATTTTCCTTGCGGGCGAATGCTTCTAACTCCTCCAAGGCACCTGCTACCGGTTTTTGACGCGTGCGCATAAAGTCAACGATCTCGTCTTTAACCACTGGCCGGCGCATATTGTGGTTGGCATTTTTACTATAAGACTCTACCATCTTATGCGAGTCCTAATTTTTCTACTAGGGCTTCAAATTCATTCAACCGACGTTCAAAGACCGCAAAGGCTGCGTCCAAGTAGTCTTCTTTTTCCATATCCACACCTGCTTTGCGGATGACATTGAGTGGATAATCAGAATTTCCAGCTTTCAAGTAGTCGATATATTTATCACGATCTTCTTGTGTTCCATGAACAATCTTTTCAGCTAAGGCTGAAGCTGCTGCAAAACCTGTTGAATATTGGAAGACATAGTAGTTATAGTAGAAGTGAGGAATCCGAGCCCATTCATATTGGATCTCAGGGTTGTCTTCTTTTGAAAGACCATAGTATTTTTCATTGAGCTCTGCATAAAGGTTGTTCAAGAACTCACTAGTCAAAACGGTACCTTCTTGGTCTGCTTTATGGATGGCATGCTCAAATTCAGCAAACTGCGTTTGACGGAAGACGGTTCCACGGAAGCCATCCAAGAAGTGATTCAAAATAGCAAAACGAGTTGCATCGTCTTCTACTTCTTCTAACAGACGTTCGGTCAGGATATTTTCATTGGTTGTAGAGGCGATTTCAGCAAGGAAGATGGAATAGTCCCCGTAGACATAAGGCTGGGTTTCACGAGTATAGCTAGAATGCATACTGTGACCAGTTTCATGCACCAAGGTGAAGAGATTATCCAATGTATCTTGCCAGTTCAACAACATGAAGGCATTGGTATCATAAGAACCACCTGAATAAGCACCTGAGCGTTTTCCTTGGTTGACATGCACATCAATCCACCGTTCGCTGAAGGCACGTTTTACACGAGAAAGGTAGTCCTCACCCAAAACAGCCAAGACTTCTTCTGCTTTGGCCAATGATTCTTCATAGGTAAACTTGTAGTCTGTATCGGATAATGGCGTATACATATCGTACATCTTCAAGTCTGAGATTCCTAGAATTTTTGAACGCAATTGCACATAGCGTTGCAAGAGTGGCAAGTGTTTGTTGACCGCTGCCACCAAGCTATCATAAACACTTTCTGGTACAAAGTTTTCAGAAAGGGCCGCTTCACGGGCAGATGAGAATTTGCGAACTTTGGCATTAAAGTTGTGAACTTTCACATTGGTTTGCAAGGTTTTAGCATAGGTATGTTGGTACTGTTCATAGACCTTGTAGAGACCTTCGTAAGCTTCTTTACGAACGGCACGATCTTTAGATTCTACCAAAGAAATATAGTTTCCATGGGTTAATTGAACTTCTTCGCCCTTGTCATCATGCACAGTTGGGAAAACAATATCTGCATTGTCCAAGATTTCAAAGGTTTCACCACCTGCCGCAAAGATCTCACCCGCTCCTGCAAGTAATTCCTCTTCTTTTTGAGACAAGACATGTTCTTTTTTCTCTAGCAACCGATCAAAATAATGACCATATTGTTCTAAGGCCGGAACCTCACTCACAAAAGCTTTGTACTGCTCATCCGTAATGGCCATGAATTCAGGCTCATAGAAGGCAAAGGTTTCACCCAACAAGCTATAAAGAGACATCCCTTTTGATTGGTACTCTTGGTATTTAGCCACTCGTGTATCTTGGTCATTTTTCATATGAGCATAGACGTAGACCTTTTCTAAACGACGACTCAATTCCAAATATGCATTGGTTGTATCCAACAGAGTTTGCGCTGAATCCAACAAATGACCAGCATAGTGGCTTGCTGCTTTAATATCTGCAGCTAAGCTAGCTGCTTCTTCTTCCCAAGCTTGATCTGTCGCAAAAATTGTCGACAAATCCCATTGGTATTTTTCATCAATTTCATTTCGTTGTTTTACCATTTCGATTAATCCTCCAATGGTACTATTTTAGCATAAAAATGAACATTTCGGGAGGATTTCTATCTTAGAATGTTAGCTTTTCTGTTGAGCATAAAAACGTGGGGGATAGAGGATCTGAACAGGTTGGATCCCTTGCGACTGATAATAGGTCATAAACTGCTGGTAGTAATCTTCTACATCCTCTTCAATTTGAAGCAAGTTCTGTGAAAGGATCGGACGACAAAGAGGATAAAAGAAATCCAGCCCCAGTTCCATCAGATGGTGTCCCTGCAAATAGAGTTCTTCCTGAAGCTTCAGCCACTTTGGGTGACGATAAAAGAGCTGCTGCTGTATATATGTTAAAAATGTACGATCGAGCTCGACTGCCATTTGCTGCATGGGTTGCGAAAGATAAGGGGTCCGTAAGACTTCCAGTAAAGACCTTTGGCCAAAAGGGAAAATTTCTGTTTGATAATGCAATCGCCCTCGTAAATCCTCATGGATGAGGTATTGCAGACGTAGCTCTTTCTTTGTCAGATCCAATTCCCAAAGATGGAACCCGCGATTCTGACTAAAATAAAGAAAGCCAGCCTGCAGCTTTGTTAGTCTTTTCTTGAGCCACAACTTTTTACCAAGTAACCAATAGACCTGGTAACCGTGGGATCGATAATCATCGCTTCTCTCCTTCAAGCGTTCTAAAGATAGGGAGCTGCACTGCACTTCCAAAGCTAAGTTCTTGTCTACTACCAAAAGATCGGCAATTTGTTGAAAATCTGCTAAATAACTTTCTACTTCTGTATTAGACTCCTTAGAGGCCCAGTCATAAAGACTGGCTTTCAATTCCAGATGTTCAAAACTCTCCGCTTCGTGATGATAGGGACAATGCTGTAATTCTATATGGGCAAAATGAGCCCTTAGAACCGAGCCATTTTTTAGACGCACTGGACTATGACATGCTAGACAATAGAAGGGCCCTTCTGTCACAGCTGGGATCTCTTCCATACAGTTCCACCGCTTTTGATTGTTATCCATGGCAATAAACATAGGCCCACCTCCTCATCTATATCATTCGAAAAAAAATAAGAAAAAGGCTGGAAATTCCAACCTTTTCTTCCTTTTATTCTTCAGAATCTGAATCTGAATCATCACTGTCGTCATCTGCAACAGGAGATTTACTCAATTCTTTCTGCATATCTTTCATTTCTTTACGAGTACTTTCCAACTCTTCTCGAGCATCTTTCAAGCTTTCGATCAAAGCTTCACGGTCTTCTTTAGGAACGACTGTGCTATCTGAACCGATGCTTTCCAAGCCTTCATTAAAGATATCTTTTTGGTTTTCCAATTCTTGCTTCAAGGCGCTAACAGTTGCATCGTATTGCTCTTTTGCAGAACCTGTCACAGACTTACCTGCTTCTTCGGTAAGTGAAACAGATTGATCCATTAATTTTGCAAACAACTTTTTGAAGTCCCCAACAGTTTTTGCTTTACTGATTTCAGCATCTGTTAAGAGTTTAGAAGATGAAGTCTCTTCTGAATCTGTTGAAGTATCCTTACTTTTTGAAGTGTTGTCAGATTTGCTCGTCACTTTAGTAGTTGATTGACTATTTGAAGTTTCCTTCTTTGTGTCTTGTTTGTTTGAACAAGCAGCTAGGGAAACAATCGTCAAAAGAGCAACTGTCGATAAGATCATTTTTTTCATAAAATGGTCTCCTTTATATTTATTTTACCTCATTCTACCATCGGATACTTTGATTGTCAAATTAATCACTAGTTCTTAATAATAGCAAAAAAGTTGGACAAAACACTGTGAAATCAGTGTTTCTGTCCAACTCCTCGATGATTAGTCATACAATTGTAACAATTTCATTAGTCTGCTTTGCCACCAAAAAGGCCGTGAGCCTTCCCTTGGGGCATTTTTAAGGCAAAACTCAGCAAAAAGACGATCCCTACAACCCCTGCTAAAAAGAAACTCATGACTTGGTAACCACCTCTTTCAATACAGAGGGCTGCGAGAGGTTGTAAAAGAATGGTTCCTAAATAACGAGCTCCTTGGACAATGGCCATGGCAAGAACCAAGTCTTTGCCATTCACCTGTTGGGCAATAAACCGTAAGGAGACCATAATCAAAACCATCCCTGTTGTATGCTTGGCTAAGAGAGTCATTATCACTTTTAAGAAGACAGGACTTGGAAGAGCATAGACAGCATATTGAGCGAAAATAATTCCGATTGGAAGAGCGATCAAAACCCGTAAAGGCCAGTGGTCCATGAATCGATCAGAGAAAAAGATCAAGGGGGCTTCCACTACGACGGAGATAGCTACAACCGTAGAGGCAATATGGACTGGTAGACCACTATCCATGAGTAGCTCAGGAATATAGGTATGACCAATATTTCCAACACCTGAAGCCAAGCCAATCAAAATGATAAAGAAGAGATAAGGTCCATTGTGAAGAAGAGGACGAATAGAGACAGGGTGTTTTTCCTTTTCTACGACTGTCTCTTTTTTCTTCATTCGAACCGCACTTAGGCAGAAGAGACTCAATACAATGGTGATCAAAACGGTATAATAAACTGCTTGGGGGGTGAATTGATGGTATACCCAGCCGGCTATTTGGACACCGACCGAGTAGCCAATAGTTCCCCAAACGCGAATCTTCCCAAAAGCGTATGGACTTTGCGTCGCAAATACTTCCATCATGGGAGCTGTCCCATTCAAACAGACTAGAACAATCCCATAAAAAACGGTCAGCCAAAAGAGATTGGGGGCCCAAAGAAAACCTAAGACACCACCAATGATCACACTCAGACTGAGTGTCGTCATTTTTACGATTCCAAATCGCTCATTGATATAACCAAAGAAGGGTTGGGCTACCATAGATAAGAAAAAGGCAACCGATACCAAGGTCGACACTTGAGTTGCACTATAGTGCTTTCCCATCAAATAAACGGAAATAAGGGTCGTAAAGAGAGATGTGGACATAAAATAAAAACTATAGAGCAGCATATACGCTGCATAAGAATTTCGGAATTTTTTCATATGAATCCTTTCTAAAAATATCGGAATGAGACAATGACAAAACCCAACTGACAATCAGTTAGGTTTTATTTTATTCTTTATTATAGCGCTTTTGAGCCTCTTTTTTGCGTCTCTCACGACTTTGTTTTTCAATCGAGAGAATGATGATAAGAATAAGAATTGGAATCAAGATCAGGAAGTGATCCAGCGAAAGCCATTTACTGTGCTTAGCCGTTGTCTTCTTCCCACTTGCTGTTTCTTTGACAAGCTCTGGCTTGGCTCCTTCTTCCACCTTCATATCATCTCGGATACCTTCAGACAACGTGTAGAGATCATTATCTACTGTCAGATAGCTATCTTTTACCGCAAGGGTCGGTTCTTTAGCACCTTTTTTGACCGTTGCATAGAAGGGTTTTTCAAGTGTATAGGTCTTGCCGTCAATCTTCTGGACACCTGCATCTAACAATTTTTTATAGCCAAAATCTTTAAAAGCTTTTTCGATCAAGGCATTGCCAAACGGATGGCGGTAATATTCTCCATCTTGGTCTGCCCAATCTCCTACGCCCATAATGACAGCAATTAAGCGCTGATTGCCCCGTTTGATGGTCGCGATATAGTTGAAAGCTCCACGAGGGCTTGAACCAGTTTTCAAACCATCCACACCTTTCAAGGCATACTTGGCTCCTGGCAATGAATAATTGTAGGTATCAAAGGTTTCCTCATATGGAGTCCCTTTTTTGACCGTGACTTGTGCTTGATTGGTATAGTTTAAAATATCTGGGTATTGATTGATAAAATGATAGACCAAAATCCCTAAATCACGCGCAGTTGTCTGATTGGCCGCATCATTTGGATAATTGTTTACCTGATAGTAGCCTTGCAAGGTGGAGATAGCCGCCCCGCTCGGGTTATTCCAGACCGTATTGGTCATCCCCAATTCCTTAGCCTTGGCATTCATGCGCTCGATAAAGGCATCTGGATCATTGTTGGACATAAGATTGGCCAACATGAGGGTCGATACATTTGAGGATGGAACCACTGTCATGGTAATCAACTCAGGAATTGTGTAGTCTACCCCAGCAACAATATTATTGTTGGAGATCTCATAGATCTTTCCGATCGCTTGGTCTGAAGCGGTCGCCTTGATCACTGTATCCTTACTGATCTTGCCATTTGCCATATCTTCAAACAAGAGATAGAGGGTCATGAGCTTACTCATGCTGGCAGGATCTCTGACTTCATCGATATTGTCTTTCCAAAGAACATTTCCCGTATTGCCGTCAATGATGAGCGAAGAATGCGGACGGTTAATGGCTTGGACATTGTCATTTGGATACATCTTTTGCGCCATATCCACCAATTCATCCGCACTCGCTAGAATTGGCTGGCATAAGAGACTCAGAAGGAGGCAAATATGGATCAAATATTTTTTTATCATAAACTTTTCCTTTATAACAGACTAATTAGCTGGGGGCTAAAACAAGCTTCTAGCCCTCATGCCCTTTCCTCTTGTCTCCCAGTAGATGAAAAGAGCTAATCCCAGCAGATAATTACTTGTATTGTACCATACTTTGAAGCAGAAAAAAACCTATCTGGCCCGAATAAATCGGCGATAGGTCCTGTTTTTTATCGACTTAACAAGCTCAAAGCTTCCTTATCCGCAATAATGGTCACATTTGGATGTCCTTGAAGGGCACTAGCTGGCACTTTTTCTGTCCTTTCACCCTCTACTGTACCTTTGATTGCTTGGGCTTTTGATTCCCCATAAGCAAACAAGACAATTGATTTCGCAGCTAAGATATTGGCAATCCCCATCGAGATGGCTTGGGTTGGTACATCTTCGATCTTATCAAAGAAACGAGAATTGGCCTCAATGGTAGAGTCATCCAACTGAACTAAGTGGGTCTGACTATCAAAGGATGTCCCTGGCTCATTAAAACCGATATGCCCATTGCGCCCGATCCCCAAGATTTGAAGGTCCACTGGATGATCTTCGAGGATTTTGTTATAACGGATCACTTCCTGATCGGCAGATTCTTCCACACCTGATGGGAGATAGCTTTCTTTGAATGGTTTGGCATCAAAGAGGTTTTTCTCCATGAAATACCGATAAGATTGAGGATCATCTCCCGTCAACCCTACGTATTCATCTAAGTTTACACTGATTAGATTAGATAAGTCCAAATCACTTTCACGAATTTGTTTATAAAACTCAAGGGGACTGCTTCCAGTCGCAAGACCTAAGGTTTGAGCACCTTCCTTTAAGGTTTCTTTTAATATATCAAAGGCAACTTTTCCACCCTCAATTTGGTCCTTTACTTCAATAATTTTCATTGGATAGACCTCCTATTTCTCTATGCTTTTATTATATGGTATAGACCAATTTTTGTCAAGTGAAACCGCTATCTTTTTCTGGCATTTTTTTCATTTTCAAGTCGATTCGTGATATAATGAAAGGTATGATTGTATCACTATTATTCATCATTTTTTTGATCGGACTCCTTGTCTTTCTCTTATCTTTCTTGATTCATCAAAGAAAGATTCTCAAGGTCCTGATCTTTTTGATGGGAATCTGCCTGATGCTCTTAGCTGTCGGGACTACCATCTATCTACTCACAAATTTAGTATAAAAGGAGCGCAAATGAATACCAACGACTTTGACTTTGATTTGCCTGAAGAACTGATTGCCCAAACCCCTCTTGAAAAACGCGATGCCTCTAAACTCTTGATCCTCGATCGAAAAACAGGGCAATTCCAAGATCGTCATTTTGATGCAATTTTGGATGAATTGGAGCCAGGAGATGCTCTTGTCATGAACAATACGCGCGTACTGCCTGCCCGTCTTCACGGCGTCAAGCCAGAAACAGGTGGTCACGTCGAATTCCTTCTCCTTAAAAATACGCAAGATGACTGTTGGGAAGTCTTGGCAAAACCCGCAAAACGCTTAAAGGTCGGGGCCACAGTCAGCTTCGGAGATGGTCGTTTGACCGCAACCGTTGAGGAAGAATTGGAGCATGGTGGGCGCATCGTTCGCTTCCACTACCAAGGGATCTTTTTAGAAGTCTTGGAAAGCCTTGGTGAAATGCCACTTCCTCCCTATATTCACGAAAAGCTTGCTGACCGCGAGCGCTACCAAACCGTTTACGCCAAAGAAAATGGTTCTGCTGCAGCTCCAACGGCAGGTCTTCATTTCACCCAAGAATTGCTCCAAAAGATTGAAGCAAAAGGTGTTCACCTGGTCTATTTGACCCTTCATGTGGGCCTAGGAACCTTCCGTCCAGTATCCGTGGACAATCTTGAAGACCATGAGATGCACTCTGAATTTTACCAACTTTCTGAAGAAGCTGCCGCGACCCTTCGTCAGGTAAAAGCTGCAGGGAAACGCATCGTAGCCGTCGGAACGACTTCTATTCGAACCCTTGAAACGATTGGTAACAAATTTAATGGAGACATCCAAGCCGATTCAGGTTGGACCAATATCTTTATTAAACCAGGTTATGAATGGAAAGTCGTCGATGCCTTTTCAACCAACTTCCACCTTCCAAAATCAACTTTGGTCATGTTGGTTTCTGCCTTTGCCGGCCGTGAATTAACCCTCGAAGCATACCACCATGCGATTCAAGAACGCTACCGCTTCTTCAGCTTTGGGGATGCCATGTTCATCAAGTAAAGGAGTCTCTCATGAATAAAATTGAAAGCCGCCACCGCTTGATCCGCTCGATCATTTCTGAGCGTAGGATTCATACCCAACAAGAACTCCAAGAAGCCTTAGAAGCCAATGGCGTTCTCGTTACTCAGTCCACCCTTTCACGGGATGTCAAATCCTTGAATCTAGTAAAAATTAACGAGGGGGATAGTTCCTACTATGCCATGAACACCATCGCTCCTTCCCGTTGGGAAAAACGCCTGCGGATGTATATGGAAGATGCCTTAGTTATGTTACGGCCCGTTCAAAACCAGGTCGTTGTAAAAACTCTTCCAGGTCTGGCCCAATCCTTTGGAGCTATCTTAGATGCACTAGAACTCCAAGAAATCGTAGCCACCATCTGTGGAGATGATGTCTGTTTGGTTATCTGCGAAGACAACCAAGGAGCTTTGGATTGCTTTGAAAAATTAAAAGAATTCACCCCCCCCTTCTTCTTTAGTAAATAAAAAGTTTGGAAACCAAGTTTCCAAACTTTTTATGTTGTAGCTAAGCGTTGAATGGCTTCTCGATAGATTTCCATCGCAGCATAGAGATCGTCAATTTTTGCTCGTTCATTGGCTTGGTGCTCGGTCTGTTCTGCACCTGGGAAAAGAGCCCCAAAAGCGACACAATTTCCCATGGTCCGCGCAAATGTCGCACCACCAGAAGACATAGCTGGCGTCTTATCACCAGTTTCTTCCTGGTAGACGGCCATCAAAGAGCTGACTAAAGGACTATCCAAAGGAACATATAAAGGAGCTAAATAATCAAACTCTTCATATTCCAACTGATAACTAGCTGCAATTTCTTGCAAACGAGCTACCAAGGCATCCTTGTCTGCTAAGACGGGGATCCGAATATCAATTCCGATTTCCGATTGTTCTTGATCGATCACAAGGGTCGCAAGATTGAAGGAAAGATCGCCACTTGGTTCATCTGTAATTCTGCCAAATAGAGCCTCACCAGTTGCATCCTCACCAACTGCATCTGCGATAAAGAGCAAAGCTGGATGGGGTTGGATGAGGGATAAACTTTCCGCTAAACCGACAATAGCATTCACTCCTTCAGCTGCATCTTTAGAGTGCTTGGAAACACCCAAAACAGTTACAGAATCTTCTGTTTGGCTATACTGAACCCCACTTTGATCCAAAACAGGAAGCAACTCTTCCAAACGATGACCAGCATAGGTCGCCTTGTCTGGAACAACATTGAGGGCCTGACCAGCCTGTAAGGGAAGATCATCCCAACCTGGACCATGCAATTTCACTTGTAATAAGCCTTTTTCAGCATAGGTTAATGGGAAAGAAGAATCCGGTGCAAATCCAAGATCTGCTTGCTCTTCGATTTGGTTGTAGCGGTTCATACAGCGCCACAAGGTTTCTTCATCCGTCCCAAAGATAAAGCGGATTCGTTTGGTAAACTGGATGCCATCATCTAACAAACTCTTAACTGCATAGAGGGCAGCGAGGGACGGCCCCTTATCATCCAGCACACCACGACCTACTAAATAATCACCGACAATAGTCGCTTCAAAAGGTGGCGTTTGCCAATCTTGTAAATCACCGGCTGGAACAACATCCAAGTGACAAAGAACGGCCAGGAGTTCTTCCCCCTGACCGATCTCTGCATATCCATAGTATCCTTCAGGATCTATATATGTTTGAAAACCTAATTCTCGAGCAAGCTCTAAGGTTTTTTCTAGGACATCTTGGATAGCTTGTCCAAACGGTGTTCCATTTTCCCCTTCGTTTAATACTGAGGGGTAAGAAATGATGGTTTGAAGCGAGTTTAAATACTGCTCTTTTACATCGTTCTTTATTCTATTTTTCATGAAACACCTACTTTATTCTATTGCAAGAATGGAACCACAGTTCCTAGTAGAAGAAGGGCAATGGTGATCACAACAATCGCTACGACCAATTTACCCATGAATTTCCACCATGCACTCAAGTCAACACGTCCAAGAGCAAGAGCTCCCATTACGATACCTGAAGTTGGTGCGATCAAGTTCAAGACACCAGATGCAGATTGGTAAGCTGTGACAATCAAGCTACCTGGTACATTGACGAATTTACCAAGAGGTGCCATGATACCCATTGTTGCACTGGCAAGACCAGATGATGATGGGATCAAGAATGACATTGGCAAGTAGAAAATGTAAGTCAAGACAATGAACAATTGAGATGAAAGACCTTTAAGTCCTTCTTCACCCCAGTGAAGAATTGTCGCAGTGATCATACCGTCGTTCATGATGACTTGGATACCACGTGCTACCGCTACGATAAGAGCAACACTCAAGAGGTCAGCTGCACCATTCATGAAAGATGAAATGATTTTATCTTCTTTCAAGCCATAAATGATACCAACGAGGATTCCCATGAAGGCAAAGAGCATAGCTGTTTGTGGGAAGTACCATGTACCAAGAGCATCTGTGTTACCGATCAATTGACCAAGTACTGGAATTTTATGGAGAGATTCGTTAAAGTTGTTAAAGAATGTAATACCCAAATCTTTGAATGGGATAAATCCAGCAACCATGATAACGAATGTTGAGATGAAGACGACCAAGACACGTTTTTGTTTCTTGTTCATTTGTGAAGGAATTTCTTCGCCACTATCAACATTGAAGTGTTTCAAATCTTCTTCACGAGTTGCATAGGTGAGAGATTTGGTTGGGTCTTTTTGAACCTTATCTGCATAACGGTATACATAGTATGTGCTAAGTCCTGTCAATACGATCCAGAAGATCACACGAAGTAAGAGACCTGAAGCACTTGAGATACCTGCAGTATCAGATGCGATAACTGTCGCAAATGGGTTCAATGTTGACGCCAAACATCCGATTTGTGATCCTAAAAGGATAATGGCTACCCCTGTCAAGCTGTCAAAACCAACGGACATCATAACAGGTACAAGAAGTGGATAGAAGGCCATGGTTTCTTCACCCATACCATAAGTTGTACCACCAAGGGCAAACAATGGCATCAAGATCAAAATCAACATTTTTTCGCGGCCTTTGTATTTACGAACGATAGAAGCAATCCCTACATCAAGGGTACCTGTTTCGTTCACAACTCCAAGGAAACCACCGACCATCAAGATGAAGAAGGCTACATCAATCGCTGCACTGGTTGGTGCTTTACCAAGCATGGCATTGATTGGGGCCATCAAGACATCCCAAATCCCTTGAGGATGTGCTTTTACAGATTCATAACTACCTGCAATGATAGCACCTGCATCGTCAACCTTGTATTGACCAGCTGGAATAATCCAAGTTAACACTGCCATAATAGCAATGATAATTAACAATACGGAAAAAGATGAAGGCATCTTAAATCCTTTTTTTGTTTTTTCACTCATTTGTCTTCCTCCTAACGCAACAAAGTGTGAGTGATGTTTTACAAGAGTCTCTTGTAAAACGCTTACCTATAGATTTATTCTATCACAATAAGCTTTAAAATACTAGTTTTTTCCTAATTTTTCATTAGTCTTTTTGGATGATTGTTCCACTTTCAGACTCAATCAAAGCGCCAAGGTTTTCAAGTGATGTAATAACTGCTTTTCCTTCTGGGCGACCATTGACGAAGGCAATGGCAGCTTCTACTTTAGGAAGCATGCTTCCTGGTGCAAATTGGTCTTGTTTGATGTATTCTTCCAATTGAGCCACATTAACATGTTCCAATTTTGCTTGGTCTGGTTTGTTATAGTTCACAAAGACATAATCGACACCAGTCAAAACAATGAAGAGGTCTGCTTCTACTAATTCAGCCAAACGTTGAGAGGCAAAGTCTTTATCGATAACAGCTTCCACACCAGATAAGCTACCATCTGCTTCTTTCACAACTGGGATACCGCCACCACCAGCAGCTACAACGACTTGACCGTCGTTCAACAAAGTACGAATGGTATTGATTTCTTTGATATCCACTGGTTTTGGTGAAGCCACAACTTTACGCCAGCCACGACCAGCATCTTCTTTGAAAGTTGCTCCTGATTTTTCAGCTTCTGCTTTTGCTTCTTCTTCTGAGTAGAATGGACCGATTGGTTTACTGAGGTTGACAAAAGCTGGGTCGTTCTTATCAACAACGACTTGTGTTACAACAGAAGCCACATCTTTTTCAATTCCTTCTTCAAGAAGAGCATTTTGAAGAGCATTTTGAAGCCAGTAACCAATGCTTCCTTCGGTCATAGCAACTAATGAATCAAGTGGGAAAGCAGGGTTCTTTTCAGAGTTTGCTGCCAAGTGTTGGAGCAAAAGGTTCCCTACTTGAGGACCATTTCCGTGAGTGATGATCAAGTCATCCCCGTTTTTGATTAATTTGACTAAGTGTTTTGCTGTTTCTACAAGTGCTTCTTGTTGAGCTTGAGCAGAAGGATCAGATGAGAGAATAGCATTTCCTCCCAAAGCAACGACGATTTTTCTTGACATAAGTTATCCCTTTCTATAAAAAATAGGGGCAGGACTAAAGCTAGCAGTCCAGCCCCTATAGCTGTTGGTATACGGTTATAAAGTCTTAAACTTTTGGAATGTACAAGTTACCAAGAGTAGCTGCCATAACCGCTTTGATAGTGTGCATACGGTTTTCAGCTTGGTCAAAGTGACGAGCATATTTGCTGCGGAACACTTCGTCAGTAACTTCCATTTCTTCTACGCCGAATTTTTCAGCAACATCTTTACCGTAAACAGTATTTGTATCGTGGAAGGCTGGCAAGCAGTGCAAGAAGATCAAGTCTTCGTTATCAGCTTTCTTAATCAAATCCATATTTACTTGGTAAGGTTTCAAAAGGGCAACACGTTCTGCAAATTTGTCTTCTTCACCCATTGATACCCAAACGTCAGTGTAAAGTACATCTGCACCTTTCACTGCTTCGTCAGCATCTTCAGTGATCAAGATATGAGCGCCACTTTCTTTTGCAAATCCTTCTGCCAATTCAACGATTTCTTTTTCTGGGAAGAGTTCTTTTGGTGAGAAGATGTGTACGTTCACACCAAGGATAGCACCTGTTACAAGAAGGCTGTTCGCAACGTTGTTACGTCCATCACCACAGTATACAAGTGTCAAACCTTCCAAACGTCCAAAGTTTTCTTGAACTGTCAAGTAGTCTGCAAGCATTTGAGTTGGGTGCCATTCGTCAGTCAAACCATTCCAAACTGGAACACCTGAGAATTCAGCCAATTCTTCAACCATACGTTGGCTGAAACCACGGAATTCAATACCGTCAAACATACGTCCAAGAACTTTAGCAGTATCTTCTGTAGATTCTTTTTTACCAAGTTGGATGTCGTTTGCACCTAGGTATTCTGGGTGAGCACCAAGGTCGATAGCTGCTGTTGTGAAGGCAGCACGAGTACGAGTTGAAGTTTTTTCAAACAAAAGCGCAATGTTTTTACCAGCAAGATAGTGGTGTTCAATGTTGCGTTTTTTAAGGTCTTTCAAGTGAGCTGAAAGTCCGATAAGGTATTCTAACTCTGCACGTGTAAAGTCTTTTTCTGCTAAGAAGCTACGTCCTTGGAATACTGAATCTGTCATTTCTAATTGTCTCCTATTTTCTTTCTAGTATTGATCAGTAAGAAGAAAGAGCTGATCCCCAAAGACCAGCTCTCGGTCTTCTCTATTAGATTTCTTCACGTTCGAATGGCATTGACATACAACGAGGTCCACCACGACCGCGAACCAATTCACTTCCGCGGATCTTAATCAAACGAAGTCCGTATTCTTCTAATTTCTTGTTTGTGACTGTGTTACGATCGTATACAACTACCACACCAGGTGCGATTGTAAGAGTATTTGATCCGTCGTTCCATTGTTCACGAGCAGCTGCAACCACATTGCCATCACCACAAGGAATCAATGTAACTTTTTCAACACCAAGGTTTTCAGCAAGCAATTCAGCCAAATCACCTTTTTCTTCAACAATCTTCAATGCTTCATTTTCATATGTTACAGAGAAGACGCGAAGGTTGCCTTGGATTTCTGGGTGGATTGTGAATTTATCGTAGTCCACCATTGTAAATACTGTATCCAAGTGCATGAATTTACGGTTGTTCGCAAATTCGAAGGCCAATACTTTCTTGAAACCAACGTTCTTCTTGAAGATGTTTACCAACAATTTTTCAATTGATGCAGCATCTGTACGTTGTGAGATACCAACTGCCAAGACATCTTTAGAAAGGACTAATTCGTCCCCACCTTCGATACGAGTGTCTTCTTCACGGTTGTATACCAATTCTACATTACCACCATATACTGGGTGGTATTTGAAGATATATTTACCATACAAAGTTTCACGGTTACGTGTATCAGCATACATGTGGTTCAATGATACTGCATTCCCAATTGTAGCAAATGGGTCACGTGTGAAGTACAAGTTTGGCATTGGATCGATCGCAAATGGGTAGTCAGATTCAACAAGGTCAGTCAAGCCTTTGTCAGCTTCTGGAATTTCTGGAAGCTCAGCTTTTTGGAAACCAGCCATTGTTTTTTCAACCAATTCTTGGTTGTCTTCAATACCACGAAGGATTTCGCGAATAGCGTTTTTAGTTTGGCGTCCACGAATGTTTGCTTCATCAAGATATTCTTCGATGAATTGTTCGCGAATTTCTGGAGTAGTCAATGACTCAGCTGCCAATTTTTCAAGATAAAGTACTTCGATTCCTTCGTTACGAAGCGCTTGAGCAAAATTGTCGTGTTCTTTTTGTGCATCTTCCAAGAATGGAATATCATCAAAAAGAAGACGCTCTAGATAGTCAGGCATCAAGTTTTCCAACTCTTTACCTGGACGGTGCAACATTACTTTTTTCAGTTTTTCAATTTCTGAGAAAACATGAATTGGTTTAGTTGACATCTGTCATCCTCCTTTTTTCTTTGAGCTTGTTCACAAGCTTATTACAGTTGTTATTATAGTCTTTATTGGTACCGCTTTCACAAAGGATTCTACTTTTCGAATGCAAAGAATTTGGCGTTTTTTTGAATCTTTCCTATTTTTTAGTTAATATGAAGCGTTTTCTTTGCATATTTTGCCTTTTATATTGTTTTTATGAATATATATTTTTTTGTAAAAAATAAAAAAAGATCAACAAATTAGTTGATCTCTTCAAAACTTTTTAAAAAGTAGGCTGTATCTAGAAAAGTTAGTTGTTTTCTCTCATACTGGATCTTATGAGAATCGATGAGTTTCTTTAAAACTTGATTGACAGTTTCTCGAGTTGTGGCTGCTAATTTGGCCATTTCCTTCATACTAATTGGAAATGGAAGTTGATTTCCAAGGCTTTCATAGTCCTTGCACAGAATGGCTAAGGATTGAATCACACGCTCACTGGCACTAGCTGTCACGACATTGCGCAAGCGCAACTCTTGAAATTCTAGGATGGAGGAGAGCTTTCTCATAATAAAGAGCAACTGCTCCTTACTCTCTTGGGCATATAATTCATATAGATTGACGGGAATCACGAAACAACGCAAATCCGTCACCGCACTAGCTGTATAGTGGTAACGCTCATCCTGGAACATCCCACCATAAGGGAACAGAGCCCCCTTCTTTATATAATCCATATAGGAGAATTGGTCAGACGAATCAAATTGCTCAATACGGGCAAAGCCTTTTGCCAGAAGAAAAATGCGCTCCCGCCTATCTCCTGCATAAAATAAAATTTGTCCCTTAGGGATATCCCTGGCATGAATTTCAACAGCTAATTTATCAAATAGCTCCACTGGTAGCGCAGAAAAGGCTGGATGCGAGCGGAGCAACTGGTAATCTTCCTTTGTAATCATGTCTATACTTCCTCTTATTACTATTAGTAGTATAACATACTTTTTATAGAAAAGGGAAAGAAGTCTCTTTAGAACAGAAAAGTAATTCGAAACACCAAGTCATTTTCATGATACTTTGTTAGAAGAAAAGGCCTGAGCAACCCTCAGACCTTCTGTCGATTATTCATTCATATTGACACGATGCCATTCATTGATAACATAAGCCAATTGTCCCAATTGATAAAGACCAACGCCACTGATTTCAGAACTTTCCGGAGTCGTACCTCCAAGTCCTGCAGTGTAAATGGCAACCAAATAAGGAGTCGATTCATGGACAATCGCATCCACATTAAGTGCTTCAGCAACATACCCTGGTTTTTGTTGAATCACCAAATCTGGCAAGAATTTCTTATAGTACTCACCTGGGAAAGACTCTCCGATCAGTTCTAGTAAATCTGCATATTTTTCTTGATGATTCCAAAGATATTCCAAGACATGGATGTAATAATCCGTTGTCGTTTTATTATCTTCGCTAAAGGTTTTAACCTCTGGTGAACGAGATTGACCATAGCGACTGAATAGCTTACGCGCTTGCTCCATCCCCCCTAAACGATCTGCCAAAGCATAGGCTGGGGTATTTTCAGAGTAAACCAATGAATAGCGCTGCATATCAGGGATAGACATAGCTCCATCAAAGGCAGCAACGTAATTGTCATGCTCCCCTACATATTCATAGTAGGTATTGGTAATGTCAAACCGGTCTGTTAAATTGAGCTTGCCTTTTGCGACTTCATCCACCACCAACATGTTCAAGGGTAGCTTATAGGTACTACCTGCCGTCATTGGTTGAAGATCATTCATGGCAAATTGCTCTCCAGTAATGGCATTGCGATACGTGAAGGCGACTTGTGACGGATCAATTCCACTTTCCGCTAGGAAATCCTGAACAACCTCTACCAAGCCTTTATTAGCATAATCATAGACAAGGCCATAAGCACTCATCGTTTCCATGTCTGCATCTACTACTGCTTGCTTAGCTTCAGGAGATTTGACACGCGGTTTTTTCGTCTCAGGGGTAGACTTTTCGATATCTTGTTCTTTTGCTTCTTTTGTTTTCTTTGCTTTTTTTTCAATTGCTGATGCTGTTGGTTGCGTAAGATGCAAGTAGCCCAGTGCGCTTGTTCCCACTAAGCACAATAAAATACTGACCGCAATCATGATCGAGCGTAGATTAAAATATTTTTTCATACGAGATTAATTATAAAAGATTCTACTGAAAATAACAAGAATTATCAGAAAGATAAAACGGTTTCTTTTTAAAAAGGTTTTTTCTTTTCATAAAAGGCTTATTTCCGTTTAAAGGAGCCCATAATCAGCTTAGCGATCTCACGCGCAATCGTCCTGAATAAGGAACTCAAGAAGGAATCTTTTGCCTTTTCAAGACTGGATTTTCTTGGGCGACCTGGACTGCGTTTTTGCTCTGCTTTTTCCGCCGCAGCTCGTTCTTTTTCTGCTTCTTTTTGCTCTTCTTCTTGTGCTTCCTTGCTTGCTTTAGCTGCTAATTTTTCATAGGCAGATTCCCGATCAATCGTCGTCGCATACTTTTGATGGAAAGGCGATGTTGTGATCAAGGCCAATTGTTCACTCTCATTTAAGAGGTCAAAACTCGATTGAGGAGAGAGAATATAAGCACGCTCAACCACACTAGGCTGTCCCTTTTCATTGAGGAAAGAAACCAAGGCTTCCCCTGTCCCTAATTCTGTGATCACTGTTTCTGTATCAAAATCTGTATTCGGACGAAAACTTTGGGCAGCCACCTTAATCGCCTTCATCTCTTTTGGTGTATAAGCTCGAAGTGCATGCTGAATACGATTTCCAAGCTGTGCCAAAACAGATTCTGGAAGGTCTTGAGGATTTTGGGTAATAAAGTAAATCCCTACACCCTTCGAACGAATTAGGCGTACCACTTGCTCAACCTTCTCAAGAAAGAGCTTGCTTGCATCCTTAAAGAGAAGATGCGCTTCATCAAAGAAGAAGACCAATTTTGGCTTTTCAGGATCCCCAACCTCTGGAAGTGTTTCAAAAAGACGAGACAGCATCCAAATCAAAAAGGTTGAGTACAATTTTGGTGAATGAAAGAGCTTTGTAGCCGAAAGAATATTGATATAACCACGACCAGATGCATCGAGTTGCATGAAGTCATTTAAATCAAGTGCGGGCTCTCCGAAAAACTGGTCTGCTCCTTCTTCTTCAAGAACCAAGAGACTTCTTTGGATGGCTCCGACAGATTGTTTGGTGATATTGCCATATTGGGCCGAATAGTCTGAACTGTGTTCATAGACTTCCTTTAAAAGGCTTTGCAGGTCCTTCAAATCAATCAAAGGCCAATCTTTCTCTTGGGCTACTTTAAAGACAATTGCAAGAATTCCTGATTGGGTTTCATTCAAATCAAGCAGACGAGAAAGAAGCAATGACCCCATCCCTTCGACAGTCGCCCGAACAGGATGACCCGCTTGGCCAAAGACGTCCCACAATCGAACAGGGAAAGCTTGTGGTTCAAACGGATCTGTGATACCAAGAAGCTTGTAGCGTTCTTCCAGTTTTGGTGTCCATTGCCCAGCTTTGGCTAAGCCAGATAAATCTCCCTTGATATCAGCTAGAAAGACCGGAATGCCTTCTTTGCTTAATTTTTCTGTTAGAACCTTGACCGTAACCGTTTTTCCTGTTCCAGTTGCACCTGCAATCAAGCCATGACGATTCAACATCCTCAAATAGATAGGCGTCTCAACGGCTCCTTTAGTAATGGTAATACTAGTCATTTCATTTCTCCCTGAATGTTTCAGTTTTCATTTTAAGGTTTATCTTTACCTTGCCTAGGCCCTTCAAACCAGGCTTCAGACAAGTAAGACACACTCCTACTAGTGTATCATTTTCCTGACCAAACGCAAGAAATTATACTCCGATTTTCCGGATGCACATAAAAAAATCTATAAGAGCCAATACTTGCTCTTATAGATTCCTTCATTTTGTTATTTTGCTGCTGCAAACAATTCATTCACTTTATTCCAGTTGATCACTGAGAAGAAAGCTTTGATGTAGTCAGGGCGTACGTTACGGTATTTCACGTAGTAAGCATGTTCCCAAACATCCAAACCAAGGATTGGTGTTTTACCTTCAGAGATTGGTGTATCTTGGTTTGCTGTTGAAGTCACTTCGAGTTTGCCTTCTTTGTTGACAACCAACCATGCCCAGCCAGAACCAAAACGTGTCGTTGCTGCTGCTGTGAAGGCTGCTTTGAAGTCTTCAAATGAACCAAATGTAGCATCAATCGCTGCAGCAAGTTCTGCTGAAGGAGCTGTTTGTTCTGGAGTCATCAATTCCCAGAAAAGAGCGTGGTTCAAATGACCACCACCATTGTTGATCACAGCTTGGCGAATATCAGCTGGAATGGATTCAACATCAGCTAACAAGCTTTCAAGGTCTTCTCCAATTTCAGGATGTTTTTCAAGAGCTGCATTCACATTGTTTACATATGTTTGATGGTGTTTATCATGGTGCAAATGCATGGTTTCCTCATCGATATAAGGTTCCAATGCATCATAAGCATATGGTAATTCTGGTAAAATGATAGCCATTTTATGGTCCTCTTTTCTTTATTACTGACTTGATGATAACGCAAACAGCTAAATTATTCAACTAATCTGCTTGCGATTTCATTCATCGTTAGACGCTATTCGCTACTTTCAACAGGGCCAAATCAAATAAGTAGTCTTTTTCATATGTTCCACTTTTAATCGCATAATCCGTCTCGATGAAGGTCATCATAGCTTGCTTCAAAAAGGACAAAGTAAGCCTGCGGCTATCCCGTAAGGCAAACTTCACCTGATAAGGATTGACCTTGCGTCCTGACAAGTCCGACAAGCTCGCTACAATTTGGCTTTCGGATTGGCCTTCTTCTGAGAAAATTTTAACTTGAGAAAACATTCGGAATTGCCCCAACAAAATAGCGATCAATTTTATTTCATCTTCTCCTTGTAAGCGAAGATCCTTAACCAAATTCCGGGCTTGATCGATTTGGCGTTTGAGAATCATCTGTGTCAGATCAAAAATATTATCTTGCAAGGACTTTGGAACAACCTCCTCGATATCTTGGAGGGTAATCTGACCATCTTCTTTATAAGCCTGCAATAGAGCGAGATTCTTCTGTAACTCTCCAAAATCATAGCCAGATTTTAAGAGCAACTGGTCCAAGGAATCGCCAACAAAGTGTAAGCCCAATTCTTGCGCCTGACCAGAAAAATAACGCTTTAAATCTTGCTCTTTAGGAGTGGTCGCTTCAATGATTTGGGCATCCCGTTTTAGGAGTTTGACCAAGCGGCGCTTACTATCTAATTTTCCTTCTGCAAATATCACCAAACGGGTCGATTCAGAAGGATTTTCCAGATAATTTTCAAATTGCTTCAGATCTTCATCGGTTAAATTGCGTTTTTTGTCAGTGGTCAAATCCAATAAGTGATCCAAAATCACGATTTTTTCATCTGCAAAAAAGGGAAGACTGACCAAATCCAGCTCGACCTCAGCATAGGAGGCTTCCTTCATATCAAAATAAGAATAATTCAAATCTGAAGTATCATAGCCTATTTTTTTTAAAATGTCTTTTTTTAACCATTCAAATTGACCTACATCCTCACCCGTCAAGACAAGAATAGGAGGCAGAGTTTGAACCGTCAGATGTTTAGTGTCGGTAATTGCTTGCATGAAACTCTCTTATCTTTTATCAGTTTAGTGGATTTCGTGTTCAGCAGCCATCTTTTGTTCCAATGGTGGTTTTTCATCGGACAAATCAGGTGCTGCTACAAAATTTGGAATTTGCTCAAAGGAGTTGCCTCCAAAGCTCCCCCCTGTCGCTGTGACCTGTGGTTCAGAAGCCACTCCCATAGGAGTTTCTACTGGTTGTGGGAAGGTGTTTTTCCCTGGAAGCATCATGAGAATCAAGAGAGAAATAACTGTAATCCCCCAAAGAAATAGGAAAATATCTAGCCCCGTCAACAAATAGAGCAGAACCGGACCAAGATTCAAAAAGATCCAAGACCAATGGATTCCCGCATCCCGCAAGCGACGTACACAAATGGCTTGACTGGGTACTAAAATGAGGAAGTAAAAGAATGCTAAGAAAGCGAGCGCCCATAAACCTGTCTTAGAATGAACAGTTGAAAAATTGAGCGTTTCTTTAGCATTTTGATGGGATAAAGAGGTCACGATGTAAAAAACCCAAAGAGGCAAAGAAATCAGGGAATTCCAGAAAAAAGCTAGCCAAAAATGGGCCCGACTGGTCTTACTTGAAAAATCTGCATACTGTATCCAAAATTGCTTAAATGCGTTCATACAATTCTACCTTTACATTGATTTCACTTTCTATAATAGCAATTTTCAGCATAGAAAGCAAACCTCTCCTCGTCTCTATCGGACTGTTTCTACCCTCCAATGGTTCCATCCAATCAAGCGAATCGCTCCCCTTTCATCGGTACGAAAATAAGAAATAGAGCGTTCCTCTAGACGATCGAGCAATTCTTTGTGAGGATGCTGGTAGCGATTTTTCTTTCCAACAGAGATCAAGGCCAACTGAGGATGTAACTGATCTAAAAACACATCACTAGAGGAACCTTTAGAACCGTGGTGGCCTACTTTCAAGACATCCACTTGTAATTGTGGATCGTTTTTCAATAGTTTTTTCTCTCCGGCTTCTTCTAGATCACCTGTGAACAAAAATCGTTTCTGATAGAACTGTCCATAGAGGACAATCGAATCATCATTTTTACCATCCCCCACTTCATCAGGGGATAAGACTTCTAAATGATCATCAAAAATAGGAAGTTGATCCCCTCTCTGGACTACTTTAATCGGACTATGAAGCAGTTTCAATTTCTCTCGAAATTGAGAATTGGTGAGACTGCCTGGACTGACATACACTTTTTTAACTGGGATTTGTTTGGCAACCTCCACCATATCGCCCATATGGTCCTGGTCTGTATGAGTCAAGACCAAAGCATCGAGTTTTCCAACACCTCGACTCTTGAGATAGGGAATCAAGGTTTGATCCGCATTGGCAGATTGACTGCGCTCTTGCCACTTTTCTCCACTTTTAAAAGTGACACGTCCTCCGACATCAATCAATATAGTTCTTCCTTTCCAATCGCGTAAAAAGATACTGTCTCCTTGACCGATATCCACCATGGTAATCTCATTTTCTAAAGGATGCTTGGTCCAACAAAAGATGAGTAGAATCATGCCTATTAACAGGAAACGACGTTTTTTTTGCTTTCGAAGATCATACAAGATCCCTAAAAGAAGGAAGAGAGCGATCAGAGCTAGTCCCGTCGGCTGACCAAATACCAAAGGTAGCGACGTGAGCTTTGAAATCCAACGAATACACTCCTCTATAAGAAGAAAGAAACTGTTAAAAATTGTAAGGGGCTTTAGAATCGATAAGATAAATAGCACCGTTAAACCTGGAAGAAGGACAAGATCAAATAAGAAAGAAAAGAGGAAGGTTAAAGGGAGTGACCACGGTTGAAAGACACTAAAGTAATAGGTCAAAAGGGGCAAAATCCCCAGGCTAATCCAGAAACTTTCCACTAGTAGCTTTTTCAGTCCGGAATAAGAACTGGTATCTACCAAGGTCAAAATAAAGGCGTAGGCACAACTCAAGACCCCTCCAGCTGTCAGGAGAAACTTGGGCATGAGCAACATTAAGATCATCAAGGTCATCGCCATATTCTCCATCCCTCGGACCCCCTTTTGAGAGAGGATCTTCTGCAAGAGGCTACGAACCACTGAAACAGAAAAACCTGTCAAGCCAGCATAGACCAAAGAAATTGGAAGCATCCAGATATCGACTGTCTCTTGCAAGATTCCTAGACGTAAGAGAGCTTTCCGGATCCCATTGATGAAAAAGCCAACCTGCATCCCAGATAAGGCGAATAAATGGATGATTCCTAAACTCGTGTAAAGCTGGTCCATCTCTTCAAAATCCGTATCTAAATAGCCAAAAAGAAGGCCGGTCATATACTGGTTCATCGGTTGCGGAAAGTGCTCCTTGCTCCAAACAATGGCTTGGCGCCTCCATTGAGATAGCCAGTCGAAAACATTCCAAGTCTGTATAGGAAGTGCGGATTGGATCGCTTCAATTTTTATTTGATAGTGAATCCCCTGTGTTTCCAAATAAGACCGATAGTCAAATCCTCTAAAATTTCGCTGCCCTTCTGGCTCTTCTATAGCACCTTTATACGTCAACTCCAACAAATGAGTTTGACTTTGCCACTGCTGTTTTTCTTTTTCTGATTTTAAAGTGTAGAAGACTTGGTAGGTCCTTCCCTGATTTTTAGCACGAAAAGACAGGGCGTCCCCATTGATCTTGATGCTATCTGGAATCAGACGTAAGTGGGATGGGGGCTGACTTTCTGCTTGTACTGGATGATCCTGTATTCGCTGAAAGACAAAGAAGGCCGCAAAACAAAGGGTTGCTAAAGCAAGCCCTAGCAAACTTGAGCGCTCCCCTTTATAGTGATGAACTGCTAAAATTCCCACTACTACTAGACCGCTGATCGAAAGCCAAGATGGTTGATAGATACTAAAATACAGCCATAGGAGCACAAAGGCGAGATGGACAAGCGAAAAAGGAAGGTCTTTAATCCACCGTGAAAGCATCTCTTAGTTTCTCCAGTGTTTTCTCTCCGATTCCTGAAACATTCTTCAGATCATCCACTGATCGAAAAGGACCATTTGCTTCGCGATAGGCGATAATGTCCTGGGCACGTTTCTGTCCAATGCCTGATACGGTTTGGAGCTCTGACTCGGTCGCTCGATTTAAACGGACCTTGCCTGTTTTTTCTGCTGGTGCTGACGAAGTTGCAGGACTTTCTGAACTCCCAAGTGCTGGAACATCCTCCCCTTCTTTAGCAACATAGATCACTGCTTCATCGGTGAGTTTTTGCGCCAAGTTGACCGATTGGCTATTGGCATCTGCTGTCATCCCGCCTGCCTTATAAATGGCATCGTGGACTCTGCTATTGGAGCGCAACTCATAGACCCCTGGTTGTTTGACGGCTCCTTTGACATCGACCGTAATGATCTCGGGTGCATCAGACACTGAAGTAACCGTCTTTTCTTCTTTGGAACTAGCGGTCTGCACCTTTTCTTTGCTCGAAGTTGAACTAGAAGACTGATAAAGATCCGGTATGGTGGATGCACTTGACTGAGGTCGATGAAAAAGAAAATACCCTCCAAGTAAGAGTCCAATAGCAGTAAGAGCTAAAAAGAGCTTATATTCTTTGATTTTTTCGATGATATCCTCCATAAGAAACCTCCTCTCACTTTTATTATTCGTAAAAATAAAAAAAACTGAGAAAGACTCTCAGTTTTTTTACTTGTTTTTCCGATGTTTGTCTGGATCCCATACAAAGCTTGCTAGGTAACTAAAGAGCAAGGTCAAGATGCCCACGACTAAGACAAGGGGAATCAAAAGGATTTTTAACAAACGAATCAAGATAAAAGGTTTTGTTGGGGTGTTGATCGCTTGTGCTTCCGCATCCAAGCGATCAAATTCCTCCTGGATACGGCGGGCAACTTCTGCCACTCCTTCGTCATTCATCTTTTTAATATCCGAAATATCAATGGGATGTCCAAAGTTCATATCAATGCGTTCACCCGTTGCCAACCCTTTCAAGTCTCTTGGACCAGTATAAGTCACTGGCATGATACGGACCTTCGCCATTTTGGCAATGATGGCAACACCGCCTTTGACGTCTTGAGAATGACGACTTCCACTTGGGAACATAATCAAAGAACGGTTGCTCTTTTTCAGCATATTGACAGGATACTTAATGGCTTCTGCTCCCGGATTTTCACGGTCGATTGGAAAAGCCCCACACATGCGAATCCACCAGCCAAAAATACGATTGGTAAAGAGTTCTTTTTTCGCCATAAAGATAAATTGCTTTGGCTTGGTTGCAAAGGCCATATAGACTGGATCCCACCAAGTTCGGTGAGGGGATACCAAGATGTAGTTCTCTTTTCGATCTGGAATATTGTCCTTATGATGGTAATGGGCATTCCCATTTAAAACCCACAGAATAAAGGCAACAAGGCCACGTAAATAGGTATAAAACATAGTTGTTCCTCAAATCCATTTCATTCGTTTCTCTACAAGATATTCCATCCTGTAAAAGGTTCTTTCTTATTATACCGTATCCTGATTTTGACCGCAAACCTTTTTTAGATAAAAATTGTCTCAGCGGACCGATTCTAGATAGTCTTTTTCTCAAAAAAATGATATCATATTGTCTATGGAAACTATTGATTTAAAGGGCTTGTCCCTCAGTGAAGTCCGCAAGAAAATGGATCGCGGACAAACCAATGATTTTACAACGAATACAAGTACCAGCACCTGGCAAATCATCAAGCGCAACGTCTTCACCTTGTTTAATACCTTAAACTTTGTGATTGCTGTGGCCTTGGCTGCTGTACAGGCCTGGAGCAATATGATCTTTTTTGCAGTCATTTGCTTCAATGCCATTACAGGAATCATGACCGAGATGCGCGCCAAGCGGATGATTGATAAGCTCAACCTCATGAGTCGAGAGCTAGTGACTGTCATTCGAGACGGGGAAAAAGATGCAATTCCACCAGAAAAGCTTGTTCTGGGTGATTTAATGCTTCTGTCTTCAGGTGAGCAGATCCCTAGTGATGCTGAAGTCATGTCCGGTATTGCAGAAGCTAATGAGGCTATGCTGACTGGTGAGAGTGATCTGGTCTTAAAAGAAGTTGGTGATGAACTGCTTTCTGGTAGTTATATTGCCAGTGGTCAAGTCTATGCCCGTGTCAAGCGGGTTGGAGCAAACAACTATGCCAACAAACTGATGATGGAAGCTAAAACCTTGAAGCCTATCAATTCGCGTATTCTTTATAACTTAGCGAAAATTTCTAGCTTCACTGGTAAAATTATCATCCCATTTGGCCTTGCCCTCTTCTTTGAAGCACTGTTGATCAAGATGCTGCCAATCAAGGATGCTGTCGTGAATTCTTCCACAGCTCTCTTGGGAATGTTGCCAAAAGGAATCGCCCTTCTGACAGTTACGTCTCTTTTGACAGCGGTTATTAAGCTCGGTATGCGCAAGGTTCTTGTCCAAGAAATGTACTCAGTAGAAACCCTGGCGCGTGTGGATACCTTGTGTCTTGATAAGACCGGCACCATCACTCAAGGGAAGATGACAGTCGAAGCTCTCCATAGCTTATCTGATCATTTTTCGGAACAGACGATCCAGGTCATCCTCTCTGCCTACATGCAATATAGCGAGGACACCAATCCTACTGCTCAAGCTATTCGCAAGGCTTATGGGGAGTTGGAGCATGCTTATACTGCGGAAAACATTATTCCTTTCTCAAGTGATCGGAAATGGGGAGCCATGCACCTATCCAACCTTGGAACCGTCTTTCTCGGTGCTCCTGAAATGCTTCTTAAAGAAAATCCAGCTGCTGTCGTCGAAGCACAAGCTCGTGGATCGCGCGTGCTCGTATTGGCACATAGTTCAGAACTAATCAGCATGCAGGAATTGAAACTGCCTGAAAATCTTGAAGGGATTGCGGTTATTGAGATTACAGACCCCATTCGTGAAGGGGCTTCAGATACTCTTGAGTATTTGCGCTCTCAAGGAGTGGATCTTAAAATCATCTCCGGTGACAACCCTGTGACGGTTTCTTATATCGCTCAACAAGCTGGCTTCAAAAATTATGAGAACTACGTCGATTGTTCAAAAATTTCTGATGATCAATTAGTAGATCAAGCAGAAGAAACAGCCATCTTTGGACGCGTGTCTCCTCACCAGAAAAAACTGCTCATCCAAACCTTGAAAGCAGCTGGTCGGACTACTGCTATGACAGGAGATGGAGTCAATGATATCCTTGCTCTTCGCGAAGCAGACTGCTCCATCGTGATGGCTGAGGGAGATCCAGCAACCCGTCAAATTGCCAATATTGTTCTTTTGAACTCTGACTTTAATGACGTTCCAGAAATTCTATTCGAAGGTCGTCGTGTGGTCAATAACATTGGACGAATCGCTCCAATTTTCTTCATCAAAACGATCTATTCCTTCCTCTTGGCTATTATCTGTATCGCCAGTGCCCTTTTCTTCAACGTCAATTATTTGCTGATTTTTCCATTCATCCCTATTCAAATCACCTTAATTGACCAATTCGTCGAAGGATTCCCACCATTTGTGTTGACCTTTGAACGCAATATCAAACCGGTTGAAAAACACTTCTTAAGACGTTCCCTTCTGTTAGCCTTACCAAGCGCCTTGATGGTTGTCTTTAGTGTCTTGTTCATTCGCCTTTGGGGGGCAAGCCATGGTTGGTCTGCAGCCGATATGTCTACTGTATCCTATTACTTACTTGGATCCATCGGTTTCCTATCCGTCATCCGTGCTTGCCTTCCACTAAATATCTGGCGAGCCCTCCTCATCCTCTTCTCTGTTGTAGGATTCTACGCATCTGCGGTCGTATTGAAAAACTTGATCGAGATTTCCCTCCTTACAGCCACTACTTTCCCAGTTTATCTGGCATTGATGGCCATCTTTACAGGAGTCTTTATCCTCACAACGATTCTCCAAAAATATGAATTTGATTAAAAAAAGTTGAGAGAAAAACTCTCAACTTTTTCTGTTCTGCCCACCTTTCCCCGAGCCTCTTTTCATGCTATAATAGAGCCATGACAGATATCGAATTAAAAGACGGCGAGCGCGTCAACCAACTCTTTTCAAGTGATGTAAAAATCATACAAAATCGGGAAGTTTTTAGTTACTCCGTGGATAGCGTCCTGCTCTCGCGCTTTCCAAAATTGCCCAAGCGGGGCTTGATCGTAGATCTCTGCGCTGGAAATGGGGCCGTGGGACTTTTTGCGAGTACTCGGACAGAGGCCCAGATCATTGGTGTCGAAATACAGGAACGTCTAGCGGATATGGCAACCCGCTCCATTGCTCTCAATGGCTTGAACCAGCAAATGTCCATGATCACCGATGATCTCAAGCATTTGCCTCAACATATCAAGGGCAGTAAGGTGGATATTATCCTCTGCAATCCTCCTTATTTCAAGGTAGATGAGCATTCCAATCTCAATGAGAGTGAACACTACCTCTTAGCTCGGCATGAAATTACCACCAACTTAGATGAGATTTGCCATGTGGCCCAGCGGGTTCTCAAATCAAATGGTCGCTTAGCGATGGTTCATCGTCCAGATCGCTTTTTAGATATCATTGAAACCATGAAACGTTACAATCTTGCACCTAAGCGGATCCAGTTTGTCTATCCCAAAGTGACCAAAGAGGCGAATATGTTATTGATTGAGGCGATCAAGGATGGCTCACTGGATGGCTTAAAAATTCTGCCTCCTCTCTTTATTCACAATGAAGATGGCAGCTATACAGACGAGATTCATGAGATCTACTATGGAAACTAAGGCTTACATATATGTTTTAGAGTGTGCGGATGGCTCTCTCTACACTGGCTATACCACTGATGTCGAAAAACGCCTAAAGACGCACAATGCTGGAAAAGGGGCCAAATACACACGGGCTCGCCTCCCCGTTAAACTTCTTTACCAAGAATCCTATCCAGATAAACCCTCTGCGATGTCTGCCGAGGCTCTCTTTAAAAAGAAATCACGCCAAGCTAAGCTAAACTATATCAAAAAAAACCGTCGGACTCCATAGTCCAACGGTTTTTCATTTACAAAATGGTGATACGGTACTGGTGACTCCGTGTCTCTTGAGGGTCCAACTGGATCACACCTTTTTTGTCTTCGAAGAAATCGCCCTCTTCTGCAGATGTGGAAATACCTGTCCAAGGCTCTAAGGCGATGAAAGGGCCCTTGTTATTGGTAGACCAAAGGACGAGATTCTCAAAATCTGCAAAGGCAAATTCCAAACCTTTACCGGATTTTTTCGAGAGGAGCTGCACAGATTTGGAGGCTAATTGATCTAAAATAATGGCATCTTTTTCAAACAGTTCATGGCGCAAAGGTAAGCTACGACTATGGTCTAAAAATGGTGTCCGCTGCAGGCGATCAACCAAACCGGTTTCTGTGAACAAGAGAGGAACGCTACAGCTTTCTTCTTTTTCAAAAATCAACTCGTAGTCTTCATAGTCTTCATCTGCTAAAAGGGGACAACGAAAGGCTGGATGCCCTCCAATGAAATAAGGCATGACTTGATCTGACTCTAAATTTTGCACGCGATAGGTGATGGTGATCTCTTTCCCTTTCAATTCATAATCGATTTCCACTCGAAAATGGTAGGGATAATTTTGTAAGCTCTCGTCGTTAGAGGTGATTTCAAAGACAAGACGATGGTCTGTTTGTTCTTTGAGTTCAAACTCTCTCTTCCGAATAAGACCGTGTCTTGGAAGCTGGCCTGTCTTCACTCCATCTTTTAGATGATACTGTACTTGGCCATTACGAACACTCCCGCAAATCGGAAACAGAACCGGCGCTTGTCCTGACCAATACTCTGGATCCCCCTGCCAGAGATATTCTATGCCTTCCTTACTTCGAATGGAGCTCAATTCCCCACCAAATGTCTTAAATTGTACTTCTAGATCATCATTTTTTAATGCAATCACCATGGGCGACACCTCTTTTTAATTAGTATAGTTATTATATTCATTATAACCTTTTAGAAGAGATTGTCAATTTTTATTTTTCTAGTCAAAAATTTTAAAAAAATAAGAAAAAATCCTTGACAAGGCTTGGAAATAATTGTAGACTTAATATGTTAACAGAAATATCCCATTTTAGGAATCCATTCTTTCTGTTGTCTGACTTTTTTGGATGCTCCTTATCATGATACATTTTTTCTAAAAGATTCAGTTATCATTTAGGTCTCCTTATAAATATACAAGGGTTAACAGCTGGTTAACCCTTGTATTTTTTATTTTTCATATAAAAAAACGGTCTAGCAATAGACCGTTCCTTCGGACTTATTTATCCCCTTTATTGCGGATGACAAATCCATTTTTCTTTTCATTGGAAGTACGATGAGGACGTTTGTTGCCTTTGCCTTCAAAGTCTCGGCTATTTTTATTGGACTTGCGTTTGAAATCACGGCGTCCACCTTCACGGTCATCTCTGCGATTTCGGTCACGGCGTTGGTCTCCACGACGGCCATTTCCACGGCCACCTTTTCCTTTTCCACCAAAGCCACCACCGGATGGTTTAAACGGCAATGGTTTTTCACGCGCAATTTCAACTTCTGGAAGGCTGTCTGGATCTTGAACGGTCAAGCTCAAAATATACATAGCCAATTCTTCAGGAGTGAATGCTGCAGCCAATTTGCGAGCATCCTTGCCAAACTTCTCAAAGTTGGTCCGGATTTTTTCATCTTCAAAATCTCGCTCAATTTTCTTCAGTGCTACTTGTTTTTTCGCTTGGAAGGCTTCTTCTGCTGTTGCAGGTTTCATTCCCTTCATCCGCTTTTTGGTCAAGTTCTCAATGATTTGCAAATAGCCCATTTCATTTGGCGATACAAAGGTAATGGATTGCCCTGTTTTCCCAGCACGACCTGTCCGTCCGATCCGGTGAACATAGCTTTCTGGATCTTGTGGAATATCGTAGTTGTAGACATGGGTCACACCTGAAATATCCAAGCCACGTGCCGCAACGTCTGTTGCTACCAAGACGTCCAAGTTCCCATTTTTAAAGTCACGAAGGACTCGGAGACGCTTGTTTTGATCCAAATCTCCGTGAATTCCTTCTGCACGGAAACCACGAATCTTCAAGCCACGAGTCAATTCATCAACCCGGCGTTTGGTCCGACCAAAGACGATGGCAAGTTCAGGCTGTTCGACATCCATCAATCGAGTCATGGTATCAAATTTTTCACCTTCTTTGACACGAATATAGTATTGATCGACCAAATCGGTGGTCAATTCTTTGGCCGCAATCTTAACGTGTTCTGGCTCTTTCATAAACTGAACACCGATACGTTTGATAGCTTCTGGCATCGTTGCTGAAAAGAGCAAGGTTTGGCGTGTTTCTGGGACACGGCTAATGATGGCTTCGATATCTTCCAAGAAGCCCATGTTGAGCATTTCATCTGCTTCGTCCAAGATCAAGGTTTCAATATGATTAAGTTTCAAGGCCTTGCGCTTGATCAAATCTAGCAAACGGCCAGGTGTTCCCACAACGATATGAGCGCCTGACTTCAAGGCTTTGATTTGCTTTTCAATGCTTGATCCACCATAGACAGAGCGGACTTTGACACCCTTGCTGCGTCCAAAGCGGAAGAGTTCTTCCTGACTTTGAACCGCCAACTCACGCGTTGGGGCAATAACAAGAGCTTGGATCACAGTATTATCGACATCAATCTTCTCCAAAGTTGGAAGACCAAAAGCAGCCGTTTTACCGGTCCCTGTTTGCGCTTGGCCGATGACATCTTTTCCTTCAAGGGCCAAAGGAATAGTTTGTTCTTGGATGGGGCTTGCTTCTACAAAGCCAGCTTTTTCGATTTCTGCTAATAATTCAGCAGATAAGTTAAATTCATTGAATTTCAATTCTTTCTTCTTTCTAAAAAGTGGTGCGAAGCCACTTTATCAAACTTCTTTCAATGCGAATACGCACTGATTGCATAGGAAGTCATCTTCCCGGTTACCTGTCGCAAGACTCATCTAAAGAAAAACTAGTCCGTCTGTTTAAGACTACATTTTCTTTAGAGAAAAATGTTTTGCGTCCTAACGGATGTTGTTGACTAGAATCGTTTTTTCAAACAAATAGGCAACATGATCCTACTTGCGGGAGTCTTCTTTCGAACAGAATCCTTCCATCTGCTCCGTCTCCCCAGCATTTCTCTCATACAAGTTTGCAACTTATCTAGTATAACACAATGAAGAAGTAAATGATAGTCACAGGAGACTAATTTTATTTTTTAGGAAAAAATCTTAGATAGCTTAAGATTATAAAAACGCCCCTAAACCTTGCCAGGACTGGTTTTCTTCTTGTAACCATTTCATATACTTCATCATAGGAGTATAAAAACTTCGGAAAAACTTTTATTTTTTGGTAACTCTTATCTTGCGTTTTTACAAATAAATATGTATAATACAGTTAGTATCTAAAATATTTCTGTATAAAGAAATAGGATCATTTTATCTGATTCAACGATTTATTCTAAGTTCTGATTTATTTAGAACCACTCAGTACTATTAAATCTACTCCTACTATTTCCAAGAAGATTTTGTACAGTCGATGAACTATTCACACTGCCCCTTCTTTGGAGAGGAGGGCAGGTGTCTAGATGGTTCCTATTTCTCAGATTATTCTAGATACGAAGAGGCTCGGATTTCTCCAAGCCTCTTTTTTTTATCTTTTTTTCACAATCCAACGCATGACCTTTGCCAAAATGAGCCATAATATAAAGCTACATAGGGATACATAGATCCAAGCATTGGGATCCTCTGTCATAGGAAGAGGGATATTCATTCCGAAGAAACCGGTGATAACGGCTAAGACCGCCAACAAGGCTTCAAAGATGGTTAGGGTTGTCAAGTTGTCATTCAAGTTGTTGTTTAGGATATTGTTGTATGATCCAGACAACTGCTGTAAGACATTGGAAATCAACTCGGTCATTGAAACCAACTGACGCGCTTCGATCATGGCATCATCAAACTGCTCTTTTTCAACATCATTCATCCTGCGATAAATGACATGTGCTTTGATATGTTCTAGCAACATCCGATTTTGCTTGGCTGCCGCGACCAGATACACCATACCGGTCTCAAGGTCAGACAGGGCATAAAGATTCTTTGTCGTCGTTGTCTTTCGAAGCAAACGATTGAGTTCATCTTTGTGCTTATCTAAGCGATCAATAATCGGATAATAAGCATTACTGATCATTTCAAGACCTGCAAAAAGCAACTTATAGATCGACAGCTCCTCATGGCTTTCCAAATAACGAACCATTTGTTCAATGATATAGGCATTGTCCTGGTTACTGATGGTCACGAGTCGCGTATCTTGAACGATAAAGGTCATGGGGATGGTTTCGTAGTATTCCTTGTCCTTTTCTAAATCCAATACATTGTAGATAAAGGTGATCGTTCCGTTTTCTCGATTGTAATCCATATGGGCACGTTCGTTCTTATCCATCGCGTACTCAATGGTTTCTTTGTCAATATCGTATTTTTTATAAAGATATGAATTTTCAGCAATCAAATCCGAGTCGATATTGATCCATTTCCGATCTTGACCCAATTGTTTATCGATAAACATTCCGTCTCCTTTCTCAACTGTTCTCTATCAACATGATTTTTTATTTAAAGACCGCACTGGCTAATGCTTGCTGGATTTCAATGACACTGTTGTCACTCTTGAATTGTAAAACTTCTGAAGGTTCCACTGCTGAAGAGACCCAGATTTTTAATTCAGCATCCAAATCAAAATGACCGGAAGTTTCTACTGAAAATCGAGAGATGGAGCGATAAGGAAGGGATTTGTAGGAAGTTTTCTTTCCTGTTACTCCTTGCTTATCCACCAAGATCAAACGAAACTCTGTAAAGACGATTAAATCACGAATCAAGCTAAAAGCAAGTGTGACTTGCTCTCCCGGCACCAAGATATCTTCTAGATCTCTTTCTACTTTGTCAACATTCTTTTGAGAGGCATTGCCCATCAAACCACTTAGTAATCCCATCATTTCTCCTTTATAAGCGAAAACGGACAAGATTCCGTTTTCTTATTTCTATTGTCATGGATCGGTTTTGAATCGTTCCTTACCCCATCTTTTCTTCCAACTCAACGTCTGGATACTTGTCCGCAAACCAGCGGAGGGCAAAGTCGTTTTCAAAGAGGAAGACTGGCTGGTCAAAGCGGTCCTTCGCCAAGATGTTTCGGCTTGAAGACATGCGCTCATCTAAGTCTTCTGGTTTGATCCAACGAACGGTCTTTTTACCCATTGGGCTCATGACCACTTCTGCATTGTATTCATTTTCCATCCGGTGTTTGAAGACTTCAAACTGCAATTGACCAACGGCACCCAACATGTATTCACCTGTTTGGTAGTTGGTATAGAGCTGGATAGCTCCTTCTTGCACCAATTGCTCAATCCCTTTGTGGAAGGATTTTTGCTTCATAACGTTCTTGGCAGACACCTTCATGAAGATTTCAGGGGTAAAGGTTGGCAGTGGTTCAAATTCGAACTTGTTTTTACCAACTGTCAGCGTATCTCCAACCTGATAAGTTCCTGTATCGTAGACCCCGATGATGTCTCCTGCTACGGCATTGCTGACATTCTCACGGCTTTCGGCCATAAACTGAGTGACATTTGATAGCTTAGCGCCCTTACCAGTACGAGGCAGGTTGACACTCATCCCACGCTCAAATTCACCCGATACGATCCGCACAAAGGCAATCCGGTCACGGTGACGAGGGTCCATGTTGGCTTGGATTTTAAAGACAAATCCTGAGAAATCCTTGTCATAAGGATCGACCATTTCTCCATCGGTCTTCTTGTGGCCGTGTGGTTCTGGAGCAAACTTGAGGAAGGTTTCCAAGAAAGTCTGTACTCCAAAGTTGGTCAAAGCGGATCCAAAGAAGACTGGTGTTAATTCACCCGCAAGGATGGCTTCTTCTGAGAATTCATTTCCAGCTTCTTGCAAGAGCTCGATATCGTCTTTCACTTGTTCATAGAATGGATTATTGGCAAAGAGCTTATCTCCATCTTCTAGACTGGCAAAGCGTTCATCCCCTTTGTAGAGTTCCAAGCGTTGGTTATAAAGGTCGTAAAGCCCCTCAAAGGCTTTCCCCATCCCGATCGGCCAGTTCATTGGGTAACTTGCGATACCCAAGACTTCTTCCAATTCTTGCAAAAGATCCAGTGGCTCACGTCCATCACGGTCCAGCTTGTTCATAAAGGTAAATACTGGAATGCCACGGTGTTTCACAACCTCAAACAATTTCTTGGTTTGAGCCTCGATACCCTTGGCAGAGTCTACGACCATAACCGCCGCATCCACCGCCATCAAGGTCCGGTAAGTATCTTCTGAGAAGTCCTCGTGCCCTGGTGTATCTAGGATATTTACTCGCTTGCCATCGTAGTCAAACTGCATGACAGATGAGGTTACCGAAATCCCACGTTGTTTCTCGATATCCATCCAGTCAGATTTAGCAAAATTTCCTGTTTTCTTTCCTTTTACGGTACCAGCTTCTCGAATTTCCCCACCAAAGTAGAGCAACTGCTCAGTAATCGTCGTTTTACCAGCATCCGGGTGGGAGATGATAGCAAAGGTACGGCGTTTTTTAATTTCTTCTTGTACGTTCATGTTCCTAATTCTTTCTCTTCTTATTTTTTGATAAATTTACAAATTCATCTCTACATCGGATCTCTCCTCAATTTCTCTATCTGTCCTATTATAGCGAAAATAGGCACTTTTTTCAACGATGATTCTTCTTTGAGAGCAAAAAGAAAGACTAAAATCCGTAGATTCTAGTCTAATTCAATCATATTTATTTTCTCACTTTCACCCGCTCACTTCTGCGGCCGAAGAACTGATTAAAGAGTAATAAAGCAAGGGCTAAAATACTGGATACAACCAGATAGTTGAGCCACACCTTATCCCCTCTCATAATCGGAGGACGGGCCATCAGGCCATAATTTCCTCCCGTCAATTGATTGACTCCAACCAGGAATAAATCTAAGGCAAAGGTATAAAGAACAATCTGACTATTTTTTAAGAGGTTTCGATCATACCATCTCAAGAGATAAATCAAGGAATTGATGAGGAGACAGTAATGTCCGAGGAGGAAAGAAAAGCTTGTAATATGAGGGAAAGTATAGGGATCAAAGACTGGATAGCCCAAGGCAAAGATAGCTCCACTCACTCCCATCAAGGCAAAGAACTGTTTGCTTTTCCATCGGTCTGGTAAAAACAAGACCGCAAACATGGCCAAACGGCAATGATAAAATGGTAAGCTATTGGACCATGGAATGTGGTAGGTAAAATACCAAAGATACAAGCAAATTAACTGGAAGCCCTGTAAGTATTGAAAACATTTGCGAAATTGCTCATTCTGATAATAGCGAAGTGACATCATAATCGCTGTCACAACGAACAAGACCATCACACTATACCATAGTGCTGAGATTGCTGGTGGTGCTGTTGATTCTGTAGTGAAAAAATGATGCATAAAATCTCCTTATTTAAACAGATTTAGGTATTCTTCTTTTCTTACTGTACTGAACGATCGTATTGATGAAAATCAGTGTCCCCGTCATGAGAACTGTCACGATCAAATAGTTGAGCACAAGGCCATGGTCTCCTAGCACAGGTGGTCGACGCAGAAAGCCATAGTTTCCGCCCGTTACAAGGTTGGCTAGAACAATAATGGCATTGACTCCAAAAGTCATCTGACAGATCTTCCAAACAGCCCCTTCTTCCACCTGGTAGGATTGAACCAGATAGATTAGACAGTTGGCCAAGAGGGCCCAGTGACCAAAGACATTGTTGATCGAGGAAACGTGAGGAAAAGGGTAGGGATAAAAAACAGGATGAACCAAGGCCATAATGGAGCCAAAGACTCCCACGAGGGCAAAATATTGCTTGAAGCTTCCCTTGGGGGCCAAAAGAATAATCCACATGGCCATCCGGCTATGATAGAAGGGAAGACTCTCTGAAAAAGGCAAGCGAGCTGCTAAATACCAAGAGTTGATGATGAGCAACTGGATCAACTGTCCCCAATACCAAAAGTTTTGGTAGCTTTTGGAGTGAGCAAATCGAATGGACAGAACTGCCACTACCACCAATGAAGTCGGCAATAAGAAATACCAGGCCCCCAATTGAGGAGGGGCCGTTGGTTGACTGGTAAAAAATAAGTCCCGAAGTGCCATGATTTCTTTCCCTTATCTGCTTTTTTATTCTGAACGCGAAACAATACTCTCTTCGACCATCTTGTATTTGTAGCGCTGGTTGACCAAGCAAATACCAGCCACCATCACGATGCTGACCAAGAGGTAGTTCAAAAGAGCACCGTGGTCTCCAATGATTGGTGGACGTCGTAAGAAGCCGTAATCTCCTCTGGTCAAAAGATTAACCAAAAAGATGACTGCATTCATACCAAAGGTGATCTTAACAATCCGTAAGGTGTCCTGTTTTTCCGACTGATAAAAATCCTGTAGGTAAATCAAACTATTGGCAAACAAGGCCCAGTGACTAAAAATCAGGTTGAGTACAGTAATATGGGGGAATGGGAAGGGGTCAAAGGCCGGATAAACCAAAGCCGCAATGGATCCTAGAACACCCAACAAGGCAAAATATTGCTTGATATAGGTCCCTCTAGGAGCAAAAAGGATCGCAAGCATAGCCAAGCGACAATGATAAAAGGGTAAATTATCTGTCAAAGGCATGTGAGCGAGAATATACCAAGCATTAATAGTCAAGACTTGGATCAACTGCGCCCAATACCAAAAGCGTTGGTAGCTTTTAGACTGTGCATATTTGATGGAAAAGTAGCCAACCACCAACAAAGAAGCTGGCAGAATGAAATACCAGAGCCCAAACTCAGGCGGGGCTGATTTTTGGTTCGTAATCAATAAATCCCAAAATGTCATTTTTCTATTCCTTTAGTTTATAGTAGCCTATTTTTGTATAACTTCCTTCACATTTGCTAGGCTTTTTCTAATTCCTCTACCAATTTGGCTAAATGCATGGAATTGCTTCCCTTGATGAGGATTTGGTCCTGCTCTTTTAAGCTTTCCTTGACTTGTTTGACCATGTCCTCAAACTGGTCTTCCTCAGCTGTTTTTTTGAAATAATAGACATGTCCAAGTGGGAACATCTGACTCGCTAATTGAGCCAAGCCCGCAATGTCTTGCCCATAGAAAATAACGGTATCCAAGACATCCGGCGAGAGGCTGAGGATCATTTGGTTGTGCAGATCTACAGATTGCTCCCCTAGTTCTTTCATATCTGCAAGGACGGCTAATTTTCGGCCATTTGGATTCGCAGGAATAGTCGAGAAGGTTTCTAAAATCAAACGCATAGCTGTCGGATTAGCATTATAGACATCGGATAAGATATCTGCTCCATTACTGGCCTTTTTCCATTCCGTTCGGTTGCGCGTCAATTGCAAGGTAGCAAAACTATCACGAATCGCCGCTTCGCTCACTCCTTCTTGCAGGGCAACATAAGCTGCAATCATGGCATTGGTCGCATTGTATTTTCCTGTTACTGGTAGATCAATCGCTTCTTCTAAGAAATTAGCACGGAAAGTTAAGCTATCCTTTCGCTCTACCAACTCGGTAATAAAAATCTCCTCGTCTGGACCAAAGCGGACCACTTTTTGTTTTTCAGGGAGGTAGGCATTCACGATCGGATCAGCTGGAACCACCAGAAGGCCACCTTCTGGCATGCCATCCGCAATTTGGAGTTTTCCTTTTGCGATCTCACTTCGATCTTTGAAAAATTCCAAATGGGCTTCCCCAATTAAGGTGACAATAGCAGCCTTGGGATGCGCCAGTTCTGACAAAAGATGGATATCTCCTAGATGGTCTTGCCCCATTTCAAGGACCAGTTTGTCTGTCCCTTCTGGCATATGGAGAACTGTATAAGGAAGACCAATTTCGTTATTATAGTTTCCCTGTGTTTTATAGGTCAGGTAAGTAGTGGACAAAAGCTGTGCCAACATATCTTTTGTGGTGGTTTTACCATTTGACCCCGTCACTGCAAAAACATCTACTTTTGTCTTTTGAAGATAGGCAGCAGCCAGGTTTTGAAAAGCACTCAACACATCTTCTACCAAAATATAAGGATGCCCTTCTACCACTTTCTCTGAAAAAGTGGCTACGGCTCCGTTTTCAAAAGCAGTCTCAATAAAGTCATGACCATCACGCGCTCCCTTTAAAGGAACAAACAGGTCTCCAGGCCCAATCAAACGGCTGTCAAATTCAGGCTTGACGAGGGCCACATCTTCAAATTGGCTGATATCATTTTTTGCATGTACTAGATGAGCAACTTCATGTAATGTGAGATTCATATCCGACTCCTCAGTTCTCCGTAGCGTCTTCAAAAATTTGGACGCTCCTATCAAATTCTTCTCATTATACCATATTCTAGACCACAAAAAAAGTGGCTGGGACAGAAGTCCTAGCCTCTTGATTGTTTTAGGATTGTCGAGCAAGACGCAGTGGTTGAGTGGGCTCTACTACGCTGATTTCATCAGCTTTTACAGCCCTACTCAACTGTGCGGAGGTGGGACGACGAAA
>JAWDWJ010000002.1:0-92333 GCA_032477695.1 Streptococcus parasanguinis
CTACGCTGATTTCATCAGCTTTTACAGCCCTACTCAACTGTGCGGAGGTGGGACGACGAAATCGAATTCTAACGAATTACCGATTTCTGTCCCACTCTCCCAAAATTAGAAAAGTTTGCTCATCAGTATCATTTTTATTTACTACTTAACTTCTTGATTCCTTACCAAGAAGTAGAGAGTTGCTCCAAGTGAACATACAAATCCAATAACGTAAATACAGAGTTGCAGATTGGAAGCTCTCCCTAACATTGTATCTGCAACAATATTATAAAATAGGTAACTAGTCAATGGTTCCACTACTCTTTCTATGAATGGTTGTACTAAAATAGGAAATAGCAATAAAATAGCTAAACTCCCCATTGGACTTTTGAAAAAATAACTTAAAAAGTAAGAAATCAAAAAGTATTGGATGGAGCCAATCAAATAGAAGCTGAAAATTTCTAAACTGACACCATTTTCGCTACTAAAAAAATGAAACCATATAAGCAATACAATGAAATACAAGGTTGATTGTAGTACTACATCACATAACTCTACGAACAGGATCCTAATTGAACTTAAGATCCTTTTTCCACTTACCAAATAAACTAGTTTTGTTTCGTGTGATTGTAACTCAACAAATGCATTAACACACCCAATACTAACAGAGAGCATTGAGGCAAAAACAAGAGCTTGCTTTATAGATAATTGTACAACAGTATCATTGATTGAAACTGGTAACACACCGAAGAGACACACAAAACCTATAAAAAGTGACTGTATAGCTATCTGGTACTTTACGGGTTTTAAACTATATTTTTTGACGATAAGACTAAATAATATTCTTGCCATTCTTCCTCCTCATTCGAATCATTTCTACAACCATTATGAACACCAAGAACAAGATCCCTTCTACTACTAAAAGTGTAAAGCCGTACAATTGGCTCGTTTGAGTCCCTTCAATTCGACCAAATGCAAATGACTTTGCTCCAATCAAAGGCAATAGATTTTCTATTTTAGAGGAAATTCCTCTTAGAATACCTGATAAGGTGATTACCAATAATAAAACGTCTGCAATTAATGCAGTCATTGATTTTTTCGTTACTATTACGAAAAGTAAAGCTAATAAAGTAAGAACGATTGCAAATATCATAACTCTTACCGTGACATCTAAAAACAATGTCGATTCTAAAAAATTCTTTAGAGTTGAATCTAGAAAAACGAATAAAATAACAGCGTTTACTATAGAAAATATTAAAGTAGAAAGTAACGATAGGACAATCGAACTTGCAATAAACCCAGTAAGACGAACTTTCCAGTTAGGAATCAATAACTGGCTAAAATAATCATCACCAAATTGATAATGGGTTGAAAAAACAAGTGAAACCAAAATTGGCAAGAAAATAACACTTGCTTGGTAGGGTGAAGATAAGAGAGCATCCCTGACTGTATACACTGGACTCGATGATAACATAGATGGATCAAGGTTAACCGCCTGTCCATTTCCTTCTACTAAGGCATTTATCACCTGGATATTTTGAATTGAAAAAAATATGCTGACTCCCAAAATAAGAAAATAAGTAACTTTAAAAGTAGATAAACTACTATATTTATAAAGGTCACTAAAAAAGGAACGCTTCAACATATTATTCACCTTCTTTCCCTTCGAGTGCTTTAAAATATGCTTCCTCAAAAGAGCCAAACTGTTTCAAAATATCTTTTGTAGGAGCATCAATAACAATTTTGCCATTAGAAATACCAACCAAATGATCTACAGTTAATTCTAACTCACTCATATAATGACTTGTCATTAATACAGTTTTACCTTCATTGACAAAAGATTGTAAAAAATTACGTACCCAGCGAATTCCTTCTGGATCTAGTCCATTGATTGGTTCATCTAAAATTAAGATGTCAGGATTTGCTAATAAGGCTGTCGCTAAACCAAGACGTTGCTTCATTCCTAATGAATAGTCTTTTACTTTTTTATTTTTAGCTTCACTTAACCCCACCAACTCTAAACATTCCTTGCACCTATTTCTATCAACCCCACAAGCCAAGCCAATCCACCGAAGATGCTGAAATCCTGTTCTGGTTGGGTAAGGTTGGCAACTGTCAAGGAACGATCCAACAATACTAAAAGGATTATCTCCCAATTGAGAGTATTTTTTGCCATCGATCAATGCCATTCCCATTTGACTATTTTCTAAGCCAAGTAAAATTCTGATTAAAGTTGATTTTCCAGATCCATTCGGTCCAATCAATCCAGTAATCTCACCTTTCTTAGCTTTGAAAGACACGTTTTGAAGGACAATTTTATTATTATATTCCTTATGTAGCTTTTGAATTGTTATCATTCATTCTTTTTCCCTTCTGACTTTTAGTGAAATTCCACCTTCACTTGGAGCAAGTATAACAGGAGAAAATCAGGAAATTCTCAGAATAATTATTTTTTTTATTTTCAACAAATTACATTCTATATTTGCTATAATATGCTCATATAATTGGAGGTACTATGAAGTATAAAATTTTAGCCATTGACGATGATGAAAAAATCTTACGATTATTAGGGAATGCATTAGAAGCAAACAACTTTCACGTGGAAACTCGTAAAAACATAGAGGAGATCAATATCTGTGACTTTACTGGATTTGATCTAATTTTACTTGACGTCATGATGCCTATTTCTGGTTTAGAAATTTGTCGTTCCATTCGTCCACAAATTGCTACTCCAATCTTATTTCTAACCGCTAAAGATTTTGAAGAAGATTTACTAAAAGGAATACAAGCCGGAGCCGATGATTACATCACAAAACCATTCAGCATTAAAGAATTGATTGCAAGAATTCAAATGCATCTTCGTAGAGAAGAAAGATCTCACCCTGCCTCTAAAGAAGAAATGAATTCAGATATTACTTTTTATCGAGATCGTCAAGAAGTTTATTATCAATCAAAGAGAATATCACTAACTAAGCGAGAGTTTGATTTACTTTATCTTTTAGCTAAAAATGAAAACCGAATATTTAGCGTAGAGGAACTTTACGATTACCTCTATCCTGTAAGCTCTGATGCTCAACTACGGTCAATCACCGAATACATCTATCAAATTAGACAAAAATTTAAAACTCATCAAATTGATCCAATCAAAACAGTATGGGGAGGAGGATACAAATGGAAAAAGAATTGACGATCAAGCAACTCATTAAGCGTACCTACCTTAAAATCATTTGGCAATTTCTTCTATGTCTTATACTTTTTTACATACTCCCCGCTCTTCTATCTTCTGTATCTGGAATCAATGAGAAAAATGCCAATCGCTTTGCTTTATTTTTTAGCGTCAGTTCTTGGATTTATCTTTGCATCATTTTAATTGTTATCATTGTAATAAATATTAGACAGTTATTAACCAAGATTCAAAAAGAAATGAACATGGTTTATCATAGTGGTCTATATTTCACCAAAAATGAACATCACCATTTGCAGATTAAAGAATTTATTGAAACAAATGAACTAATCGAAAAAATGCAATCTGATATAAAAAATAGGATTGAACATGAAAAAGAACAAAAAAAAGAACTCATGTTTCAAGTATCTAGCGCTGCACATGATCTTCGAACTCCTCTAACTGTCATAAGAGGAAATGCTGAATTCTTACAATCTACCAAACAAACACCTCAAGTAATGGAATGTCTAAAAGATCTTGAGCAAGCAAGTATTCAATTAAACGATTATTTTAACCACTTCATCCAATACTCCAAAACCTTTTACGACCATGATATTCAACTTGAAAACATATCAATTAAACAAGTAACTTATCAATTACAGGAACATATCTCACCTTTACTCCCCAGAAATACACATTTTATTTTTACAAACACAGTAACTCCATCAACACAAATTGCAATTCATTCCAATCTATTTTTCCGAGCAATCACAAATATCATTAATAATGCAATACAACATCAAAAAGAAAACGATGCACAAATCCAGCTAACAATTTCACAAGAAAATAGTCAATTAGTTCTAACTATATGGAATAACCAATCTAATTTTTCAAAAAATATATTACAGAATGCTGGAAATCTTTTCTATAAAGATGACCATGCAAGAACACCCTCTCAAGAAAGTCACTATGGACTTGGTTTATCTTTCGTAAAACGCGTCATGAAACTTCATAATGGAACGATGCATTTAGAAAATATTAATCATGGTGCACAAGTCAAGCTAATTATTCCCATTATATAAAATAAGCCGAACTCATCAATATGTGTTCGGCTTTCCTTCATTTTTAATTTATAAAAAAGACCGGCATTTTGCCTGTCTTCGTATTTATCATTATTTCCTATCAGCCATTTCACACTTGTTCACTATCAACTCTTTCTTTCCTCTCCCCTAAGCGATAGACAATCACTAGGGATACAAGAAGAACCAAAGTGGTAATGATTGATCCTTCTGCTCCAAATGTCCCTCCGGTCAACCAGTCGGGTCCAGATCCCATGGTAAAGCTAAAGATAGACGCATCTGCGCCTGTGCCACTGACTTGAAAACCAAGTAGATTTCCTTGTACATAGTTCCAAGTGCCGTGTTGGGCAACCACTAGCCAAATACTATCGGTATAGATAAAAAGCAGACCAGCTAGCACTCCATCAAGGATGATATTCAGAACGGATAAGAAGGTCACTCCTGCATTCCCCATATGCAGAATGCCAAAGAGACTACTAGAAATCACGATCGCTAAAGGCAGATTGGTTCTTGCAGCAATCCGAGTTAGGAGCCAACCCCGTGTGGCTACTTCTTCTGTCCCACCTTGGAGGAGCCAAAACGGGAATAAACCTAGAATAAAGAGGATGGGTTCTAAACTTAATTCATTTAGCTCAAAAGACCCAATTCCACCCAACTGGTAGACAAGAGCAATCACACCCATTTGAAAAAGGGAAATCAAGATTCCCCAACCTAGATACTTGAGCCAGTTCTTTTTTACAAAACCTAAGCTTGATAAGGAATTCTTCTCTATGACTTTCACCCAAAAAATAAAGAGTAAGAGAATAAATACAAAACTGAAGAGCTCATAATAGAGAATATAATGGAAGAAAAACTCTTGAATACTTGCAACCCCATTTCCTGGTGAGAAAAACTCGGTTAGATAACCTATTGCAGTCGAAAATGGTCCCACCAATTCACTACTGAGCCATAGTCCCCCTTCTATAAAGAAGGAAGCTAAAAACACGTAGAATAGTGTAGAAACGAAAACTGACACAGAAGTTTTCGTTTTGATACCTTGAATGATCAACCCTTTCTTCATCTAGTAACCTCCATTTATCTGAATAGGTCCATTGTAGCAAAGAAAATCCAGAGCTGCAACACTATCTGATGTTAGAAAACCTAACATCGAAACTGGATTTTTCTTGCAAAAACGACTTTTTTCTGATATAATAGCTTCTGTAGAAAAACATAAGACCATTCATACTCGTTTTGGTATGAATGATTTGTTTTTTTAAGGCCATCCTTTGGTCAATGTGCTCATGGGTCAAATACCCAAAGAGAAAAGAATTAAAAGGAGACAGAAATGAAGAAAAAATTACTAGCATGTTTGCTTTTCTTATTTCCATTCGTTGCATTCGCTGGTCATGCTCATGCTGAAACGATCAAGGTCGTTTTCGACACAGCATATGCACCATTTGAATTTAAGGATTCAGATCAAACCTATAAAGGAATTGACGTAGAGATCTTGGACAAGGTCGCTGAAATCAATGGCTGGGATTTGGACAAATCCTTCCCAGGATTTGATGCAGCGATCAACGCAGTTCAAGCTGGTCAAGCGGATGCCATCATGGCCGGAATGACCAAAACAACAGAACGTGAAAAAGTCTTCACCATGTCTGATACTTACTACGATACAAAAGTTGTCATAGCAACTACGAAAGCCGATAAAATCACGAAGTACAGCCAATTAAAAGGGAAGACAGTCGGTGTTAAAAACGGAACTGCAGCCCAACGCTTCCTCGATAAAAACAAGGACAAGTACGGCTACAAGATCAAGACCTTTGATACTGGTGATCTCATGTACAACAGTTTATCAGCTGGTGCGGTCGATGCAGTCATGGATGACCAACCTGTTATTCAATACGCCATCCAAAAGGGTCAGGACCTAGCTATCAATATGGACGGGGAAGCAGTCGGTGGCTTTGCCTTTGGTGTAAAAAAAGGCGGTAAGCATGAAAAGTTGATCACTGAATTTAACAAGGCCCTCGCTAAAATGAAAGCTGATGGAACACTTGATGAGATCATCAAGAAATGGACAGGTGAAAGCCAATCATCAAGTAACAGTGCCGTTCCAGAAACCACTACTCCTGCTGGTCAAAAAGCAACTCCTAAAAAATCAAAATATAGCATTTCAAGTGACTCATCTTTTGCACCATTTGTCTTCCAAAATGGAAAAAACAAATACACAGGGATCGATATGGACTTGATCAAGGCTATTGCCAAAGACCAAGGATTTACCATCGAAATTAATAATCCTGGATTTGACGCAGCGGTAAGTGATGTCCAATCCGGCCATGCGCAAGGAATGATCGCAGGGATGACCGTAACAGATGCTCGGAAAGAAACATTTGATTTTTCTGAACCATACTACACGGCCAATTCTATTCTAGCCGTTCAAGAAAGCAGCAAGATAGATTCTTATGATGACCTTAAAGGAAAGACAGTCGGTGTTAAAAACGGTACTTCCTCACAAAACTTCCTTGAAGAAAACCAAAAGAAATATGGTTACAAGATCAAAACGTTCTCTGACGGATCTTCTATGTATGATAGTTTGAATTCTGGTTCTGTCGCAGCGATCATGGATGACGAACCTGTTATCAAATACGCTATTAAACAAGGACGTAAATTCAAAACACCTATCGAAGGGACTCCAAGTGGTCAACTAGCATTTGCCGTTAAGAAGGGTGAAAATCCTGAATTGATCGAAATGTTCAATAACGGTCTTGCAAACTTGAAGAAAAGCGGTCAATACCAAAAGATTCTCGATAAATACCTTAAAGTAGGTAGCAAATCAAGTACTTCAAGTACAACAGCAGATGAAACAACGATCTGGGGCTTACTTCAAAACAACTACAAACAATTGTTAAGTGGTTTGGGTGTGACTCTTGCTCTTGCCCTTCTCTCTTTCGCCATTGCTATGGTGATCGGTGTTATCTTTGGGATGTTTAGTGTTAGCCCTTATAAATGGCTCCGCTGGACAGCAGAAATCTTTGTCGATGTTATTCGTGGGATCCCATTGATGATCCTTGCTGCCTTCATCTTCTGGGGAATTCCAAACTTGATTGAATCTATCACAGGTCATCAATCCCCAATCAATGACTTTGTCGCAGGTACCATCGCCCTCTCCCTCAATGCTGCTGCTTATATCGCAGAAATTGTCCGTGGGGGGATCCAGGCTGTACCGATTGGACAGATGGAAGCCAGCCGAAGCCTTGGAATCTCTTATGGCAAGACCATGCGTAAGATCATCTTGCCACAAGCAACCAAACTCATGCTTCCAAACTTTGTGAACCAATTCGTCATTGCGCTGAAAGATACGACGATCGTTTCTGCGATCGGATTGGTCGAACTCTTCCAAACTGGTAAGATCATCATTGCTCGAAACTATCAAAGTTTCAAGATGTATGCTATCCTTGCCGTTTTCTACCTTGTGATTATCACCTTGCTAACACGATTTGCAAAAAAATTAGAAAAGAAGGTTAACTAATGGCTAAATTAAAAATTGATGTCCATGACCTCCACAAATACTACGGTGAAAATGAGGTCTTAAAAGGAATCTCAACAAAATTCTACGAAGGGGATGTGGTCTGTATTATCGGACCGTCCGGTTCTGGTAAATCGACCTTCCTTCGGAGTCTTAATCTCCTCGAAGAAGTTACAAAAGGTCAAATTACCGTAAATGGATATGATCTAACCGATCCAAAAACCAATGTTGATTTGGTCCGTGAAAATATCGGGATGGTTTTCCAACACTTCAACCTCTTCCCTCACATGAGCGTCCTAGAAAACATTATGTTTGCGCCAGTAGAGCACAAACTGATGACTCGCGAAGAAGCTCAAAAAGTCGGGATGGAATTATTGGAAAAAGTTGGTCTCGCAGATAAAGCCGATGCCAATCCAAACAGCCTTTCCGGTGGTCAAAAACAACGTGTGGCCATTGCCCGTGGACTCGCCATGAATCCTGATATTATGCTCTTTGACGAACCGACTTCTGCCCTTGACCCTGAAATGGTTGGAGATGTATTGAACGTTATGAAAGAGTTGGCAGAGCAAGGGATGACCATGATCATTGTTACCCACGAGATGGGATTTGCCCGCCAAGTAGCCAACCGCGTCATCTTCACCGCAGATGGTGAATTCCTCGAAGACGGCAAACCAGACCAAATTTTCGATAACCCCCAACACCCACGTTTGAAAGAATTCTTGGATAAGGTTTTAAACGTTTAAAAAGATAAACTAACGAGTAGTTTTTGAAGCATCTAGCAAAATTGCTAGATGTTTTTTTTAGACTAAAAAAGCATTTTCAAACCTGAAAATGCTTAGAATGCGGACTAACTATTTTAAAATAAAATAAGTAAAGCGTTTCTAAAAGGAACAACAATGATTTTAATTTTTAAAATGAATCAAGAAAATATTGAAACTTTCCGCTGTGAGAAAAGTGCTAGAAACAAATCAGTTTCTAGCACTCGGGAGTTTTGAAACTTTAGGTTCAAAACTAAGTCATGGAACTTCCTGGATTGCTGAAATCATCCACTGGATAATTTCACCTAACGTCCGTACTCACCTAAGGAAAGTTTTGAATATGTCTTTATCTTCAATCTAAGCATTTTCAAATCTGAAAATGCTTTTCATATTAACTAATCTGTTGCTGAGCTGTCTGCATCTTGTAGTAAACACCTTGTGCTTGCATTAGCTCTTCATGAGTGCCATGCTCAACAATATCGCCATCCACCATGACAAGGATCATATCGGCATTTTGAATGGTCGATAAGCGGTGGGCGATGATAAAGCTGGTCCGTCCCTTCATGAGTTGATGAAAGGCATCTTGAATCAAGACCTCAGTCCGAGTATCAATAGACGATGTCGCCTCATCCAAGATCAAAATCTTAGGAACCGAAAGGAAAACACGCGCAATCGTTAAGAGTTGGCGTTGACCTTGGGACAAAGACTCTCCAGCATCTGAAAGATAGGTATCATACCCTTGTGGCAACTGGCGGATAAAGAAATCCGCATTGGCTGCTTTGGCTGCTTCTATCACTTCTTCTCTGGTCGCATCTGGCCGAGAAAAAGCGATATTTTCATGAATAGTCCCAACCTTAAGCCAGGTTTCTTGCAGAACCATACCAAACTGTTGGCGGTAGGAGGCACGAGTGTAGTCCGTAATCGGCACCCCATCAATCGTAATCATCCCAGAGTTCACAGGGTAGAAACGCATGAGCAGATTGATCAAGGTCGACTTCCCTGCTCCTGTAGGCCCTACAATCGCTACCTTACTAGCCGCTGGATCCTGAATGGTTAAATCTTTGATCAAGGTCCGTCCTACATCATAGCCAAATGTGACGTGCTCAAAAGCAATCGCTCCTTTAACATTCTCCGTTTCCAAAAATTGATGGCCGGTTTCCTCAATCTCATCTTGATCCAATACGCTGTACAAGCGCTCTGCGCAGGCAAGGGCACTTTGGAGTTCTGACAAGACAGAGGAAATATCATTAAATGGCTTGGTGTATTGGTTGACATAATTGAGGAAGGTCACTAATTGACCAACTGTGAAGTGAGAACCTGAAATGATTCGAACCGCACCAAATCCAGCCACCACTGCATAAATCAAGGCATTCACAAAGCGAGTCGCAGGATTGACAGTAGAAGAATAAAAGATAGCAGATTGAGAATACTTGGCGTAGGTTTCATTAGTCTCCTTAAAGGACTTACGGAATTGATCCTGAGCGTTAAAAGACTGGATCAAACTTTCTTGCGTCAAAGACTCTTCGATCAACTGAGTTTGCAGGCCACGCGCCTTGGTCTGCTCTTGGAAAAGCGTATAAGAACGTTTGGCAATAAAACGAGCAATCAAAAGAGACAAAGGAGTCAAGACCAGTACCGCTACCATCATAAAGAAATCCAGCTCTGCCATGGTTACAATGGTTACGAGAATGGTTAAGAGGCCCACAAAGAACTGGTTAAAGACCATGAGAAGACCGCTATTAAGTTGCTCTACATCGGTTGTTAAACGACTGACGAAATCCCCACTCCCTTGCTTATCCAGATAAGACAAGGGCAAGCGATGCACTTTTTCCATCACTTTTTCTCTTAGGGTTTGGCTAAACCGATAGACCAATTGATTGTAGAGAAGAGGATTGATCCATTGGATCAAGGTATTGGCCACAATGATTAGAAGCATCTGGATCAAAACGGGCCATAAGACTTTCATCCCTTGAGGATTAATGACCAAGTCAACCGCATGTCCAATCAAGATCGGTAACCAAACCGTTAAGGCTACTTGAGCAATGGTTCCGATACTGGCTAGAATCAGGAGCCCGGGATGGTGAGCAAAATCTCTAAACAGACGTTTTAAATAACTAGAACGTTTTTGACTCATGCTTCCTCCCTCCCGTGTTGTGATTCATGAATTTCTTGATAAATCTCATTCGTGGACAAGAGGAAATCATGATTTCCCAGTCCTACTTGATGCCCCTTGTTCAAGACCAAAATCTGATCGGCAGACTTGAGACTATTGGTTCGTTGAGATACTAAGATAAAACTTGTGTCACTCAATTCTTCTTTAATCGATTTTAAGAGACGAGCTTCCGTCAAATAATCCAAGGCAGAAGTCGAATCATCCAAAATCAAGAAAGGGGCCTTTTTCAAAAGAGCACGCGCAATGGTCAACCGCTGGCGTTGGCCACCTGAAAAATTTCGACCAAAGGCTTCTACCGGCTCATCCAGCTGTCCTTCTTTTTCACGCACAAAATCAGCCGCCTGAGCTGTTTCTAGTGCCCACCACAAATCATCCTCCGTCACACTTTCATCCATTCCTAGTAAGAGATTGGAGCGAATGGTTCCTCTAAAGAGCTCTGCCTTCTGTGGGACTACAGCTACCCACTCCCGCCACTCCTTAAGAGTTTTAGGAGAATGTCCTTGATGATAGAGGGCTAATTGGCCTTGACTAACGGCATATAAATGACTTAACAGCTGAACCAGAGTCGATTTCCCAGAACCAGTACCACCAATAATCCCCAACATCTGTCCATGATCCAGATCAAAGGAAATATTTTCTAGAGCTGGGCTTGAAGCCGTTGGATAAGTGAAAGAAACTTTCTCTGCGCTAATCGCTTCTTGCTCTCTTGCAGTTTCTTCCGGCAAAGCTTCTAGGAGGTCTTCTTCCTTCAAATCAAAAATCTCTTGGACACGCTTGGCTGAAATATAGCTGACATTTAAAGACGTGACCAGCATAGCCAGCTTGATCAATTCTGTTAAAATTTGTAATAAATAATTGACCAAAGCGACCAACATCAGTCGGTCATTTTTTGCGGACAGTTCAATACATGCCCTTCGGTTCCTCTCCCTACTCCTGCGTTTGCTCTCGTTTGATTTCTCCCTCTGTATCCTCTTAGCACAAGCGGGACAATACTTTGATATTCCAGAGCTGGGGACGTATTCAACACCGCACACCGTACAATTTTTAGGCTTTAACGCCGTCCACCGCTTTGTGGGTGTGATATGTAATTCACCGACAAAGCCGATGAATTTATAGTAAATCTTGATTTCCTGCCTTACTGTCCCGTCCGCAAGTTTCTCACGTTCCGAAACAAGTATCTTGTCTATGAGTGCGTTTATGATGGTTGCGTCCAACTCTTTCAGCCCCTGATAGTTGCGGATTAGGGATAGAAAGTCCCTCACGCCCTGCGATTTCTCATAGCTGTCATTGAGCGTTTCCGTTACCTCTTTCAGCCGTGCTTCAATTTCAAGCTGCTCTTTCTGGTATTTCCCCGACATCATCTCAAAATTCCGCTCCGTGATACGCTCCATTACCTTGTCCTCATAGAGAGAGGAAAACAGCCTGTCAAGCTCCGCAAGGCGTTTGTTCAGCTTCTTCTTTTCTTTCTCTAATGATTTCGCCCTGCTCTGGTCTGTTTCCGTGAGCCGCCTTTCTATGGCTCTGACCGCCTTTTCATCATTGACCGCCATATCCGCAAAGCGGTTGATGTCGGCAAGGACGGCATTGAATAAGTCCCTCGCTTCAATGCTGTGTGCGGTACACATAACATTGCCATATCTGCCATAATTATTGCAGGTGTATTGTACGCAGTCGATGATGTCGGGGCGTTTCCTCCTGTTGGCACTCGCCGCCCGCATCGCATAGCCGCAGTCCGCACACTTGATAACGCCCGAAAAGATATTCTCAAATCCCCCTGCGTTCTGCTCCCGCCTGCGGCTCGTCATAAGCTGCTGTACGGTGTCAAATTCCTCCTGCGTGACTATCCCCTCATGGGTGTCTGGTATCACTTCCCATTCTTCGGGCAGCTTAGAGGGGCGTTTCTTGCTTTTCATGTTGGCTGCAATCCGCTTGTAGCCTGCAAGGTTGCCCGCATATATCGGGCTTCTTAAAATGCCCCTCACGCTGTTCTCGCTCCAAATATAACGGTTTTCCTCGTTATCCTCAAAGTACCGCTCATAGCCTGTTGCCCCTTGCTCCACCGCATAAGCGGCAGGGCGTAGGATATGCTGTTTGTTGATGTGCTTGCGGATTTTGGCGATGCCGTTGCCCGCTAACGCAAGGTCGAATATCTCCCTTACCACATGGGCAACTTTGTCATCTATCAGCAGATGGTTGTGGTCGGCAGGGTCTTTGACATAGCCATAAGGGGCTGTTGTTCCCATGAATTTCCCCTGCTGAAACCTCGCACGGTACGCCGATTTTATCTTGACTGACACATCGGCAGAATACATTTCGTTTAGGATGTTGCGGAAAGGCGTGATGTCCATAGCGGATTTGTTTAAGGTGTCCACGCCGTCATTGACCGCTATATACCTCACGTTATGCTCTGGGAAAAAGACTTCCAGATATAACCCACAATCAAGATAGTTCCTCCCCAGACGGGATAAATCTTTTGTAATCACGCAGTTTATCAGCCCGTTTTCAATGTCCTTAATCATATTCTGGAAACTTGGTCTTTGGAAATTTGTTCCAGAGTAGCCATCGTCAACATACGTTTTTGCTAAATGCCATCCCTGCCTTTTCACATAATCCGTGAGGATGGATTTTTGTGTCGCAATGCTCGCACTCTCGTTATCCGTGCCATCGTCCTTTGATAAGCGGCAGTAAATGCCGACTTCATAAATCTTGTTCTCCGTTCTTATTCCTGCCATACTGTAAAACCTCCATATCTGTCCTAACGTTTTCATGTTCCATTGCGTACATTCTAAGCGGACAGCCCCTCATTGTCGAAGGTGTCGCCCTCGGCAATCTTCTTCCGAATATCCTCGGAGATAATCGGGACAAACGCTTCTGCAACGGTCTGTGTGCCGATATATTCTCGACTGATAATCATTTGTACTTGCCCTTTTGGCACAATACGCTTTCTTCTTCCAGTTGTTTTCCTATCCTCGCCCATACTTAAATCTTCCTTTCCAGACAGGGCAGGAGAACGTCTGGAAACGCCCCGCCCTGTCAATCAGATACCATCAATCCCCGCTGTTTACTTCTTTCTGTAATGCTTCAAGGAGTGCCGCTGCTTCATCAGCGTTCAACGTGATACCCTTTCCGCACTTCTCACGGTTCGGGGAAAAGCTGCGGATGTCATATTTCGGCTCTCTCCCGTTCCATGAAATAAGATTGATTTCCTTTGTGTAGCCGCTGTCACTCGCAGACAATACGGCGATTTCCTTTACAATCTCATACTGGATTTCTTTCATTCCTTACCTCATTCTCCTTAAAATTCTGTCTTTCTTCTGTTCCAAATTCCTGCATTTACTTCCCGAAAAAAGAAGGTTAGCGGCTGTCCCTGCTCCGTTTTCTCTGCAACTCACGTTCCAGAAGTCGGATGATGGTTTCCTCCATCTGCTTCGGCGTTGTGTCCTTCGGAAAGTATTTTTTCAGTTTGCTTGTGTTGATTTTCAAGGTTTCTTTCTGGTTTCCCTTTTCCTCCGTCATAATGGAAAATATCATATCCATGTCAAGCTGCCCGCTCTGGCTCATGCTTTTCATCCGCTGTGCCTGTGAGAGTGAGGGCGTTGCTTCTTCGCTCTCCATCGTGGCAAAGAGATTTTCCTGCTCGTCTTTCTTCAAAAAGGACAGTTCCACCGCAGGTGTGAGGGCGATTTTCCCCTCGTCCACCATCTGCAAAATCGGCGGTATCAGTTCCGTCAGGCGGATAAAACGCTGGACGGTCATCCTGCCCACGCCGAAGCCCTGTGCCACTTTGTCGTCCGTCCGCAACTTCGTCACAACTTGTGACGAGGTTAAGTCTGTGCGGAAACCCTGCCGCTTCATGGCTTCGGATTTCATCCTGTAGGCAAACGCCCGCTCCGATGGCAGGATATTTTCACGCTGTAAATTACTGTCTACAAGGGTGATGATGGCTCGGTCACGGTCTAAGGGCAGGACAAATGCAGGCACGGTATTTATACCTGCAAGTTCGGACGCACGGACACGCCGCTGCCCCGCAATCACTTCATAACCGTTCCCGTCCTCTTTCGGGCGTGTGATTATCGGCGTGACAATGCCAAATTCCTTGATGCTTTCCGCTAACTCTGACAGCGTTTCATCCTCCACAACATGAAACGGATTGTCGGGAAACGGGTATAAATCTTTGGTCTTTAACACCTTAAAATCCTGTTTCTTCATTCACTTTTTACCTTTCTCTTGATTTGTTTCTGCCTGTTCTCTGTAATTCTTCCAACACTTCTGGCGGTATCTTTGAGAGCAGCCGCCCCATCTGCTCGTTGGTTCTCTGCAATTCAAATATCCTCTGGTTGGCTTTCTGCACCTTTAATTCCTGCTCGTACTTTTCATCACGCATACGCCCTGCATAGTCGGCTTCCTGCCCGATTTGCTCCTTTAAGCTGTCGATATACGCCTGCTGTCTGCCGATTTCCTTAGAGAATTTCTCCACTTCGGGCAGCCATGCGGCAACCAGTTCCAGAGCCTTGTCACGCTTTTTCCCTGCGTTAAAGGCGTTGATGTCGGACAGGGCAGACACGATTTCCCCATACTGCTTATCAAGCCTGCCGCCCAACTTATAGAGCCATGTGGGGACGTGTTTCCGCTTGGTTTCCATCGAAGATTGACCTCTCTCAAGCTGATTCCAACGTGAGGACATCCGCTCATGGTAGGCGGTCTGCCACTCCGACAGGCTCTTTTGATTGCCTAAAATTGTTTTGGCGGACAGCTTATTGTCTGGTGTAATCGGCACAAAGCAGAGGTGCATATGGGGCGTTCTCTCGTCCATGTGGACGACTGCGGAGAGGATATTCTGCTCCCCGACACGCTCCGAAATGAAATCCAGAGCCATCGTAAAATACGCTTTCTGTTCTTCGGGCGGTAACTGGTTCATAAATTCTGGTGAAGCCGTGATGAGCGTTTCCACCATCATCACGCTGTCTTTCCTTGTCCTGCACCCTGCTTCGGCTACCTTTCGGTTAATCTCTTTCTTATAGGTGTACTTTGGCGGTGCGACAAGATGATAGTTATTTTTAGAGCGTTCCATGTCGATATCTGGGTTGCTTTTGTAGGCTTCTTTCTTCCGCTCGTTGTGGCGTTCGCAAGCCGCAACGCCGCCCGCTTTGCGTTTCTGGAAACGCAGGATTGCATAGGGCATAATCCATCATCTTCCTTTCTTCGGCGGGTAACTGCCCTTTGGGTGACAGCGGTGACGGTGGTGACGGCAGTTTTGGGATGCCCCCTGCCGATTGCCGTAACTGTCACCCTTATCCCCTGCATGACGGTCATGACGATGGTGACGGTGTTTTTGGGATACTCCCTCGCAAGAGCTGTAACCGTCATGCCGCCGTTCTTTTATCCGAAGCCGCAAGGCGTAGGATAGCAGGGCGTAAGACCTGCCATAAGGGAGTCCAGAGGGAACGTCTGGCACACGGCTCTTTGCAGGGCAAAGTGTAGTGTGTTACACCCTGTAAACGCAGTCGGAAAAATCGGAGAGATTTTTCTGACCGCAGGGGTGATTTTACACGCCCGAAAAGGGCGGGTGAATCCCACGCCTGCATTTTGCGTTTGCGGGGTGTTCTCCCGTAGGGATGACAGCGGCAGGGTATCCTAAAATCACTGTCACTGCCGTCACCGCTGTCACCCGCAGGGCAGAGCCGCCAACTTTACATGGCTTTAAGCGTCAATGACAGTAACAGGGGGTATCCCAATATCGCTGTCACCGCCGTCACCGCTGTCACCCGCCCTCCTTGCAAGGGCAATCTGCCTGCCGTCTTTCCTGCGGCTGTACTGGTAGCAGATACGGTTCTCGCTTAAAAATGTGGTGTGATATTCATTCAGCCATTTCGTAATCACCGTGGGTATGGTTTCCGTTTCCCCCATAGCGGCTAACAGCTCCGTTGCCGTGCCTGCCCATTCTTCCTTATCCCTCATAAAATCCACCAACCGAAAAAGGACATCTGGTATCGTTTCTTTCGCAAGCTGCTCCTGCGTTTTCCTCTCCACAAGTTCCCAACTGCAATCACGGAAACGGAGCGTGTATTCCTGATAGGGCGTGTCCCTGCCCGTTACATACAGCTTGGCGGTGTCAGATGCCCGTTTCTCCTTTTCCAGAACAAAGGTAGCGTCCGCACTCCCCGTTAAGCCTGTCGTCCCAGACACCTTGTTGAACACATCGCTGTCATTCTGCTTTCGGATGTGGTGTACGACAATGACCGCCAGAGAGTGCCTGTCGGCAAAATCTTTGATTAGGGAGATGTCCCCATAGTCGCTTGCATAGGCGTTGTCTTTTGAAGCTGTACGGACTTTCTGCAAGGTATCAATGACAATGAGCCTGCTGTCTGGATAGTCTTTCAGATAATCCTCAAGCTGCACGATAAGACCGTCTGACAGCTTGCAGCTTGCCACGGCAAAATGAAGCCGCCCGCTCGCTTCGTCCGTCAAACGGAACAGCCTGTCCTGTATGCGGCAGAACGTGTCCTCAAGGCAGAGGTAAAGCACATCGCCCTCCATTGTCGTCATGTCCCATAAGGGGATTCCCTGCGACACGCATAAGCACAGCTTCAGCATGAGCCAGCTCTTGCCTATCTTCTGTGAGCCGCAGAACAGCGACAAGCCTGTGGGGATAAGGCTGTCCACCACAAAGGACGGCTTCTCAAGCGGCTCATAAAGGAGCGTTTCGGCGTTGACTGTCTGTAACTTCTGCATGGGTTTCCTCCTTTCGGGCAGTTATCTTGTTTTTGTTGCACATAGGCGTTGACCTCCTTAAAAATAGATTTACTCCCACGAAAAAAGTGAGAGTATGTAATACCGCCAATCCCACACAAATAAAAAACAGATTTCTTTTTCGGGCGGTGTCGGTCATGGTTGGAGATATTTCCTCATTTCCGCTTTTACTTTCTTCTTTGCAACAGCAACGGATTTCTGTATTGCAGAAGCGGTGCAATGCTCCATAGCGGCGATTTGGTAAAAATTGAACTCATACTCGTAGTAGAGCAGGAAACGTCGCCTTTGTATCTCTGGCAGTCTGTCAACCGCCTTACAGAGCAGTTCCGCCCGTTCTGCTTCAATCATTTGTTCCTCAATGCTCTTAGGCAGCTTTAACGCCCGCCTGTTCAGCGTTTCGTCCCATACTTCCGAAAACTCCCTGTGCCGCTCGTCCCATTGGAGAAGATTCCTGTTCCTGCGTTCCATCTGCCGAAATTCAAAGAATAACTGCTCGGATACTTCCAGTTCGTGGTGTTCCCCCTGCCCGTCCTTAAAACTGATAAAATACCTTATACCGCTTTCCGTGGATTCCTCCCGAAGCGTGTACGCCTTAGCTTTATATGCCATCCCGTTTTCCTCCTGCCAAAAATAAGCGGGGAGATTCCACTCCCCACCCAGTAGCCCGCAGAATAATGGGATGTATTAGACGCTTACAAAATTTTCCGAAGCTTCTTCCGCAGATGGTCTAACCTCGCATAGATGGCACCAGTCGTCAAATGCACAAGTGGGGCAATCTCCTTTGTGGAATACCCCTGCATTTTCAGCAGGACGATTTTCAAGGTACGCCCGTCCACCGTGACTAATACTTGATAGAGATTTTCGCTCTCAATCTCGTCCAGTAACTCCGCAACTGTATTCACCTCCGCTTGCCGCTCCCTGTCTGCCATGTCCTCAAGGTATTCCGCAACGTCATTCGTCCATCGGTAAAACCGCCTGTTGGAATTGAAGTCTGCCCTGTCCGCTATGCGTATCTGCTCAATGGTCACTTCATCAACGCCGCACTCACGCAGCAGCTTTTCCTCCGCTTCTTTCCAGATACGCCATTTCCTGTCCTCCCGTCCGTGGTTGTATGCCATTCTTTCTTCCTCCAATCAGAATTGATTGAGAGGGCAGAGAAAAGCCCCCTCATTTTCCCAAAGGAAAAAACAAGGGGGCTGAACGCCTTAAATTTTAATTTTCTATTATCTTTCTTAGTTTTCTTAGGATTCTGGCTTTGCGTTTGTTCACAACGCTCTGGGTTATGCCTAACCTCGCCCCGACTTCACGCTCGGAAAGTCCGTCAAAAAAGATTGCCTGTATCAACTCCTGCTCACTATCCGACAACAAAGGCAGGGCGGCTTTCAGCCTGTCCACCATAACAGCATTGACAACGGTTTCCGCAATGTCCGCCGCTTCATCAGCGATAAAGTCCAGAGGATTCCCCTCGCTGTCCGTAAATCCGTCCAGAGATAGCAGGCTGTTCCTCGCATCTAATTTTTGCAGGTAACGCCACCGCTCCCTGTCACGGTAGAAGTCCGCATATTGCTCCCTTACGACTTCAAGCAGACAACCTTGGACGGGGATAAACAGCTTGTCCATATATCCCTTGTCGGCTTGCCTGCGGCGGCAGAAATCCGTATAGGACAGTTCCACATAGCCGCCGCTTTCTTTGATATATACTTTTCTTGGTGCGTATTTCACCGCTAATACCTCCAATCTGAATTTTTGAAATGTAAAAATCCAGATGGAGAGGCGGGGAGCGGCAACGCACACCAGAAACAGCCCTGCGGCACTTTCCAACAAAAAACGACAAAAGAAAAACCGCAAAGGCTCTGTGACCTTCACGGTTATGGGAAATACAAATTCTGTTGTATGGAGATTGTACTTCCACTTTCAAGGTGAGAAGTACCGCTGCACTGGCAGAAATTTTTTTAACTGGTTTCCTGCCATTCTCTGATATGCTATGTATTGATAAATTTTACTTCGTATGAGCAGATGAATAACCGCCCGAAAAAAGAACATAAAAAAATCCCTCCAAATTTAAAAACAAATTCAGAGGGTAATTTAGGGTATAACAAAATAACCCACCCGAATATCGTTTTTTTTATTTGGTGAGTTTGTTCTTTCAAATACGAAACAAAAAGAGCCGATGATTCGTGAATTGTTCCACAATTTCATCGGCTCTGCGTCTTAAGCGTCTGGCTCTTTGATGACAGTTATCTTCAAGTTGTCAACTTTAATCAAGCTTTCTTGTCTGCATTTTGGACAATAAAGGGGATAATTCTCCAAAACAGTGTCCTTCCTAATTTTATTACGGGTTTTGCTCCCACAAACAGGACACAATATCCATTCGCATTTCATCATAATTAGTCTCTAATCCTTTCAAATCTCATTTTATATGACTTTTGCAAGCTGTTAAGCTAACTTGTGGAACATATGCCGAACCTTATCTATACGGCTATTCGGGCGGCGGGGTTGGCAAATAAATTTACCAATAGCTGGCTGGTATCCTTTTAACTCTGTCAAGCAGACTCCCTGCCCATTTGTGAAATAAGTTAAATCGTTCCTGTATTCTTGAATACATCTGGCAGGGATTTCTCCTTTCAGAATGACCTCGTCATTCTTTACCTGAGTACTTACAATATCTGCACAATACCTTGGGGCATCATGATACGCCCGTGAGAGATATTCCTGCGGTGCATAAATTTCAAAGTGGAGATATGGCTCTAATAGTTCTGTCCCTGCTTTTTTTAAAGCCTGCTCCAATACGATAGGGGAAAGCAGCCGAAAGTCTGCGGGGGTACTTACAGGACTATAATACAATCCATATTCAAAACAGATTTTACAGTCTGTCACTTTCCATCCATACAGCCCCTGCTCGCAGCCATAAAGAACCCCCTCCATAACCGCATTTTGGAACGATTGGTTTAAATATCCAAGTGAAACTCTGCTTTCATACTGCACTCCGCTTCCAATAGGGAGCGGCTCTATGGACAACCCGACAGAAGCCCAGAAAGGATTTGGCGGGACTTCTATGTGGATGGTATATTCTGCTTTTCTAAGCGGTCTTTCCATATATATAACAGTAGGCTCTTTTATTTCTGCCTCCACATGGTATTTTTCCTCAAGGATGGCACAAATGACTTCCATCTGCACATTCCCCAAAAAAGAAAGTATAATCTCATGCGTTGTAGTATCCACATAATATTTTAAAAGAGGGTCGCCATCTGAAATTTCTGTAAGTGCCCCAAGCAATATTTCCCGCTGTTCAGATTTCTTTACTGCAATCGTTGTTTGGAGCATAGGGAGAGGATTTTCAATAAATTTTCTCTGCGGCAACAGCATTTCGTTCCCCAAAATACTGTTTAGCTGCAAAACATCATTTGGTAAAATTACAATATCACCAGAGCAGGCTGTATCGGATGAATATAATTCACCGTTTGTCGGAACACACATCTCTGTGATTTTTATTTTCTCTTTTTCAGATATTTTAATAACATCCCTCAAATGCAATGTTCCGCTATATATACGCACATAAACAAAACGCCGCCTTTTCTCTGAATATTCAATCTTAAAAACCTGCCCGCATAGTTCAGATTGACCTTCAGGCGTTGATGAATAAAACTTACTGGCAATCACTTCTATAAGCTGCCGAATCCCCAGATTGTTTTTAGCACTTCCGTGATAAACGGGAAATAACGTTCCGTTTTGGAATCTCCTGTTTTCTTCCTGTTCCAGTTCTGACATTTTAAACGGTTTCCCTGACATATATTTCTCTAATAGTTCATCGTTTCCCATAATTACCGCATCCCACTGTTCCATATCGTCATTGTCCGTTACATTTATATGGGGATGCTGCCCAACCTTTTGCTTCACTATAATTTCCGAAGAAAGCTTTGCTTTCATTTCTTGATATACCATTGGCAAATCAATCCCCTCTTGGTCAATTTTATTGATGAAAAAAATTGTCGGAATCTTCATTGTCTGTAGTGCATGAAACAGTATACGGGTCTGTGCCTGTATGCCATCCTTTGCAGAAACTAATAATACTGCTCCGTCTAATACGGATAAAGAACGGTATACTTCCGCCAAAAAATCCATATGGCCTGGCGTATCTATAATGTTGACTTTTACATCCTCCCACTGAAAAGATGTCACTGCTGTCTGGATAGTGATTCCCCTTTGACGCTCCAAATTCATTGTATCTGTCCTTGTTGTGCCTTTATCTACGCTCCCTGGTTCTGCAATTGCACCACTGGTATACAATAAACTCTCCGTTAATGTTGTCTTTCCTGCGTCAACGTGAGCCAGAATGCCTAAGTTAATTATTTTCATGTGATTTTCCTCCTATCAACACCCAAAAAAGGGCATAAAAATACCCAGTGATAAATACTCCTATCACTGGGTAAATAACTCCAATAGCCCCAAAACACTTATATGTTTTCGGGCATATAAAATTACATGATAAAAGTATTCTTAAACTGGGTACAAAAAACTAAGCCCCATATTAAAAGTGAAACGGGACTGCTACTTTTTGTTCCCACTATCAAATTGACAGTTTATTTAAGAATACCTTGCCGCATATTTATTAACTCCTTGTATAATACTGAATCTAATTATATTCCTTAACCCTTTATTTGTCAAGCTGACAAACTAAAGCAGAAAAAGCGGCAGGATTTCCCCCTGCCACTAATCATCTGTTTATGCAAAAATAATTTCCTTTTCCACAATCTCCCTCGCACAAGCCCTTATGTTATTGAGGCATCCTGTCCATTCTAAGGCGTTTTCTGCCTTTAGCTGTTCCGTTATGCCCTGTGCCTGTTTCATACCCTCTATGAGCCTTTCAAAGCGTTCCTGTGCCTGTCTGTTGATGTCGGCAAGGTAAGCGTTAAGTCTGCCGCTTGTAAGAAGATTGGTGTATGTAACTTTGCAGTGATGCTTCAGATAATCCAAATGCCGCTGTCCCCAGATGCCTATCGGCTGTTCTTCTTCGGCGGGTACAGTTAAGCACGGTATTAAATAATCGCCTTGCCTTTCGTATTTGCCGCCCATTTCCTCAAAAATTGTCTTTGCCATTGTCTGTTACCTCCACATTCTTTTTTATTTTGAATGTCCGCAAAATCCGTCCTACATCCCTTGGCTTAGAAGGCCAGCAGAGATAGTCAATTGTCCCTGCCAAATGACACAGACCAAGGTCGTATTCACGACTAAGAAAGTCAAGGGACTGACCAAACTAGACAAGATACCAGCGCGAATTTGCCAGACTTTGTAGTCCTGATTGACCTCTCTAAAATCTTCTAATTCACTAGCCTGTTGTCCAAAGGCCCGAATCACTCGCATCCCTTGAAATTGCTGACGCGTCACCGTGACCATCCGGTCTGTAATTTTTCGAATGTTTGTAAAGAGAGGATTGACAATCCGAGACATGATGACAATAATCAGCGTCAAAATGGCCACCATCCCCAAGAACCAAAGGGTTAATTTCGGACTGATCGTAAAGGCCATGATAATAGAGCCAAAGACAATAATCGGCGCCCTCAAAAAGAGGCGCAAGAAGAGATTGATCCCAACCTGGATTTGATAGGTATCAGAAGTGAGACGGGTTACCAAACTAGATGTACCGATTCTATCTCGCTTGTCCTTTGGAAGGGACAAGATCTTATCATACAAATCCTTGGTCATCTCACGGGTAAATCCGACAGCTGCTTTAGATGAAAAATACTGAGCCGTAATGGCAACGACAATACCAAAGCTAGCAAATAAAATCAAAGCACCGACCATCATCGCTACTCCGCTCGTTTCCTTTTTCGGAATGACCTGATCGACTAAGTGGGCGATGATTAAAGGTACGCACAATTCAAAGATAGCTTCTAATAGTTTAAATACAGGACCTAAAATAGTTTCCGTTAGATAGCCCTTAAAATACTTCAATAATGATGTCATCGTCTCCCCATTCTCTTTATCTGGATATATGATTGATCAGTCAACTTCTTCTTTGGCTTGGTTCATCTCTTGACGCAATTGGGTCACTTGATTAGACAAAGAAACCAACAATTCGGTTTGCAACCTTTGAATCTCTAGTAGATCCGTCTGATCTTGTTGCACCATATGGTCAATCTTTGTATGGAGCAAACGAATTTCTCGTTCCGATTCCATATTGACGTTAAAGTCATTTCGTGCTTGCAGGCGATCATAATCTGCCGCACGATTTTGACTCATCATGATTAAAGGAGCTTGAATCGCCGCAATCGTAGACAGGGCAAGATTGAGCAAAATGAAAGGATAAGGATCAAAATTCCAACCAAAGGGATGCAAGACATTCATCAACATCCAAATTGCCATCATAAGAATGAAACTGATAATAAAGGTCCAAGACCCACCAAAGCGTGCAACTGAATCCGCCACTCGCTGGCCAAAGGTATAGCTTGCTGTCAAACGATCTTCAACGTTAAAGGGACGCTCACTTTCAGGCATAACAGCAGTTACTTGCTGTTTAATCGCTTGGTTCTTATCATTGGCTCTGTCAATAATCTGACCTAGATAATCCATGCAATATTGGCTTAAATTTTTGTAAGTAATAAAATCATCCATTTGACTTTCAGGATAAGAGGACTTGAGCATTTGTTGAATGGTGTGGTCTAGATCTACAATCAAAGACCCTTGTCCATCCTCGTATTCTTTCCCGTCGATGATGTCTATTTTCAGCATAGAAATTCCTTTCATATTTTTTTGGACCAGATAAAAGTTAAAAACGCCTAATGGCGTTTTTACGTCTATTAAGGTTTGATACGGTGCAACATACGTGGGAATGGAATGGCCTCGCGGATGTGTTTTGTACCTGCTGCGAAGGTAACCATACGCTCGATACCGATACCAAATCCACCGTGTGGTACTGTACCGTATTTACGAAGGTCAAGATAGAATTCGTATTCTGTACGATCCATACCAAGTGATTCCATCTTCGCTACAAGGGCATCATAGTCTTCCTCACGCATAGAACCACCGATGATTTCTCCGTACCCTTCTGGCGCAAGCAAGTCTGCACAAAGCACGCGATCTGGGTTACCAGGTACTGGTTTCATATAGAAAGCCTTGATAGCAGCTGGATAGTTGATCACGAATGTTGGCAAACCAAAGTGGTTTGAAATCCATGTTTCGTGTGGTGAGCCGAAGTCATCTCCATGCTCGAGATGTTCATAGTCTGCATCTTCATCGTTTTCATGCTCTTGCAAGAGATCAATGGCTTCATCGTAAGTAATGCGTTTGAATGGCTCTGCAATATAACGTTTCAAGAGCTCTGTATCACGTTCCAAGGTTTCCAAGGCTTGAGGAGCACGATCGAGAACACCTTGAAGCAACGCTTTAACATAAGCTTCTTGCAAGTCAAGTGACTCATCATGTGTCAAGTATGAGTACTCAGCGTCCATCATCCAGAACTCAGTCAAGTGACGACGAGTCTTAGATTTTTCAGCACGGAATACTGGACCAAAGTCAAAGACGCGACCAAGGGCCATAGCACCAGCTTCAAGATAAAGCTGACCTGATTGGCTCAAGTAGGCTGGTGTTCCAAAGTAGTCTGTTTCGAAAAGTTCAGTAGAATCTTCTGCTGCATTTCCAGAAAGAATTGGGCTATCAAATTTCATAAAGCCGTTCTTATCAAAGAACTCATAAGTTGCATAAATGATGGCGTTACGGATTTGCATCACAGCAACTTGCTTACGTGAACGCAACCACAAATGGCGGTTGTCCATCAAGAAATCTGTACCGTGTTCTTTTGGCGTGATTGGGTAATCTTGCGATTCACCGATGACTTCGATGTCTGTAATATCCAGCTCATAACCAAATTTAGAACGTTCGTCTTCTTTGACAATCCCTGTTACAAAGACTGACGTTTCTTGGCTCAAGCGTTTGATGGTATCAAATTTTTCAGTTCCCACTTCTTCCCCAAATTTTTCAATAAAGTTTGGTTTAAAAGCTACACCTTGAAAGAAGGCTGTTCCGTCACGCAATTGCAAGAAAGCAATTTTCCCTTTTCCTGATTTGTTAGCAACCCAAGCACCAATGGTCACTTCTTGACCAACATAGTCTTTTACTTCGATGATAGTAATCCGTTTTGTCATCATTCATCTTCCTTTTCTCGTTAAACTTGTCCGAAGACATTATCTTCTTTATTGTATCATAAAAAGGCTTACAGTGCTAGATTCTACCTGTGAAAAGCCGATTTTTTTAAAGAAAAAGATCCTCAGCTCAATGCTAAGGATCCGATAGGTTTATTTTTCCATAAAGGCCTTGAGTCGACGAACAGCTTCCTGAAGGGTATCCAAATCTGTCGCATAAGACAAGCGAACATTTTCAGGGGCACCAAAACCTGCACCGGTGACGAGAGCTACTTCAGCTTCTTCCAAAATCGCTGTGGTAAATTCTGTCACATCCGTGTAACCCTTCATCTCCATGGCCTTCTTTACATTTGGAAAGAGATAGAAGGCTCCTTGAGGTTTGATAGCTTCAAAACCAGGTACTTCATTTAACAAAGGATAAATGGTATTCAAGCGCTCTTCAAAAGCTTGGCGCATGATCTCAATAGAAGATTGGTCTCCGGTTAGGGCTTCGATGGCAGCATACTGGGAAACTGTCGTCAAATTAGAAGTTGTTTGGCTGATCACCTTGGCCATAGCTCCGATAATCTCAGGATCCCCCACTGCAAACCCAACACGCCATCCAGTCATGGCATAGGTTTTGGAAACTCCGTTAATCACGATGGTTTGCTTGCGAATCGCTTCTGACAAGCTAGAAATTGGCGTGAAGGTATTGCCATTATAGACCAAACGACCATAGATATCATCTGCCAAAATCAAGATGTCATGCTCAACAGCCCAGTTTCCAATCGCTTCTAGTTCTTCTTTGCTGTAGATCATTCCTGTTGGATTGGATGGCGAATTTAGCAAGACTACCTTGGTCTTGTCTGTCCGTGCTGCTTCCAGTTGCTCAACCGTTACTTTGAAGTGATTTTCTTCTGTTGTTTGGAAAGTAACAGGTGTGCCCTCTACCATCTTGACCTGGTCTACATAAGAAACCCAGCAAGGTGTTGGAATGATGACTTCATCACCTGGATTGATAACAGAAGTAAAGAAGGCATAAAGAATAAACTTGGCTCCAGTGCCAACCACTACTTCATTGCGGCTAACAGCATAGCCATAAAACTCTTTCATATAGTCACTAATGGCATCCTTCAATTCTGGAAGTCCAGACGCTACCGTATAAAAACTAGCCCGACCGTCCTCAATGGATGCCACTGCTGCTTCTTGAATGTTTTTTGGAGTCGCAAAGTCAGGTTGACCAAGCGTCAAACTCAAGATATCACGACCTTCAGCTGCCAAAGCTTTGGCACGAGCATTTGCAGCCAAAGTCACGCTTTCTTCCATTTCCAATACACGATTTGATAATTTCATATTTCCTCCTCAAATCCTAAAAAACACTGGTTACTTTCCCAGTCTTAAAATCCACCACATAATAAGAACTTCCTGCCTTGACTTCCCAGATCGGTTTGCCTTTAAAGCGTCCAAAAGTTACTCGATCAATCGCGTCTTTGCTCTTCTCTTTCACAATCGCCTTTGCTTTTTTCTGGCTGATCCCCTCTTTTAAAGGGTAAGCATAGGCCTGATCATCTGCCTCCGCCACCAAGACCGCTAGTTCTTGCCCCTCCTGGTCTTTTCCAATAAAGGAAAGATATGCTTCTTTGCCATGGAAGAAACTCTCCGTATCAATTGTAGCCATCGAAGAGTGCGACAGCGCTATGTTTCTTGCTTGTTCCATTTGATCCTGCATGCGATCCGAAGTTTTTTCAGCAAGAAATAGCCAAGAAAAAAGCACCGTCAGAACTAAGACACAGATTCCTATTATATGTTGCCATATGATAAAAAGATAATTTTTCTGTTTCACTCCCTCATTATACACCAAAGCTACCTAGAATTCTATAGATTTTCAAGAAAGAATTGTTACTAATATTTCATACCTGTTACAATGTTTTAGTATAAAATTGTTTGATAAACAAACTAAAATTAACACCTTGTATATTTTATGTTCATAGTTTAATAAATTTGTCACAATTTTGTAACTAATTTGAAAATAAAATTAAACGACAGAAACACTATTTATTGATAAAATATAGATATGGAAAATTTAAAGAGATTATTCAAAGAAGCAAACGTAGATTTAAAAACAATGATCGTCTTCCACAAGGCGGAACGATTGATCCGTGCATCTGAGGCTCATATCTTTAAAAAGCACCAGTTGACACCAACTCAATTCTCTGTCCTTGAGACCTTGTATAGCAAAGGCGATCTTCGCATTCAAGATCTGATCGATAGCATTCTTGCGACCTCTGGAAATATGACTGTGGTTATTCGCAATATGGTCCGCGATGGTTGGATTACACGCGAAACCGATCCAGAAGACCGCCGTGCATATGTTGTATCTATTACCGATGCCGGTCGTAAAAAGATCGAAGAAGCTCTTCCAGATCATATTAAAAATATTCAACGCTTGATGCAAGTCTTTAATAGCGGCGAGCAAGCTGAGTTAACAGAACTCTTGAAGAAATTCAAACATATCGCCTAAGCCTAAGCCTAAGCCTACAGCCTCAAGACGATTCTGACTCCAAAATCCACTATTTTGGAGTTTTCATCGTGCATTCTCTTTATCTAACAGATCAAAAAACTATTCCTGATGCTTCTCAGGAATAGTTTTATTTATTCTTTCACAAAGACCCATTCGTTCTCTTGTGATAAATCTTCACGATAAGAGAAACCTGCTACTTCTAATGATTTCAAATCTTCTAGATGGGTGATTTCTTCCTTCATCATAGCCGTCACCATGGCCCCACGTGCTTTCTTTGAAATCGTTGAGTGAATCTTTAATGTCCCACCACGATTCTCCATGAATTTAATCCGAATCATTCGCTCACGAATAGCTTTTGAGAAGACCTGTTCAAACTCAGAAGATAAGAGAGATAAGATCTGCTCCTCACCTTCTACTGCCTGATCATAGTCCTCTTGCCAGAGTGCCTTTAGAGACTTTCCAGCTGGTTTTAACTTCATCATAAAGTCTAAGCGATGAGGAGCTATTCCCTCATAGGCTGGGATCACCCCATATAAGGCAGTCGTGATCAACAAATGCTCCTGAAGATAAGTCTGCTCTTTTTCAGATAAGCCTTGACGCTCGATACTCCGGTACATAAGACCATCAAACAGTTCCAAAGCAGGATGGGTCTTAGCACTCCCATCTAACAAAGCCTCAATTCTTTCCTTTTCTACTAGGGCCCTCTCCTCTGAGATCCCGTAAAAAGTCGCTAATTCTTCTAGTGAGAATTGTTTCAAAGCTTGGAGGATGGTTTTTGTCTTGTGTGACAAGGGTTGGGACTCGACCATACGAGCCTGTTCGTTCAGTTCTTTAGCGGATGGAATTAATAGTTTCATAGGTCTATTGTACCATATTTTTCAAAATTTCTTGACAGGAGTTTTTATTAATGTTATTATCTAGTTATGAAAACTAGATTAAAGAAAGGTGAAGATTTAGTGTCCACTTTTTCCTATCCAACATGGGAGCAACTGCCTGAGCTAGACCTCTATCTCGATCAGGTCCTTCTTTATGTTAATAAAACCTGTGCACCTGTCCTCTCCTCTTCAGACAAAGGCTTGACGGCTGCCATGATCAACAATTACGTAAAACATGGTTACGTCGAAAAACCAGATAAGAAGAAATACCAACGTCGCCAGGTAGCTCGCTTGATCGCTATTACAACCTTAAAAACGGTCTTTTCTATTCAGGAGATCGCTTCTACCTTAAATTTTTTGCAGGACCAGGCAAGCTCAGATCTTCTCTATAATAGCTTTGTTGCTTATCTCAATGAGCAAAAAGAGCCGATTGCACCCATTATTCGCTCTGCCTGTCAGACAGTTCAACTTTATCTAGAAACCCTATCTTATATGCAACCAGAAAACAAGGAGGAAGAAACTGATGAATTACACCATGAAACTAAGTAAAAAATTATCTTTTGGTGAGGAGATCGCAAATAGTGTAACCCACGCTGTTGGAGCCCTCCTTATGCTCATCCTGCTTCCGATCTCAGCAGTCTACAGCTTTGAGCAGCACGGTCTTCTTAGTGCTTTTGGGACTTCTATTTTTGTCATTAGCCTCTTTTTGATGTTTCTGTCTTCGACTATCTACCATGCCATGTCTTATGATTCTCCTCAAAAATATGTGCTTCGCATTATCGACCATTCCATGATCTACATTGCGATCGCAGGCAGTTACACGCCAGTTGTCCTCACCTTGATGAACAACTGGATGGGCTATAGCATTATCTTAATCCAATGGGGTACCACTATCTTTGGCATTCTCTACAAAATCTTTGCTAAAAAAGTCAATGAAAAATTCAGCCTAGCTCTTTACTTGATCATGGGCTGGTTGGTTATCTTTATTATTCCCCAAATTGTTAGTCAAACTACCCCTATCTTCTGGGGGCTCATGCTCATGGGGGGGCTGTGCTACACGGTGGGAGCTGGCTTTTATGCCAAGAAAAAACCCTATTTCCATATGATTTGGCACCTCTTTATCCTTGCTGCTTCTGCCCTTCAGTATTTAGCTATCGTTTACTTTATGTAATACAGCCTCTAGTCTTTTAAACCACACCCGAAAAGTTAGATAGAAAAAATCTAATTTTTCGGGTATTTTTTTTTGAAAGCAACTGAAAGAGTCGTTGCTGTCCGACTTCTTCCTATGAAGGAGAGATTAAGTAAAATACAGACCAGCCTATTAAAAAACTACCAGGATGAGTTCTTATAGACGATTTTGATTCCTAACACAATCAGTGAAGTAGGAACAAACCAAAAGGACCTAGTCCTGTGCAATACAGAACTAAGTCCTTTTTTACATTATTTGTCTAACTTTTGGGGATCAATACTAGCATTGGAGATTCGAGAAATTACATGATTTCTCAAATCTTTTTGTTTACATCAGATGATTCCCCCATCATTTCATGCTATGTACTATTTTAACATAGGTGGACAAATGAACGTATGGAGCTTTTATTCCGTCTTTGTCCCCTTATTTAATAGCTTGCCCATTTTCCTCAATCCAATCAGTAAGAGAGGGAAAGATAGGAGGGTCACAAGGCCTAGTACAAGGAAAACAGCTACAAATCCACAAGTATCGATGAACCAACCAGTCAGAGGGAAAATCACAATCATAGACAAACTAAACATCATGGAGTTTATACTAAGCATGGTGGCTCGTACACCGGAAGGCAAATAAACTTGTAAATCATTGTAGTATATAGGTTGATAAACTGCATAAAGGGCATTGGTCAAGAGATAGACGCTCAGATAGGCGAATGGAGTCTTGAAAGCTACCAACAGCAAGGCCAAGCCTGTCAGTGCAACCAGAATTGGAAAGACTTGATTGCTATTCCATTTCTTCCCGATCCGACTGGCCAGATAAACCGCTAGAAGATTGAATCCACTACCAATTAACATGATGAGCGATACTTGCCAACTGGCTAGGTCACTGATTTTCTGTTGGTAGTAAAAATAAAACATGCACATAATGGTCCCTACCAGCTGATAGGTCAGCATCCAATAAAACAAGACTGGTTTTTCCTGCCATTCTTGTTTCACTACCACCAATATCCTTTTTAAGGTCAGGCTATTTCTTTCCTCTCTCTTGCTCTCTGGCTCTTTCATCAGATAAATCAAGAGAATGGAAAGTAATGAAAGACCTATGGCAATATGATAGGTCCAAGCCAAGGCCCCATGAACAAAGAGACCGGCTACTACTGTTCCTAAGGTTCGGGTGACTTCAGCCACTCCGGACAAAAAGCTAGAGATCTGAAGATAACGATCCTTTTGACCTGCTTCTACCGCCGAATCAAACAAGAAAGCAGTATTCGTACCCGAATCAAAATTGTAGGACCAGGCACTGACCATCATAGCCAGTGCATAGATCCAAAAATTCCCTTGACCAAGTAAGATCAAGATAGAGGACACAATACTGGCTATGCGAGCCAAATAGAGATTGGTCTTGTAACTAAATCGATCGGCCAACATGCCTGATGGAATTTCGCTCAATAGACTAGTTCCATGAAAGATACTCTCTAATAGCCCGATCTGAAGCAAGGAAAGACCATTTTGAATGAAAAATATAATCCAGAAACTAGTGATTCCAAAATAAGATGTGAATTCCAGACCTGCTAAGAGTGGAATATTGCGTTTGTAAGTTCTTTTAAACATTGTTCTTCCTCTTTCAATTGATATTTTAAGTGTTTCTAAAAGACTTACCTAGATTTGCCTACATTTTCTCCACCTCTTTCATTGATCGTAAAAAGTTATGTAGTTGTTTATGGTTATAAAGGTTTGATTCGATGCATCACATACAGATACAGAACTGCTTACAGATAGGTCTTGTACCAGCCATACAGATAAGCATCTGTTCAATCCCGCACCCCAATACACTGTGCGCTACTGGACCATATTTACGGAAGACACTACGATCTTCATTCTATCATAAAAAGTCGTACGGCACTAGATTCTACCTATGAAAACAAGAGTTTTAAAAGAAAACCATCTTCAAATCATTTTCAGAGTGGTATTTTTGTGATTATTTCTGTACAATAGAAAAAAACTGTATGGGGACAGTCAAAATGAAGACGAGCAAATACCAAGAAATTATTCATGTTCTAAAAAAAGCCATTCAAGACGGAGAACTGGTGACCGGTCAGAAAATTCCCTCCGTTCGCCAGCTAGCTAGTCAATTTTCTTGTAGTAAGGATACGGTGCAACGGGCCCTGCTGGATTTAACCTACCAGCACTTTCTCTACGCAAAACCTCAAAGTGGCTACTATGTTTTGGAGCAGGAACCTGACCAACATGAGGATCTTCCACTAAAATTAGAGAAAGACCGCAACCAGGCTTTTGAAGATTTCCGAACCTGTATCAATGAAACCTTGATTGGTCGTGAGAATTATCTTTTTAATAATTTTTCAGACCAAGCAGGATTACCAGAAGTACGCCAATCGATTCAAGGCTTATTGAAGGAAGAAAGCATTTATACGACTGCGGATCAGATCGTTTTGACTTCTGGTACACAACAGGCACTCAATATCCTCAGCCAAATTGACTTTCCCAATAAAAAATCTCAGATCTTGATTGAGCAGCCAACTTATCATCGGATGAATCAACTCTTAGATTCGCAGCAACTTGCCTACCGGACCATTCAACGAAATTTAACGGGAATTGACCTTGAGGAACTTGAAGAGATTTTCAAAAGTGGGCATATCAAATTCTTCTACACGATCCCTCGTTTTCACTATCCGCTCGGTCATAGCTATTCGACCAAGCAGAAAGAAGCGATCTTGCAACTAGCTGACCAATATGATGTCTACCTTGTTGAGGACGACTATTTGGGAGATCTTGATAGCAGCAATGCTCCATCTTTTCATTATTTGGATCAAAAGAACCGGGTCATCTATATCAAATCTTTTTCGACCAATCTCTTTTCTGCTCTTCGCATCACTTCCATGATCCTACCCCAAGCCCTTCTTAAGCCAGTCTTGACCTATAAGACGATTCTGGACTATGATAGCAATCTGATCATGCAAAAGGCCTTGAGTCTCTACATTGATAACGGTATGTATCTGACCAATAAAAAGCGACTCCTAGCCAGAAAAAAAGAGGAAGAAGCCAGTCTAAAGACCTTGATGGCCCAGTCTCCTCTTCTTCCCCATCTGACCCTGACCCACGATGGGATCCTTATAGAACTCAGCCAAGTTCAATCCCTTGCTGCCTTAAAACACAGTGGACTCCCGCTTGATTTCTTTGAAGCAGCCTACATCGCTTCTTGTCCTTATCAACTCGCCAAGATCCAATCGGCAGATGTTGCCAAAGTTTTACCAAAGCTGACGCCTTTTTTTGAAAGAGAAACCCCCGTATAGACTATACGAGGGTCTTCTTATTTCTTTAAGTGCTCATAGATAAGTTTGGCATTTTGAAGGCCGATCCGATAATCGATACGAATCAGTCGGATCGCTTCCATCTCTGATTCTTTGAGGTATTTCTCTCTTTGTTCCTTAGAAATACTACCTGGTTTAAGAAGATAGTGAGTGAATTGATTTCTGACTTTATTGAGCTCAACTTGAAGAGTGAAATAAAGTCCAAATAAGACAATGACAACTCCCATCATGATCAGATCGTTTGACATGGTGTATGCTCCCTTTTTCTGTTCTTTTCTTTATTTTACAGCTTTCAAGCAAGAAAAACAAGGTTAAATTTGCATTTAGACCTTGTTTGTCCTTATTTCATCATACCAGCCTGGAGGTCATACATTTTCTTATACGTTCCTCCTAGAGCAATGAGTTGATCGTGGTTGCCTGATTCGATGATTTTTCCTTTATCGAGAACATAAATGCAATCGGCATCTTGGATGGTAGAAAGGCGATGGGCAATGGCAATGGTTGTCCGCCCTTGGCGCATCTTCTTCAGAGAATTTTGGATCATCTCTTCCGTCTCTTGGTCGATATTGGCAGTGGCCTCATCCAAAATGAGGATCTTAGGCTGGGCAGCAATGGTCCGGGCAAAAGCCAGAAGCTGACGCTGACCGGTCGATAAGGTAGAACCCCGCTCTGTTACCGGATGATCATAGCCACCAGGTAGACTCTCAATAAAGTCTGCTACATCCACAAATGCAGCTGCTTGTCGGATTTCCTCATCTGTCAGTTCTTCATGGTACATCCGGATATTAGAAGCAATGGTTCCATGATAGAGGAAGGGTTCCTGCAACACTAGACCAATGGACTTGCGCAAGGCTTCCTGGCTATAGTCCTTGATATCCTGTCCATCAATCAAGATCCGGCCACGATCAAATTCATAAAAGCGCATGAAGAGATTGATAATAGAGGATTTACCAGAACCAGTATGACCGACAAAGGCAATGGTTTGTCCATTTTTGACCTCAAAGGAAATATCTTTTAGGACATCCCGTTTGCCATCATAAGAAAAAGATACATGCTCAAAACGAATATCTCCCCGCTCGATTTCTTTCAGGCTACCAGCTTGCTTGGGCTCATAGTCGTCTCGATCCATCATCTCAAAGACACGACCTGCAGAAATGGTTGAGGTCTGCAAGGTTGCAAAATTTTGGGTAACATCAATCAAGGGCTGGAAAAGCTGGCTAACATATTGGATAAAGGCATAGATAAGACCTGCTGTAAAGCCTGAGGACTGCCAATTTAGGCCGAAAAAGGTCAGAATGACCGCATAGGCCAGGACCTGTAACAGGGTCATAGCTGGTCTCAAAAAGAGGGAATTGACATCCACAGATCGGTTGGCGTAATCCAAATGTTCCCCATTAATCTGTTCGAATTCATCCGTCAAGCGCTTTTCTTGACGAAAGGCCTGCACGATCCGCATTCCTTCAATAGATTCCGATAATTTCACATTGATATCTGATAATTTTTGTCGGGTCATCTTGACCAAGCGATTGGATAACTTGCGATAGAGACGGATGGAAAACCAAATGATGGGAAGAAAAGGCAGGATCCAAATGGTCAAATGCCAGTCCAAGCTAAACATGGTTACTAGAGTGACTAAAAAGAGTAAAAAGGATGAAACCAGGCTTGAAAAGACCGTAGAAAACATATCTGCGACTGCCTGTGTATCATTGGTCACTCGAGAAACAATCGAACCTGCTGCTGTCTGGTCATAAAAGGACATGCCCAGCCTTTGAAGATTTTGGAAAATATCTAAACGGATATCTCTTACGATAGAATTGGATACACGCGCAAAGGTTAACTGACTCAGATAAGTTGCCAGCACGCGCCCAATGAATAACCCATAGTAGAGAATGAGAAACTGAAAAGCTGTTAGAACTGGAGAGCCTGCTTCTGTTGGATCCACTAGGTGGTCAATATACCAGCGAGCTGCAAGAGGGATCGCCGTCAATAACAGACTAGTCAGGAAGGTAAAGGCTAAGGCTAGGGCTGTTAACCATTTATAACGCCACATGTAAGTCAAGAGCCGCTTCATCACATGAGCTTCAGATGTTTTCATTCAGCTTTCCCTCCATTTCTTCTGATAATTGTTGGGCTTGGTAGGTTTCATAGTACCAACCTTTTTGAGCCATTAATTCCTCGTGATTTCCTCGCTCCTTGATCTGTCCATTCTCCATTACCAGAATCAAATCCGTATGAACGATCGCTGATAGGCGGTGGGCTGTGATGATCGTTGTTTTCCCCTTGCGTTCCTGCTTCATATTTTCAATGATTTGGTGCTCCGTTTTAGCATCTACTGCAGACAGTGAATCATCCAAGATTAAGATCTCAGGATTCATGACTAAAGCACGACTCATGGCAATCCGTTGCTTTTGTCCGCCAGAAAGAGAGACCCCTCTCTCTCCCAGCACTGTCTCCAGCTGGTCTGGCATGGCCAGAATATCCTCATAGACTCCACAAGTTCTCAGAGCCTTCAGCACCTCTTCTTCCTCGATCTGTGGATCTGAAAAAGCTACATTCTCGCGAATGGTCATGGCAAAGAGGATCTGATCTTGAGGGACGTAACCGATCAAGCTTCGAAGATCTTCTAAGCGATAATGTTTGATGGAGATCCCATTTAACAAAATATCTCCCTGCTCCAAGTCATGCTCTCTGAGCAAGAGACGCAACAAGGTGGTCTTTCCAGATCCAGTTGGTCCTACAATTCCAAGGGTTTGCCCTTTTTCTAAATGAAAGGCAACCTTCTCAAGGACAGGCTCTTTCTCATAGGCAAATTCTTTAATGTCATATTCTAGATCTCCGTTTTGGATGTCTGTGACTGGTTGACTTGGATCTTGAATATCAGGTGTTTCTGCTAAAAGTGTCTCAATCCGATCATAGGAGACGCTAGCCCGTTGACAAATATTAAACAAGAAGCCCATGGCTTGAAGGGGCCAGACGAGCATATTGAGATAGGTAATAAAGGTTACGATTTGTCCAACCGTCAGGCTCCCTTCCTGAACAAATAGCCCCCCGAAGTAGAGCGTCAAAACATAGGAGAGACCGACAAAAAGAAGAGTAGTCGGATCAAACAAAGCATTGTAACCGGCTGAAGTCATATTCTTTGAAAAGACCATTTGATTAGTTTTTTCAAAAGCCTGAATCTCATCTGCCTGAAAGCCAAATGATTTGGTCACCTTGACTCCTGATACGGATTCCTGAACAAAGTTGTTCAGCTCTGAGAATCCTTCTTGAGCCTCTTTGAAGGCTTTGTGGTTTTTGCGGCCAATAGCGGAAGTCACTACCACCATAACCGGTAGGGGCAAAATAGCCAAGAAGGTTAAGCGCCAATCAATCATGAAAAACATGCTGACTAGAGTCACCAAGGCTGTCACGGAAGCATCCACTGCAGACATGACTCCACCACCAGCAAACATGGTTACCGCATTGATATCATTAGTGGCATGGGCCATGAGATCCCCTGTCCGATAACGCTGATAAAAAGACGGAGACATGAGCGTAAATTGCTGAAACAAACGGTAACGCAAGATCCGAGCCAACTTATTGGCCGTTCCAAAAATATAGCGTCTCCATACAAAACGAAGTCCATACATGGCTAGAGCTGCGAGGACCAAAAAGGCAATATCCACAACTAACTGCCCTAGTGTCAGCCTTCTTTTATCGATCAAATCGATCACAAGTCCCATGATTCTTGGAGGAATGAGGTTTAAAAAGCTAACCAAGATCAAGGACCCTATCCCGATCAAGTATCGCTTCTTCTCTAAATTAAAAAACCAAGATAATTTCCTCAACAGATTCATCTTATTTCCCCTTTTTGGTGTGGTGCCAGCTACTATCCACCAGAGCAAACAAGTCCTCATCAGCAATTGTTCCATCTAAGGGGATACTCACCCAATATTTTTTATTCATATGAAAGGCTGGATAAATCCCTTTCTGCTGGATGAAATAGGCTACTTGATCAGACTTGACATTCAAAACTTCTATTTTCCCAGACTTGCTAGCATCCAATTTTTTCCAATCAATGGTCATAAAGACACCATACCACTTGAGGGTGTCTCGGTGGCGAATGGCACCGGATTCCGGAGATCTCTCCCACAAATACTCAATCGTTCCCTGATAGTGCAGAGAAATATAGGTCATGAGACGCTTGGCTTGAGGATAGAGAAATTCTTCGACCTCAAAACAAGCTTGCCGGATCCTTTCAAGACTTTCCTGACAGGCTTCCCTGACTTGGCCGACGAAATTTCCCTGTAGCTGTTCCAGATGGATCTGGATATACTCGTCCCCTGTATCCTGATCATAGACCTGAAAAGAAATCTTCTGGTCGTAGACCTGGACCTTTAAGAGAAAAGTGTCCGATAAGACGGGGCACTGGTACTCATAGCCTGCCCCTCTCTTTTCAAATCCATAAGCCAATCCCTTTTCTGGCTGAAAGGTGTATCGGTCAAAATAATGCTCTAAAAACATTTTCTCTCCCTTATTCATTTTTGCACTAGAAGAGGCTGGAAACAACGTCCCCAACCTTGATAACGGATCCTCAAAACTACTTCAAGCAGTGATCGTTTCTTTTTTAAAACACGATGCGCGTGCCATGCAGTTGACAAACGCCCAATTGGTCCAAAAAGAGCTGACGATTGTCAAGAGTCACACCCCCACCTGGCAGGATCTGAATCTTTCCCTTAGCCGCATCTAATAAACGATGATAGTGTGCAAAACGTTGCTCTAGTGGGTCACCTGGACTTCCAGCTCGTGTTAAAATGCGGGCTACACCCTGATCAGAAAGCCACTCAATCGCTTCTAGCTGATCTGTATGTGCTAACTCATCAAAGGCCATATGAAAGACCACCTCTGCCTCTCCACAAGCTGCTAGTAAAAGCTGCATGACCCTCTGGTCCAACTTTCGATCACTCGTCAACGCACCCAGCACAAAACAAGTAACCCCTATTTCTTTCGCAGCACGAATATCCATCAGCATAGCTTCGACTTCCAGATCAGTGTAGACAAAATCGCCACCACGGGGCCGGATAATGACACATAGATCCACGGACTTCTCTCTTGTCAGTTTGATTGCTTCATTGATCACACCTATACTCGGTGTGGTCCCTCCTACTGCCAGGTTGTCGCACAGTTCAATGCGACCTGCCCCAGCAGCAATCGCCTTATCAATATAAGTTAAATTCTCTGCACAAAATTCAAAGACAAGCATGACAACTCCAATTACAAAGACTTAAAACAAGGATATACTAACGGTTACCTTAGCATTGCCATTTTCCACTCTCGCTTTTGAGATGCTATAGCCTGCTTGAGGGATATCAAGGGTGATTTGATCACCATTCACTGTGAAGCCGCCTCCATTTTGATTGGATTGATCCTTCAAATAGTTGAGAACCAAGAATTTTGGAATGGGCATTTTCCCTAATTTAGCACCGGTCACGGTCAAATTCATGACATTGTTTTCAACTTGACCGGTCATGGTTAAATCTAGATAGCTATCGATTGGCCCTAATGATACAGGAACTTTGACATGAAGGTCATTGCCATCCATTCCTAATGCCATCTTTTGATAGTCAGAATTGTCAAGGGCGGATCCAGCACTTGTTTTTACGACCTGACTCAATTGCACTGAATTGAGACTTAGCTCAGTTGAGAGCCCTTCAGTGCTCACAGAGGCATTTGAAACAGCATTTTGAGCCAGCTCAATCAAAGAACTCCCTGCCTGCACATTTCTCAGTTGCTCCCCTTCAGGGATAGAGCCAGGAACCAACAAGATCACTAATAACATAAATAAAACGATCACCATGCCAATTAGGCGTCTCATCCACTTAAACATCTGCTCCTCCAATACGTGAAAAGTTGTATTCTTATTGTACCCTAAATCTAAAGAAATTGCGACTAAGAGGGGCCTTTAGAAAGCAAAAGAGAGCGTGGGACAGAAATCGATAATTCGTTAGAATTCGATTTCGTCGTCCCACCTCCGCACAGTTGAGTAGGGCTGTAAAAGCTGATAAAATCAGCGTAGTAGAGCCCACTCAACCACTGCGTCTTACTCGACAATCCAAAAACAATTGAGAGGCTAGGACTTTTGTCCCAACCTCTCTCTGTGCATTATTTCGATTTAATATAGTTAACACCATCTGCTTTTGGCGCAACTGCTTGTCCAAAGAAGGCTGCCAAGACAACCATGGTCAAAACGTAAGGCGCAATTTGCAAGTAGATGGATGGGATCCCTTTAAGCAAAGGCAATTGATTCCCGATAACAGCCAAACTTTGAGAAGCTCCAAAGAAGAGACTAGCAAGCATGGCCCCGATTGGGTTCCATTTCCCGAAAATCATAGCCGCAAGGGCGATAAATCCAGGACCTACAATAGTCGTCACCGCGAAGTTAACAGAAACTGACTGAGCGTAAATGGCTCCTCCGATTCCTGCTAGGGCACCAGAGATCATCACTCCTAAGTAGCGCATTCTATATACATTGATTCCCAATGTATCTGCTGCTTGTGGGTGTTCACCAACTGAACGAAGACGCAATCCAAATTTCGTCTTGAACATGATAAACCAAGCAAAGAATGAAAAGAGAATCGCAACCCAACCAATGATGCTGGCATTGTTGAAGAAAATATCCCCAATCACCGGAATTTTAGATAAGACCGGAATCGATGTTTTCCCAAAGGCAACTTTGATATTATCAGTTTGCCCCTTGTTGTACATTGCTTTGACAAGGAAGACCGCCAATGGTGGTGCCATCAAGTTCAATACCGTACCTGAGACGATATGGTCAGCACGGAAATGAATGGTTGCCACCGCGTGGATCAAGGAGAAGAGTACTCCAATCCCTGCAGCAACGATCAAGGACAACCATGGTGTTAAACTTCCTAACTCAGGCTCAAAAGTCAAGTTAAAGATAATACCTGAGAAGGCTCCCATAACCATGATTCCTTCCAGACCAACGTTAACAACCCCAGCGTGTTCTGAGTATGCTCCTCCGATACTTGTGAAGATCAGCGGCGCTGCATACACAATCATAGAGGAAACAAGAATACTTAAAATCGTTACAATACTCATTAGTTTGCTCCTCCTTTTTTAGCTGAACGCATCGAGATCATCTTTTCGATAATGTAGTGAGCACATACGAAGAAGATAATAGATGCTGTCACAATTTGAACGACTTCTTCAGGGATGGCAGCTGGCTTCATACCAACTCCCCCAATTTGAAGTGCACCAAACAAGAAGGCAGCAAATGGAATACCAATTGGTGAATTCATCGCAAGAAGGGCAACGGCCATTCCGTTAAATCCAACACTCATTGAGCTGGTTTGAACGTAGACATTTGAGTAAATACCTAGACCTTCTGCTACCCCACCGATACCAGCAAGAGCACCAGAAATGATCATAGAAAGGATAATGGTCCGTTTTGCAGACATCCCTGCGTATTCTGCCGCATTCGCATTGAGACCAACGGCACGGATTTCAAAACCAAGTGTTGTTTTCTTCATCAAGAACCAGATGACTACCACTGCGATGATGGCAAAGAAGATCCCGATGTTCATTTGTGATTTGTCCGTCAAATTACGCAACCACTCCGTCTGGTAGACAGCATTGGCACCCACATCAATGGTTGAGTCCTTGTTTTTCATCAAGGAAGCTGGGAAGCTATGTATCAAGGCATTCCCACCATAGAGAACAATGTAGTTCATCATAATGGTGATGATGACCTCACTGGTTCCGAGATAAGCACGAAGGAAACCAGGAATCGCTCCAATAAATCCACCTGCGATCGCCGCAATCAAAACGGTCATCGGAATCATCAGTAAGCGAGGCATATTTGGGAAGGAAAGGGCAAACCAAGTCGCCATGATCCATCCTGCAAAAGCTTGACCAGGAAGTCCAACGTTAAAGAAGCCGGCCCGGCTGGCTACTGAAAATCCAAGAGCAACTAAAATCAGTGGCCCCATAGCACGGGAAATATTTCCCCAACTCTTAATCGAACCAAAGGCTTTCTTAAACAGCAATTCATATCCCCAAAGGGCATCATAGCTGAAGGCCCACATAATAATGGCACCCAAGACCAATCCTAAAAGGACAGACACCAATGGAACGGCAATTTGTTTTAAATTCTTATTCATTTGATGCTCCCTCCTTTACTTGGCCTCCTGCCATGAGGATTCCAAGTTCTTGCTTATTCGTTGTTTCAGGGGTTACGATCCCTTGGATCTTCCCATCATGAATAACCGCAATACGGTCAGAAACATTCAAAATTTCATCTAATTCAAAGCTGACAACCAGAACGGCTTTTCCATTATCGCGTTCTTGAATCAAACGTTTGTGGATATATTCGATCGCTCCAACGTCCAATCCACGAGTCGGCTGGCTAACGATCAAGAGATCCGGATCACGATCGATTTCGCGAGCGATAATGGCTTTTTGCTGGTTCCCTCCAGAGAGAGCCTTAGCAGGTACTACTTCACTGGCTGCACGAACGTCAAACTCTTCCATCAACTTCTTGGCATAAGAGGTAATATTTGGATAATTCAAAATACCATTCTTGCTAAGAGGTTCTTTATAATAGGTTTGAAGGGCAATGTTTTCAGAGATCATCATGTCAAGGACTAATCCATCCCGATGACGGTCTTCAGGGACGTGCCCTACCTTCATTTCTGTGATTTGACGTGGACGAAGTCCTACAACATCCTTGCCTTTAATCTTGATTGAACCAGATTTTACCTTCCGTAGACCTGTAATCGCTTGGATCAACTCAGACTGACCATTTCCGTCAATCCCTGCGATCCCCACGACTTCACCAGCACGAAGTTCCAGTGAAAGATTCTTAACAGCTGGGACACCCCGGTTTTCGTTTACAACCAAGTTTTCGATCGACAAGACGACTTCTTTCGGTTGAGAAGGACCTTTCTCCGTTTTAAAGGAAACAGAACGACCGACCATCATTTCGGCCAAGTCTTGGTTGGTAGCTCCACCAATCTCGACTGTCTCAATTGATTTCCCACGACGGATAACCGTTACCCGGTCTGAAACAGCACGAATTTCATCCAACTTGTGCGTAATCAAGATAATGGATTTTCCTTCATTTGCCAAGTTCTTCATGATTGTAATCAATTCTTCGATTTCAGCTGGTGTCAACACCGCAGTTGGTTCATCGAAGATTAGGATGTCGGCTCCACGATAAAGCGTCTTTAAAATTTCCACACGTTGCTGCGCACCGACGGAAATATCCTCAACTTTAGCATTTGGATCCACTGCTAAGCCATATTTTTTAGACAAATCAAGGATATCTTGACTGGCTTTCTTAAGATCCAAAATACCATGTTTAGTGGTTTCAGACCCAAGGATGATATTTTCAGCAACAGTGAAAGCTTCAACCAACATAAAGTGTTGGTGCACCATTCCAATTCCTAAAGAAGCTGCTTTTGAAGGTGAGTCTAGGTTAACAGTTTTTCCATTTACCACGATGTCTCCGCTAGTTGGTTCCAACAAACCAGCCAACATATTCATCAGGGTAGATTTCCCTGCACCATTTTCTCCAAGAAGTGCATGGATTTCACCTTTGCGCAACTGAAGATTAATCTTGTCATTTGCTACAAAGTCACCAAATTTTTTGGTAATCTCACGCATTTCGATGACATATTCGTGTGTCATGTGGGGTGTTTCCTTTCAAATCAATTTTTATTTCAATAAAACCTATTAGGACAGCTAATAGATTTTACTGAGACAAAAATGTCTCAATTTATTAAAAGGAACGGCCCTTGAAGGTCGGGCCGATCCAATCAATAATTATTTTTCAGGAACTTTAAGTGACCCGTCAAGGATCTTAGCTTTAGCGTCTTCGACAGCTTTTTTAGCTTCTGCAGAAAGATTGTCAGTTGTCAAGTCAACTCCACCATCTTTCAAGCTATAAGTAATCACTTTACCGCCAGGGAATTTACCATCAGCAGTTTTCTTAGCCAAGTCTTTTACAGATTCTCCGACTTTCTTCAAGCTTGAAGCCAATACAAAGTTAGATTTTTTACCATCTTTAGAAGTGTATTCACCTTCAGCTTTTTGGTCACGGTCAACACCAAGAACCCAAACTTTTTCGTCTTCATTTTTCTTCTCGTTCAAGTCTTTAGCTTCAGAGAAGACACCTGCACCAGTACCACCAGCTACTTGGTAGATAACGTCTGCACCTGCAGCATATTGTGCAGCAGCAATTGTTTTACCTTTAGCAGAGTCACCGAATGAACCAGCGTAGTCTACTTGAACTTTGATAGATGGGTCAACAGATTTAACACCAGCTTCAAATCCAGCGCGGAACCGAGTGATAACTTCACTTTCCATACCACCTACAAAACCAACTTGTTTAGTTTTTGTAGTTTTTGCAGCAGCAATACCAGCAAGGTAACCAGCTTCGTTATCGGCATAAACAGCAGATGCTACGTTCTTTTGTCCTTCAATACGGTCATCGATGATGACATAGTTCACATCTTGGTTGTCTTTTGCAGCTTTTTTAACAGAGTCGCTCAAGGCAAAACCAACACCAAAGATCAATTTGTAGTCGTTAGAAACAGCTTCATCAAGGTTTGTCGCATATTGAGATTCATCTGTTGATTGGAAGTAGTCAAATCCGTTCCCTTTAGAAAGACCGTTTTCTTTACCCCAAGCTTGCAAACCTTCCCAAGCAGATTGGTTGAATGATTTGTCATCCACACCACCAGTATCGGTAATGATAGCAGCTTTCAAATCTGTTTTAGATTCTGAGTTTGCGCTATCTTTTTTAGACGCACGATTTCCACATGCTGCAAGTCCGATAGCAGCGACAGTTACTAGACCAAGGCCTAGCCATTGTTTCTTGTTCATTACTGAACCTCCTAAATTATTGTGCAACATTGTTGCGAAGTATTGAAAGGGTCAAAAGACCGCCTCACAGACCTATTAAGTCAGGTCTGTAAAGGAATATGGAAGTAATTCCTTGACCGTCATCACGACCGTCGATTTATCTTTAGATACTAAGGTTACAGGAAGGTCTGGCTCAAAAAATTCAGCCATGACCTGGCGACAAGCACCACATGGAGAGATGGGCTTTTCTGTTTGCCCGTAGATAATGAGCTCTTTGAAATCGCGAGCTCCTTCAGAAACAGCTTTAAAAATGGCTGTCCGTTCTCCACAGTTGGTTAAACCAAAACTGGCATTTTCTATATTGACCCCTGTATAGATTTCTCCATCCTTCGTTAGCAGTACAGCTCCAATTGGGAAATGAGAGTAAGGCACATAGGCTTGATTACTCACTTCAACTGCTAAGTCAATCAACTCAGTAGTCGCCATGAGCCACCTTTCCTTCCATGATGGCTACACCAGAAGAAGTCCCAATACGGGTCGCACCAGCTTCGATAAAAGCAAGAGCATCTTCATAAGAGCGAGCACCACCAGAAGCCTTAACACCCATGTCGGGTCCAACAGTTTGACGCATTAAGGCCACATCTTCTACCGTTGCTCCTCCAGTTGAGAAGCCAGTTGAAGTCTTCACAAAGTCTGCGCCAGCTAACTTAGCAATTTGACAAGCAACGATCTTTTCATCATCGGTTAAGAGACAAGTCTCAATGATGACTTTGACCAGCTTATCACCGCTCGCTTCGACTACCGCTTGGATATCTTCCTCAACTAGTGCTAAATTCTTAGACTTAAGAGCCCCGATATTAATGACCATGTCAATCTCATCGGCACCATTTTGAATCGCATTTTTTGTTTCACACGCTTTGACAAATGGTGTATTTGCTCCTAAAGGAAAACCAATGACGGTACAAACTTTAACGTCTGAATCGCGCAAGCCCTCAGCCGCAAAATTCACCCATGTCGGGTTCACACAGACACTCGCAAAATCATAAGCCTTTGCTTCTTCGATCAGCTTTTCGATCTGTTCTTGTTGTGCATCTGGTTTTAAAAGAGTGTGATCGATATATTTATTTAACTTCATACAATCTCCTGAGCTGCTTAAGATATTATTTCAATAATTTCTTTAACGCTTTCAGCCCTTTCTAGTATTTTAACATTTTTTTTGAATTCTGTAACGCCTTCTTGTGAATTTTTTTCATTCATGAAAATACGGGCAATGCGTTCCCCTTTTTTGACGCGCTCTCCCACTTTTTTGTCAAACACAATTCCTGTTTCGTAATCGAGGGGATCTGATTTGACAGCACGGCCAGCACCCAAGCGCATGGCAAACAAGCCAAACTCCATGGCAGGTAAAGCAGCAATGACGCCATCTTGGTCCGCTGATATTTCAAGGACCTGAGACACTTTTACGGGACGATGCAAATCTTCTAAGTCTCCACCTTGAGCCACAACCATTTCTTCAAACTTCGCTAAAGCCTGACCATTGTTCAAGTGTTCATGGATGGCTTCAATTGATTGATCTACATTGGCCAATTTCAACATGATTTGCGCTAACTCACAAATAAACTCCGTCACATCAGCTCGCCCTTGTCCTTTCAGAATATCCAGGGCTTCCAAAATCTCTAAACGATTGCCAATGCTAGTTCCCAAAGGTTGGCTCATATCTGTGATGACAGCGATGGTTTTCCGACCCACTGCATTTCCAAGATCCACCATGGTACGGGCTAAGCGACGAGCATCCTCAATATTTTTCATAAAGGCACCCTCGCCCACTGTCACATCCAAAAGAATGGCATCCGCACCAGCAGCAATTTTCTTACTCATGACGGAGCTAGCAATCAAAGGAATGGTGTCCACTGTCGCTGTCACATCACGCAGAGCATACAAGAGTTTGTCTGCTTTTACAAGTTGGTCGGATTGACCAATGACCGATAAGCCGATCTCCTGCACCTGCTGTATAAATTTCTCTTGAGTCCGTTCAATCTGGAAGCCTTTAATGGATTCCAACTTATCGATGGTTCCACCCGTGTGGCCTAAGCCACGACCGCTCATTTTAGCAACCGGCACACCAAAACTTGCAACCAAAGGCACCAAGACCAAGGTCACCTTGTCTCCGACACCACCAGTCGAGTGTTTGTCCACCTTGATCCCTGGAATAGCTGACAGATCAAACTGTTGCCCCGTTTGGACCATCTTCATGGTCATATGAGAGATTTCTTCTGTCGTCATCCCTTTAAAATAAACAGCCATAGCAAAAGCGGACATTTGGTAATCTGGAACCGTTCCAGCCACATAGCCCTCAATCAGCCATTCAATTTCTTCCTTGTTTAAGGCAAGACCATCTCTTTTTTTCTGAATGATATCTACTGCTCTCATGATTCTTTCTCACTTCTTAAAATATAATAGCCTTTGTCTTTTTTTACGGTCTCACAATTGCCAAACGTCTCTTCCATCTTGGCCTTAGCGCTCGGAGCTCCTTGTTTTTTCTGAATGACAATGGTCAAATCTCCACCTGGTTTCAAATGTTCAAAACTACCAGTGATCACTTGGTGAACCACTTTCTTACCAGCTCGGATCGGCGGATTACTGATCACATGGTCAAAAAACCCTTCTACTGCTTCATAGACATCCGAAGAAAAGATCTGAGCTTCCACGCCATTTCGGCTGGCATTTTTCTTAGCCAAGTCCAGTGCCCGCTCATTGACATCGACCATGGTCACTGCAACTCCCTGGGCTTTAGCGAGAGAGAGGCCGATTGGTCCATAGCCACAGCCAACATCAAGGACACTTTCTCCTTCTTGAAAATCCAGGGTTGATAAGAGCACCTGACTTCCATAGTCAATCATTTTTTTACTAAAGACGCCGGCGTCCGTATAGAAATTCATCTTTTGCCCCAATAAAACAACAGCCAGATCATGAATATCATGGGCTGCATCTGGGTTTACATCGAAATACATTTTACTCATAAGGTTATTTTATCATAATTCACTCCTTTTTTAAATCGTTTACATGACCTCTAAAAATTGGTATACTAAAGACTACAATAGGAGTGACATATGGACAAAGAATTTCTACATTTTGAAAAAATTAATCGGGAAACGTGGCAAAATTTGCACCGCAAAACCACCCCACCTCTCTCTCAAACAGAGCTCAATTCTATTAAAAGTTTTAACGACCGCATCAACCTCCAGGATGTACGTGACGTCTACCTGCCTTTGACAAACCTGATTGGAATCTACAAGCGTTCCAAAGAAGATTTGGCTTTCTCAAAAGGTATTTTTCTTCAAAAAACGAGTGAACGCCAACCCTTTATCATTGGGGTTTCAGGAAGCGTAGCGGTTGGAAAATCCACCACTAGCCGTCTCCTTCAAATCCTGCTGTCACGAACCTTTGAAGGCTCGACAGTAGAATTGGTGACAACAGATGGCTTCCTCTATCCAAATGCTATCTTAAAAGAACAAGAGATCCTCAATCGAAAAGGATTTCCAGAAAGCTATGATATGGAATTGCTCCTTGATTTTCTTAATCAAATCAAAAACAACAAGAGCGTAGAAATCCCTGTCTATTCCCACGAAATATACGATATTGTTCCAGATGAGAAGCAAACCATTTTACCAGCTGATTTTGTCATTGTAGAAGGGATCAATGTCTTTCAAAATCCGCAAAATGACAGTCTCTATATGACCGATTTCTTTGATTTTTCGATCTATGTGGATGCCGCGGTCAACGATATCGAATCTTGGTATATCGATCGCTTCCAAAAACTCCTTGCATTAGCTCAGAATGATCCCAATAACTACTACTATCGATTTACAGAGCAACCCCTAGAAGAAGTTTTAAGCATGGCCCATCAGGTCTGGGAATCCATTAATTTAGTCAACTTGCAACATTACATCCAACCAACCAGAAATCGAGCTGATCTGATTCTCCATAAGGCAACCAACCATGAAATTGACGAAATTTATCTCAAACGCTAGAGAAAATGGCCTGTTAACGGTACTTTTTTAAGGAAAAGCTATTTTAGGCTTGTCAAATCTTAACTTTTCATATATAATGAGATAGTTAGATTATCAATGGAGGTGAATAACTTGGCAAACATTAAATCAGCTATCAAACGCGCTGAATTGAACGTTAAACAAAACGAAAAAAACTCAGCTCAAAAATCAGCTATGCGTACTGCAATCAAAGCTTTTGAAGCAAACCCATCTGAAGAACTTTACCGCGCTGCTAGCTCAGCTATCGATAAAGCAGAAACTAAAGGTTTGATCCACAAGAACAAAGCTAGCCGTGATAAAGCACGTCTTGCAGCGAAACTTGGTTAATCAAGAACAGCATAAAAATCAAGCTCTCCGGAGCTTTTTTTGTTCCTAAATTTTTGAGAGGTGCTTATGAAAATTGTTATTATCGGCTATTCTGGATCTGGAAAATCTACCTTGGCTGGAGCCTTATCTCGCTACTACTCCATCCCCAAGCTCCACATGGACACCCTTCAATTTCAACCGGGTTGGATAGACAGTGATCGGGATTGGATGGAGAAAGAGATGAGACAGTTTCTCAGCGATCATAGAGACTGGGTCATTGATGGCAATTACTCTTGGTGCTGCTATGAGGAGAGAATGGAGCAAGCCGACCAGATCATCTTTCTCAACTTCTCTCGTTGGAACTGCCTCTATAGAGGGTGGAAACGATACCGCCGTTATAAAGGTCGGGTCCGTGAGAGTATGGCAGCAGGCTGCCCTGAACGCTTTGACTGGGAATTTATCCGTTGGATTCTTTGGGATGGACGCCAAGCCAGACAGGTCACACGCTATCGGACTATCGGCCAAACCTATCCAGACAAATTTATCTCTCTTAAAAACCAAAAAGAACTGGATACTTTTCTAAAAAACATATAATAAAAAGGTTGGGATATAAATCCCAACCTTTTTTATTTATCAACGTAATCGCCACCGGTGAAGCCATAGTATTCTTCTAGACTCAAACCTGAGTCAGCGATATCTTGTGCTTCTTTTCCGATATAGCGGAGATGCCAGCTTTCTGGCATGTAGCCTGTTACTTTTTCTTTTCCTTCTTGGTAACGAACCACAAAGCCATATTTAGCAGCATTCTTGAGCAACCACTTACTTGGTCCAGGTTCGGTTACCAAATTACCACTGGTATCGATTAAATCAAAGGTCAAACCAGTTTGGTGTTCACTATAACCCGGTCTTGCAGAATAACGATCGGCGGCTTCCTGACCATCTTGATTGACATAGTTTTGGTAGAGGCCAACTTGGGTATCGTAGCTACGAAAACCACTATATTGGTCACTGATCGGATATCCTTCTGCCTGCATGGCTGCGATCAATTCATGAAGGGCTGAAACAGCTTCAGGATCTTCACCTGGGTTAAAGTCAGGCGACAAGGGATAATGTTTGTTGGCGATCATAACCTCACCATATTTCCCTTTGACACTATAGTAAGAACCATTATAGCTGACACCAGAGTCCACTTTGACATCTGACTTACCAGCTTTTGACGACTCTTCTTTGCCAGTCTCTTTTGATGTATCCTTTGCAGAAGACGTTTCTTTGGAAGACTTGGTTTGCGTTTGTTTGCTTTCTTCTTTTGCAGAAGACTTAGAACTAGTGGAATGAGATTGGGAGCAAGCTGTCAGGGTTAACAAGGCAACTGTCACCAAAGTTAATTTGGAAAATCTTGCTTTCATGGGAATCTCCTATGATTCTTTTGTTACGACAATATCTGTAATCACATAACTTGCACCTACTTTTTTCAAGGTGTAGGTCTTGTACTTGCGGTTTTGTGAATCTGGATGGCTATCTGTATAATGCACGGTAAAGTCTTCATAAGTCTTGATCGTTACCACACCATTTTCTTCAGTGACACTTTGAATGTCCAAAGCACCTGGAGTATAGTAGTCAATCTTAGCCTTTCGAACACCATCACCAGTTGTGAACTCAACCATGTCTTTGTAGGCTTGACTTTGTGTGTCATAGTATTTAGAGTAGGTGTTATTTCGATTTGAAACGGAGCTAAAGACAGCGTCGCGGTACTCTTTCAAGAATTCTTCCGCCAAGGTCCGATTTTGTTCTTCTTTGGCTGCTTGCGCTTTCTTAGCATCTTGTGCACTCTTGATGCGTTTTAGGGTATCTTTGGCTAGTTTGAGTTCGATCGGATCGTTCTCACCCTCTTCAATCGTCACCTTAGCCTTTTCAGTTGTATAGGTTTCCCCATTCATGTTGAAGACGGCATGTACTTCAATTTCTTGATAAGGGATGCTATCTACTTCAAAGGTTGTGCTGGTTCCGACTTCTTTGCCGTTAACCACAACCTTTACATCTGTTGGGTTTTCAACTTCATCTGGGAACTCAACTTCTAAATTGCGTTTTTCAGAATTCAACTGCAATTCTAAATTATTCTTGGTTGCTTTTTTAGGATTGAGATGGATCTTAGAAGTGACATTTCCGACCTCTGTTTTAGCAGTCAATTCCATTTCTTTTGTATTGTAATGGAAAGAACCAAGGTCTGTCACTGCATCTTTCTTCAAGGTCACGGTTTTATTGGCAGCCACTTTGAGTTTGGCTTGGTCCAAATTGGTCTTGACCTTCACTTGCACTGGATAGCTGGCCACACGGTATTCTTGGAAGATCCCAAATTTCTTGTCCGCTTTTTCCAAACCAAAGATCTTGTTTCCAGATTTATCCGTATAGCTGCCTTCTCCACCATTATCAATGATCTTGTTCAACTCTGTGCCGATATCGACCCCTTGATCTTCCATGCTGGTAATAAAGCTTTCGGCTTCATCCTTTGTCCATTTATCGTTATCGGTTGAAAGCAGATCTGCTGCTTCGCGATAATCCTTGGTGTCCACTGCCTTAATAAATTTATCTGCAGTCACTTCGACACGCGTTGTTGACTGGAAGTAAAAGAAGGCTGCTACCAAAGCTATCACAAGGACTGCAATAGCAGAAATAATCCCAATTTTCTTCTTGGAAAGTTTCTTTTCACCCTTCGTTTTAGGGGCCTTTTGTTTTTTCTGAGCTGGGCCTGCTTCTGTAACATTTGGACCAGCAAAGACCTGCGTTTGCTCAGCGGCAAGTGGAGCCGTATACTCTTGAGTTTGCTGTTGAGGGACATATTCCTGTGTTTCTTCTGTTGAATCTGGGGTCGCAAATTCTGCTTCAGGCACAGGTCCTACAAAAAACTCGAAGTTTTGACTTTTAGCCGCGGTAAATTCTTCTGCACTTGGCTTGCGGCCATAGGTTTCTTCAAAATGTTGCAACCAAGCCTGTCGAGGTGCTAGAAGTGGATCGACATTCTTCACTTCTTCAACTGGTTCAACCACTGGTTCCTTGACAGGAGCTACTTCCTCTGCTGGGGCATTTCCAGCGATAGACTGAATTTGTTTCAAATCAAATCCACAAGCTTTCCCAGCCATAAACTCTTCTGGTGACGGTTTGCGACCGATCACTTTTTCAAATAATTCAACCCATTTCTTTTGCATGGATCTCTTCTCCCTCATTATAAAATAGGGAAAGTGGGTATTCCCACCTTCCTTTTTGTGATGTGTTTAGTATCCAAAATTACCCAAGTCTCCAAAATTTGGAGTATTTGTAATAGATCCCATAATAGCTTGTTCCAAAATTTGACGATCCAAGTAAACAACAAGTCCTGCAAAGACAATTAAAATCGCAATGGATGCTACAAGCAATATGAATTTATCGGCTTTAAATTTTGTGTTGTTCAAGGCTTGGTATACTACATACAAGGTTCCAACTGTATACAAGAAGAAGATCAAGAAGTTAAGGAATCCATAGAATTCATAAGCTTTTACAAGTCCAACTAAGAAAGCAAATAGAGAAATAGGCAAGGTGTAAACAGACAAACGTCCAAATTCTTCAAATGAACGGCCGTATGAATATTCTTTATCTTGAAGAACGACACGACGGACAAAGAAACCTGCTACCTGGAAGGTATAGATATTGAAAAAAGCCATGATCAAGATGATCAGAAAGGCACGGAAATCTGCACCATAACCACCTGTAGCTCCACTAGCTGTGAAGAAGGTCCCCAAGGTCAAGACAAAAGCAGTCAAGACATACTGTAAAATTCCGTTAAGAGCTTTTGGATTTTCTACAGCAGTTGGACGTTTCAAAGCTGAAAGGAACCAATTCCAGTAACCACCAACGGCTACACCAAATTGACTTGGTTGGGCAGGATAAGGTTGCCCTGGTTGACCTTGGTAAGGAGCTTGTTGATAAGCTGCTTGAGTAGGTTGTTGGTAGGCTTGTTGTGGAGCTTGTTGGAAAGCAGGTCCATTCGCTGGAGCAGCTTGAGGGGCCGGTTCTTGAACTGGAGCTGCTACTGGTTCTTCAACAGGTGCAGTTGGTGCTGCGACAAACTCTGGAGCTTGAGGAGCTGCTACTGGTTCTTCTGTAGGTGCAGTTGGTGCTGCGACAAATTCTGAAGCTTGAGGAGCTGCTACTGGTTCTTCAATAGGTGCAGTTGGTGCTGCGACAAACTCTGGAGCTTGAGGAGCTGCTACTGGTTCTTCTGCAGGAGCTGCTGGTGCTGCAACAAACTCTGGAGCTTGAGGAGCTGCTGGCGCTGCAACAAACTCTGGGGCTTGTGGAGCAGCAACTGGTTCTTCCACAGGTGCAGTTGGTGCTGCGACAAATTCTGGGGCTTGTGGGGTTTCTGGAACCACTACTTCTTCTTGAAAATCTCCTGCAGCCAGTGCTTGAGCAATTTCTTCTGCACTAGCAGAACGACCATTTACGGCTTCGAAATAATCCAGCCAATCTTGTTTTGACATAATGAATCTCCTTAACTATTGTTTATACTAGGGTATTATACAAAATTTCTGAACCATTTTCAATGAAAGACTGGAAAATCCCTGTAATATCTTTTGAAAAACATACAAATTCTACTCATTTTTAGAAATTAGTAAAGAAATAGGCTGGGCAAAAACTGTCCAGCCTTTGATGTTTGATAGGAATAAGTGCAAGACGCAGTGGTTGATTGGCATCTTTGTTCGCCTTTTAATCTCCAAAGATGACCTAATGAGGGAAACAAAGTTTCCTTTATCCACAACCTTCAACAGTCTCCCAGACTGTTGAAGCTATGCGGAGGTGGGAAGATTGAAAAGGTTTGGGGAACCTTTTCAACTTTTTTTATTTTACGGAGTTCTTTCCCACTCCCGTTTCTTAGGATTCAAATGCATCCATGCCACCTTGGACGTTGGTCACATCATAGCCTTGCTCTTCCAAAAATTGGCAAGCACGTGCTGAGCGTCGACCAGACTTGCAGATGACATAATAGGGATAATCCTTCTCTAATTCCTGGTAGCGATCTGCTAACTCAGATAAGGGAAGAAGACGAACCCCATCTAAGTGAAGGGCATCATATTCCTCCTGCTCGCGTACATCAAGAACGTGTAAGTCTCCTTTTTGATAAGCTTGGTAAAAGCTTGAAAATGGAATTTCTTTCATGATTTCTCCTATCAGGTATGTTATGGGAGGGTTAGAATTTCATAATGAAAGCCAACAGCCTCTAAAAATCGTAACAAGTCTTGGGTTTTAATAAAAATCGTCTTTTCATTGGTATTGGGATGGAAAGTCATGATCTCCTCTGACACAATGTCTTTATCGAAATAGACTCGAATATCTTTTTCTCCATTGTTCAATAAACCAAATGGAGAAACCGTACCTGCCGGTAATTGCATTTTTTCAGCTAAAGAATCTGCTGAAGCCATGCGGATCCGGTTTGCTTCCACTTGCTCTTTGAAATCCTCCATATCCAATGGTTTCTGGTCGTCCATGATGAGCAGATAGAATTGGGTTTTCTTCTTATTGGTCAAAAACATGGACTTGGTCCGAACACCTTCTAAGCCTTCAATGTAAGAATCGGCCTGCTCAGTCGTGAATGCAGGTGGGTGTTCCACTACATCAAATGAAATGCCTAACTCGTCTAATTTCTCTTTAACTTGTTGATAAGGATCCATCGTCGCTCTCCTTTATTTTTGAATGATCTCTTGTACTAAGGTTTGCAATTCTGGAACCACCTCTGCCTCAAACCAAGGATTTTTAGCCATCCAGATTTGATTGCGAGGGGAAGGGTGAACGAGTGGAAAATAGGTTGGCAAATAATCTTTAAAATGGTGAACCCGTTCGGTTACCTTGCCACTAACCTTTTCATGAAGGTAGTATGCTTGGGCATATTGTCCAATTAAGAGGGTTAACTCAATATCCGGACACTCCTTGAGAAGTTGAGGGTGCCACTTTTCCGCAAATCCTTTGCGAGGTGGAAGGTCACCAGATTTCCCATGCCCTGGGAAATAAAAGTCCATGGGGATGACCGCAAACAAACCAGAATTATAAAAGGTGTCTTCGTCAACTCCTAACCATTCGCGCAGGCGGTCACCACTCTTATCCTTCCAGTAAATACCAGCTTCTTCCGTCTTCATCCCTGGAGCTTGTCCGATAATATTGATACGAGCTGTCTTTGGGGCTGCAAAGAGTGGCTCTATCCCTTTCTCTGTATATTCTTTATTTTGAGGATCTGCCATAATGGCTTGTTTAATGCTTTCAATCGTTGACATAAGTCCTCCTTCTATGGAAAAACTCAGCCAGAAAAACTGGCCGAGTAGTGGATTATTTGATTAGTTCATAGATGGCTTCTGCGTAAATAGCTGCTGCACGATAGAGATCTTCAACATCTGCGAACTCATTAGCTTGGTGCATAGTATTGACATAGTCTGGGAACATAGCACCAAAGGCAACGCCACGTTTCAAGAGACGACCAAAGGTACCACCACCGATCACTTGTTCATGTCCTTTGAGGCCAGTTTGTTTTTCGTAAACACGCAAGAGGGTGGATACCAATTCATCATCCATCGGAACATAGTGAGGTGTGTGACCATGGGCTGACAAGCTTACTGTAGCCACTCCTTCGATCTTTTCAAGGATAGCTTTGATAGTTTCAGGATCTGTACCTTGAGGGTAACGGATATTGAGGGCAATAGTGTTGTCTGCTTGGCTGTCATCAAAATGGAAGACACCTGCATTCATACTCAATGGTCCCATTTTGGCATCTGTATGGGCAATTCCTAATTTTTCACCTGCAAAATCTTCGTGAAGAAGTGAAGCTGTCACATGAAGGTAAGCCTTAGCAGCACCACCAAAATCAAATTGGTTCAACAAGAGAGCCAAGTAGGTTGCACCATTGATCCCATCTTCAGGAGTTGATCCATGAGCAGATTTCCCGACAATCGTAACGGTATAGGTTTTTTCGTCAACAGTTGAGATTTCATACTTGAGCTGGTGTTCCTTGGCAAAGGCATCTAAGAGGCCAGCAAGATCTGGTAGTTGTCCAGAAACGACTGCAGTCGCTGACTCTGGTACCATGTTTTCACGAAGGCCGCCTGTAAAGCTATGAAGATGGGCACTTCCTGTGTTGTCATTTCCAAAATGAAGGTACTCAGTGATGTTTCCTTTTTCCCCATTGATGATTGGGAATTCCGCATCTGGTGAGAAGCCAAAATCTGGCTCAGGAAGTCCGACGTGTTTGAAATAGTAATCCATGTCGCCCCAGCCTGATTCTTCATCCGTACCGACAACAAAGCGCACGCGCTTAGAAACAGGGAGTCCTAGGTCTTTAATGATCTTCAAACCATAGTAGCAGGCCATTGTAGGCCCTTTATCATCAGACGAACCACGCGCATAGAGCTTGCCATCGATAATTTCTGGTTTGTAGGGATCCGTCTTCCAGCCACTACCTGCAGGCACGACGTCCATATGGGCAAAGATCCCAAGCTCTTCTTCTCCTTCACCAAAAGTAAAATGACCGGCATAATTGTCGACATTCTTGGTTTCATAGCCATCACGTTTGGCAATTTCCAAGAATTTTTCAAGAGCTTTTACAGGACCAGGTCCAAAAGGATGCTCTGCATCTGCCTTGCTGTCATCGCGTTCAGAATTGATTTCCAAGAGGCTGTATAAGTCAGCCATCATCTCATCGCGACGTTTTTCTACTTCTGATTTAAAGTCAACTGTTGTCATGAATTCCTCCTCGATCTTCTATTTGCTAATTGGCTTAACGTTTGTCAATGATTTCGTCCACTGGTAAGCGATAGCTTGGCTCTACTTTTTCAGCCGCATAGCCAACCGTAATCAAGACTTCCGGACGGAAACGCTCTTCGATGTCCAATACTTCATTGATTTTTGATTTATCAAATCCCAAGATAATATTGGTTCCAATGCCTTGGTCCGTCAAAGCAAGTACCAAGTTCATGGCCACAAGCCCGGCATTCAAAGCCAAGTAATCACTTGTTTGTTGGGCATCATAGCGTGCAAATTCAGCAGGAAGATTTTGCATAAAGTATTGCAACTGTTCGTCTGTGAAGTTTTTCACCCCACCGACACGCGCAATCTTGCGAGCCCGTTTTTGCAAATCAGTATCTGTAAAGAGGGCGATGGTCACAGGTGCTTCCATGACTTGATCGTAGTTTGCACCATAGGCTAATTTTGCCAATTCAGCATTTTTTTGACGAACGACCACAAATTTCCAAGGCTGGCTATTGTGGGCACTAGGGGCCAAGGTTGCGATCTCAATAGCAGTCCGTACATCCTTTGGATCGACCGGTTGGTCAGTGAAATGCTTGATCGCATGGCGTTTTTTATTGAGCTCTAGAAATTTCATAAGCTTCTTCCTTTTCTATTTCTGTTACCTCTATTTTAACACAAAATGAAAGAGCTTGCAGTTTTTTTTTCATTTATCCTATTCTTTTAAACTCATATAGATTGCTAGGGCTAAAATGGCGATCATAAAAAGAAAGAAAAATAGGAACTGCAGTTGCCATAGTTTTTTCAGTCGTAAATTCTCTTTTATATTTGCTTGTTCATTGTTCGTATCTTTTGCTACTTCTACTCGGGCTTGGCTGCTTAGATTTTCTTCACTATTACCTTTGATAGACTCCACCGTCTCTTCAACTGGTTCTACCTGTCTAGCAAAATAGGCCTCTGCTTCCCTGATGACTTTGCTAAGATTTTCCTCTGTCAGCAGATAAGGAAAGCCATTAATCATCCAATTGTCTTTCTTTTCTGGTTTATCTGGCTTCATAACATGAAGATCAAAGTGTCGTCCAACCAAGCTAATTGAAAATATCGCATCATAATATTCAGATAGAACTGAAAAATCAACGCCATAAAAACTATTAGACTTGACCAGTTTGTTTGCTTCCATAAATGAAACTTCCTTTGTAAACGTCGATCGGATTATCTCTTGCACTTGAGAAATATTCTCTTCAACTGTAGCAGGATCAAGAGGGAAAGTTAAACTAGAAAGCGTAAAAGTGAAAGCATTCTTTGCTAGTTTCCCTTTTAGACTATCTTTAAACCAATCCAAGAAAGAAGTCATATTGAAAACAGTTAGATCAATAGGTTGATGCAGTGGAAAGTCTTGGCTTTCTATGCTAGAAGCCATTGGGTCTATCTCTTCAAGGACAAACTGCTGACCCGCTATCTCAAGGCTAAAAAAAGCTGGATAATGAGGCAACAAACAAGTAAAGACAACCCTAAAGGGTTCATTCTTTTCGAAGGGTCTTCTCCAGAAGTCTATTATTGCTATTCCCTCAAAGGTCGATTCTATCATTCTTTTAAGGAGGAAACGCTTTTTTAAGAGATTATCAGGAGTCAGTGTTTCAGAAAACATAAGGCCAGGTTGATCCAGATAAGCTTTGATCTTTCCAAAGCTATCCCTAAAACGATCTCGATCATACAAAAACTCCATCGAAAATCTTTCAGGCCCCCATCGGAGTGATACATCGTTACCTTCAACCATAATATTTATTGTTGTCTTATACTCTTCAAGATGAATCTCAAGAATAAAAGTCGGACCATAAGCACTCCGGGCCGTCGTTTCTATATCTACAATTTTAAAATTCTCACCAAAAGAATATCGGAGTGCTTGTCGGATATCATTTGCCACAAGCTCTCTATGCTGATCAACGGTTAATCCCATTTCTTTGTCATTTTCCCTTATGCGTTTTTATAGACTCAAGGAAGGCATTAGCCTCCTGTAGATAATTGTGTTGTTCAATCAAGGAAGTTAGAAGCTCGATGTTATGACCCCGATAGTTATCCTCGCGCCTCAATTCTTCGTACATCTCAATAAAAGGAAGACCTTTGTCCTTAGCATCTTGGAGCTCTGCTTCATAGTCATAAGCCACCTTACGAAATTGCAGGTTGGTCACTCCATCTTCTTCGACATCGATCAGAGCATATTGAGCTCTGTGGTTTTGAATTGGTTCCCAGTCGAAATAAGGCATGCCAATAGTCCCTGGATTGAGGATCTGTTGGCCCTGACTGCCATAGCGAAGTATCTGTTTGTGGACATGACCATAGATCGCCATATCCGTCTGATCATCCAGCAATTGGTCAAAGTTCTCCGTCGCATTTGCTGGACGCAAGTCTCCACCGTAATTCTTTTCTGGCAAATTGTGGGTCAGTGAAAAGCGAATACCATTTACCTCCTTCTTCTCTACCAAAGGAAGGGACCGAAGCCAATCGATCCGCTTAGGATCTAGTCCTTCCATGAGGTACTGAGTGAGTCTAAGTAGCTGGATCTCCTGCGGATCCTCAAGTCCGTACTCGCCATCCAAGGCCTCTAGAACACAATCGTCCCAATTTCCACGAACAGCCGCTGTAATAGGAATCGCATCCAGCAACTCAAAAAGGTCATCTCTTCCAGGCCCCGGAAGCAAAATGTCCCCTAAAAGCCAGTATTCTGTCGCGCCTTGAGCACGCGCATCCGCAATCACTGCCTTGAGGGCAGTTGTATCTCCGTGGATATCAGATAAAATAGCGATTCGATGGTTCATAACTACTCCTTTATAGATTAAAAATCTGTGTGCCTTAAGTATAACAAAAACGAGCAAAAATAAAAAATGTGATCACACTTGGATATCACATTTTAAACGAGAAGTCATCACATGATTTCAAAACCATAAAAATATTTTCTTCCTTCGACCCAGTCTCGCTTGGAAACATCTTCAATGTAATCAATCATAGAATCGATAACTTTTCTTGAAATTGTGTCGTTGACTTTTACTGGAACCCTTTTACCAGTAAATGTAGAAAGGAGAGAAGATTGAAGGTATTTATGAAACTTACCTTCAACTTGGATACCGGTATACAATGAAGTCATGATTTCCTTAGCAAACATTCCCGGAAAGACAGGAAAGCCCTTATAGTAATAGGCATCTGTTTCTTTCTGTTCGCTTACTAGCGACCATAATTCTTCAACCTCTTCTTTGGTTGCTTCCTCCGTCGATAATTTCTGATCATAAAAATAATCATCCAATGCATCTTGGATAGCATATTCAATGTCTGAATCGCTATCTTCCCACTCGTCCCAAAGTGCAAGCAAATAAGGAATCACCTCATAGGACATCGTGTCCACAGCACCCGTGACAAATGTAAAAATAGCAAACTCCGATGCATCAGATAAACATCTAAGATTAGAAACATTCCTTAAATCTTCATTAGTGCAAATCGAGCAAAACAACCGAATACACAAATTCAAGACAGCTTCATCTTTCGTTTGATTCATCAGCTCAATCAACAATGGTTTAACTGAAAAATCCCCCTTTTTTAATATCTCTGCAATCAGTAAAATACATTCTTTTTCATCAGAAATAGACTCTAAATTAGTTTTCAACTCTTCAAGAGACAAAGGACTAACTCCACCAAAATCTACTCATGTCAGTAATAACTTATTTTCCATCAAACATAAAATCCATTCGTTCCTATTATGTTTTAAGACGTATGATCACATATCGCCCGTCTAAATCAGCATACAATAAATCTAGTATAACAAAAAGGATCTAAAAACGTGAAAACCATCCACATGAATATGAATGGTTTAGATTATATTATAATAAGGTTCTAGAATGAACTAGATATTCCCTGCGTCATCCTCTTCTTCATCAACAACCTCGACATTCAAGCGACCATCATCTAGGTATTCTTCTTGAGTGATTTCACCATTTAGATATCTAATTTTCTTTGAAACTTGTATATGAATCTCCCTCAAATCAGCAAAATAATTCTCAAAATTCAGCAATGAAGTGTAAATATCAAACATCCCGTTTAAGTATAATTGCTTGTTGGCATCTTTCAAAGTATCTATGTCTAATTTTTCCATTAAATGAATCCCTCTGGCAAGGTTCTCAATATCTTCCTGGAAATCTTCGTTAATGTCGTCATTAACATCTGATATCTTTTCTGAATCAACTAATTGTTCACTGTAATAAGAATTTAGTTTAGAATAAACGGCTGTTAATTGCTGTAATATTTCTTTCATAACAATTAAAACTCCTTCCTACTCCTTCATTTGATTTAATGATATTTTGTAGATCCATCTAAAATCATTAATTTTTAAATTTCACTCTCTTATCAAATATCACTTTTTAATCATTAAGCCTACAGTCTAACAATAACTTGCTCACGGCCTGCGAATTCATCAATTTCTTCCTGCCATAATGCTTTTAACTCATCATCAACTTCAATAGGATTGCCAATTTCTTCCATTTCTTTAATACGTTCATCAATTGATGGAATATAAACTACGGGACTTTTTATCCTCTTTAGGAACTCAATAAAATCAATATTAAAAGAAAAATATTTTTGTTTTTCATGGTCATAAAAAGCTATTTTATTATAATTTTTAGCATCGATACCAATTAAAATACTATTACCAAAACTATCCTTAGCAATTGGTAAATAATGGTTGTCAATAAAATCTTCTAATAAACCTTTTTCCATTAAGTATTTAAAATTACTATAATACTTAGCAGAAGAAAAACCGTAAAACGAATGGATGTCTGAACCTTCTTTGTCAATTTTAAAGGTAGCATCAATTGTATCTCCTCCATTATACTTTAACAAAAACTCTTTATATTTATCAGGTAACGAAATAGAATAATGTTTCTCTAATTTTTCTACTTCATCTAATACTCCATCTGTTTTAAATGGAAAAATACTTAACATATCATTTCCTCTATAGTTGAAAAATCTGTGTGCCTTAAGTATAACAAAAACGAGCAAAAAGAAAATGTGATAACACTTGGATATCACATTTTATACATGAAGTCTATAGTTTAACAATAACTTGCTCTCAGCCTGCAATTTCAAATTTTTTCTTAAAACATCTTATTATTTTCAAAGTATTTAAAAATCTTTATTGCAATTCAATAAGTCCAAATTTGTTGAGAGTAGCAGTTCTAAATTGAGCTAAACTATTTAAGATTTAGTTTTAAGAACAATATAGACTAATCTTCAAACTAAAATGAATCATAATAAAAAGAATCATTCTGAGAAATTTTATCCAAAAATTCCTTTAGGTTCTTAGAAATTTCTACATCATAGTAATAAATAATACCTGCATTCTCTTCACCTATTCCAATAGAAATCATGGAAGACTCATTCCCCTCAAAAAAAATCAACTTATTATCCTCAAATTCTTCATAAATCTCAATGTCAGGATAAAATTCGTAATCATTTTGTCTTAATCTAAAATCTAGAATGGATTTAGGGTCCATCACACGGTTAATATTATCAATTTGACTACTCAAAAATCCATAACCTACCTCTTTATAAAATTCTTTTAACATATCAGGAAACCTAATTCCTAATTGCATTTCAACATCATTACATTCATCCATATCAACAGGATAAAACTTATTCTGAACATTATTTTTAATATCTTCAAACATAATAAACTCCTTACTTAAACAATTTATTAGCTAGATTTCCTAATGAATACCTGATTGGTGTTCATTAGGAAATCTAGCTGGGTGGATATTCCACCATTCGTTGTTACCACCATATGAATTTTCAATAATATGGTGCGTATCATATTTACTACCAGCTCTTCTTACTACATTGCCATTCTTACCAATAACAACTTCAGTATACTTTGGCCAATTTTGGCCAGTATTTTCTTACCATTCTTTGATTACACCATTGAAGTTCCGAACTTTATTGGAAAGCGCTTCTGCTCCTGCTGCAACAGTTTTGTCCTTCACATTTGAAGCACGGTTCTTGAAATGTTCAAAAGCTTCTCCAGCTTGAACCTTGACATCACCACCCTTGGTCTTAACATCTGTCCAAGTTGTTTTGACACGATCTTTAATACTAGCCTTAAAGCTAGTCGCTTCCCCTCTGCGGATGTTGACATTGGCTGCTTGACTTGCTCGGTAGGATTTGTATTTATTTCCGAGGTGACCAATGGTACGACCAAGTATTAAATTGATACAAAAGTGTTAGAGGAATAAGTCTAGTATAACAAAAACTATTAACAAATGAGAAAACCATCCAAAATTAGTTGGATGGTATAGAAAATATTAAAATTACGCTTGTAGAGAGAACTAGATTTCACCTGACTCATTTTCTTCATCATCTACAATCTCTACATTCAAGATGCCATCGTCAAGGTATTCTTTTTTAGTAATTTCACCGCTATGATACATAAATTGCTTATTCAATTTTATTGACGATTGCTTAAACTCTGAAAAACTATCTGCTAAACCATCTAGAGCCAAAAGGACATCTACAAAACCAGTTGTATAATCTTGATCTTTTGATGAAGAAATCTTATCTTTCTTTTTGTCTAACAAGGTAATTCCATTTTTTAATTGCTCCAAGTAGTCTTCTATTTCATTCTCACAAGTTTTTAAATCAATAAGATATTCAGAATTATCTATATGCTGTTTAATATTTAATTGTTCAAAAAAATCGATATATTGTCTTATTAGTTTGCTTACTTCAATCATTTATTTAGTCTCCGCCCTGCTCCTAATTTGGTCTTCGTTTTGTTTATTGTACCGTCAATATTTATCACTTTTTTAAATTCTCCATTCGACTTAAATACTTCCAAATGGTCTTTATGCATACCATCTAAATATATCTGATCACCTTTTTTAAGCCCAGGAATACTCTTATCTACCACTTCATAAATAGTTTGTCCATCATATCGTTTCTTTGTCTTTCTCACCGAATTTTTTAACTGTTCACCAAAATCTGTCTCAAAAAATTCTTGCATATTATTAACTGGAGTAGGGATCGTTCTTCCCCCACCCCTACCTTCAAATGCCGCAATCTTCTGTTTGCGATCGACTGAGATTTGTTGGATGCGATCGGCGAAATCATCTATCTTCGTTGAGACGTTAGACTTTGGTAGATTAACATTTCCATCCCCTGCAAGAGCAAAGGCAGGTTGACGTTGATTTCCAATGGAATCCATCATGTTTTGAACATTTTGTCGACCTGTTTCCATCGCATCATTGAAGTTCCAAACTTTAGTGGAAAGCGCCTCTGCTCCTGCCGCAACGGTTTTGTTCTTCACATTTGAAACACGGTTCTTGAAGTGTTCAAAAGCTTCTCCAGCTTGAACCTTGACATCACCCACCTTGGTCTTAACATCTGTCCAAGTTGTTTTGACGCGATCTTTTATGCTAGCCTTAAAACTAGTCGCTTCTCCACTGTGGATGTTGACATTGGCTGCTTGACTTACTCGGTAGGATTTGTATTTATTTCCAAGGTGGCCAGTAGCTGACTGGTAATAAAGTGTTAGAAGTTTAAATCCAGTATAACAAAAACTTACAAAAATAAAAAATGCGATAACACTCTAGTTATCACATTTTTGCGTAGAAGTAGCCTGATAGTCAATTGAAATTTTTAAATTATTGATCTTTAGCAATCTTTAAAAATGCTTGCTTAAAATCCTCATACATTTCAAAAGCAATTTTCATAACATCCCGAAAATCAATATAATCAGAAATAACTGGATCTAGAATAATATACTCTCTAGAAATTAGCCATTTAGCATAAGATGCAAAGGGACTACCCATGATGGCTTTATCTCCTTCATATATGAGCCAAATCAATTCCAATCTACCATGTTCAAAAGCAAAATGAAAACCAAAACGAAAATTCTCAACTTGCTGCAAGTTAATATGGAAAAATCGTTCTCGCTTATCATACTGAACATCATAGCCCAATGATTCTACGATTTCCATTAAAAAATCACCGTCAAAATAATCAAGCACTTGACCCTCTGGTGTCCTATCTTTACTGCAAGTCTTTTGCGGACTCCGCCACTTCCACCAAGGGACTTGCTTCTTCTTGCTGTCCTTGATGGAGCTTGGCTTGCACTGCCTCCGCGACTGCTCGTGGAATGCCGACTGTGACGATCTCATCTACAGTAGCTTCTTTGATCTTGGTCAGTGACTTGAAGTGCTTCATCAGCAATTGCTTGCGTTTTGGTCCTAAGCCTTCGATGCCGTCCAGCTGAGAAGAGAAGGAATTCTTGGACCGAAGCTGGCGGTGGAAGGTGATGGCGAAACGGTGGACTTCATCCTGGATTCGTTGCAGGAGGAAAAATTCCTGCGAGGTCCGAGAGAGTTCAATGACTTGGAGAGGATCGCCAAAGAGCAATTCATGGGTTTGGTGCTTGTCATTCTTCTGAAGTCCTGCAATAGGAATGTCCAGCCCCAACTCTTCCTGGATGACTTGCTTAGCGACATTGACCTGGCCCTGACCCCCATCGATGACGATCAGATCTGGTGGCGTCAGGCCATCCCGCATGACCCGGTTATAGCGTCTGCGAATGACCTCCCTCATGCTGGCATAGTCGTCTGGCCCGACGACGGTCTTGATCTTGTACTTGCGGTAGTCCTTTTTGCTTGGCTTCCCGTTGACAAAGACCACCATGGCTGAGACCGGACTGGTCCCCATGATGTTGGAGTTGTCAAAAGATTCAATACGCACAGGAGTTGGGATTTGCAGGAGTTTTCCAAGATTTTCAATGGCACCTTGGGTCTTTTCCATGGATTTTTCCAGGAGATTAAACTTCTGCTCTAGACTGACACGCGCATTCTTGATGGCCAGATTAACCAACTGCTTCTTCTCCCCACGCTGAGGCTTGAGGACCTTGGTATCCACTAAGGCCTTGACCGCTTCCTCATCGATATCTTGAGGGATCAGGATTTCATTGGGGATCAGATGAGATTTCTCTTGGTAAAACTGCCCCACATAGGTCAAGAAATCCTCGTCCGGATCATTGTAGTAAGGAAAAAGGTTGACGTCGCGCTCGATCAGCTTGCCCTGACGGACAAAGAAGACCTGCACACACATCCAGCCCTTGTCCACGTAGTAGCCAAAGACATCCCGGTTCTGCAAATCCTTGGCCATGACCCTCTGTTTGGTCCGCAGGGTCCCGATGGCCTGGATCAGATCCCGGTACTCGGCCGCCCGCTCAAATTCCATGTTTTGCGCAGCGGTATTCATCTTGAGCTTGAGCTCATCGATAATCTTGTCATCCTGCCCTTTGAGGAAATCAGAAACCTCCTGGGCCATGCCCTTGAAATAGGCCTCGTCCTTGTGGCAGACTGTGTGGGCCATACATTGCCCTAGATGATAATAAAAGCAGACCTTAGAAGGCGGATTGGTACACTTGCGAAATGGGAAAATCCGGTCCAAAAGTCGCTTGATCTCATTGGCCGCTCCCACATCCGGATAGGGACCGAAATAGAGACCGCCATCCTTTTTGACCTGGCGCGTGATGATGAGGCGCGGATAGCGCTCATTGGTAATCTTGATGAAGGGATAGGACTTATCGTCCTTGAGCATGATATTGTACTTGGGCTTGTTCTCCTTGATGAGGTTGATCTCAAGAAGCAAGGCCTCAATATTGGACTCGGTGACGATAAACTCAAAATCCACAATCTCAGATACCAGGGCTTCTGTCTTGGTATCGTGGCTTCCTCTAAAATAGGACCGCACCCGGTTGCGAAGATTCTTGGCCTTCCCCACATAGATGATGGTACCGTTCTTGTCTTTGTGAATGTAACAGCCCGGACTCGTCGGCAAGAGCTCGAGCTTGGATTTAATCAAGTTATTCATACTCTCTATTATAGCAAAAAAGAGAGTGGGAAAGAACTCTGACAAGTTAAAAGAGGTCGTCTTCCCACCCCCGCACAGTTGATTAGGTCATCTTTGGAGCTTAAAAAGCGAACAAAGATACCAATCAACCACTGCGTCATACATTTATGCCTTTTTAACATCTAAGGCTGAACAGTTTTTGCCCAGCCTCTTTATTATATACTAGAAAGTTTTCTCTGTTTCTCTGATTTTCCTTAAAAAACCTTATAGCACCCCTTGGCATAACCGCAAGGGACGTAGCCTGATTGGTATAAAGCATACAACTCATCGAAAAATGGTGACTCAGCTTGAGGTATCTCTTTTTTGATGGTTAAGTAAATTGCCAAGCCAACAATATCAAATTTTATCTGATCTTTCATGGATTCTAGCAGTTTACTATCTGCAATCAGGTTATCTAATCGTTCTTCAATTTGAGGAATGATTTCCTCTTTTGCACTTATTGCCAGTGAATTCCAGTGTTTATAAATGTCACCATGGTTTTTACAAAGATAAACACTAAAATCACCATTTTTCTCTAATACAAAATTCTCCCATTTCAAACTATTTATATTCTTCTCTGCATCTTTCACAGTCTTTAACTGAATAATCGGTAGATTTGTTGCTCTTTCTTCTTTCAAAAAGTCTAGATTTTTTAATGCATTGATCACATCGGCATGGATCTTCATTTTAATTCCCCTTTGATAAACTTATCTTTCAATTTCAGAATCATTTTCCTTGGACTAGAAGGTCATAAGGTAAGTACTATTGGTATTTCCAAGCGTTCGTCGTAATTTCCTTTGATCTTGCAGGTTGCAGCAGTGTCGAAACTCCAGTTAGTAACATACGAGTATATATCATCTCCTTACTTTGCTTAACATTGAGGGCTATCCAACGTCTCTAATAGTTTCTCTAGTAGCTCTTCTTTTCTCTTTACATTATCAATAGTTCTTTTCATGATCCACAAAAATGATGCTTTTATCAGCTGAATAATCAAAACATTATAAGTTGCCAAAACCATCCTCTGTAAATAGAATTAGTTGACCACCTATTCAATCTTGTATGTCTTCAAGAATTTCAAATATATGATCGCATTCATTTTTATCTAGGCTTAGTAAATGATTGAACATTTTCACTACAGTTGCTTGTCTTTCACTTCCTCAAACCATTTCTCAAACTCTAGACGTGGAAGCAATTCTTCATCCTTGTCATAACGTCCTTCATATCTATAGCGACTATCAAGACTGTTTTTCTGAGCATCATAAATCAACCACATTTCAGTTGGATGTTCACGATTGTATTCTTGGCACACATCAAGCATTGCCTCTACATCCTTGATACCTTCCTTCAACAAGGCAGTTTGTAAACTAATATCAACATGAGAGTCTTTAGGTAAATAATCATTTACTAAGTGTTTGTGTACAATATTTCCCTTAATCTCATAGAAGAGATTAAAACTATACAAACTGTCCGCTATCGCATAAATAAAAATTTTATCTGCTTGATTTTGGACATATTCTAGCGCTAACGAAATCATGCTTGCTTGGACTTCCATAAATTTATCTTCAAATTGTGTCATTGCAATAATCCTATTCTCTTTAATTCGTTTATGGCCTCTTCCTTAGATGGTGATTTGCCAAGCGCAAGGAAGTCTTTAACATCCTGTACGTAATCATAAAAATTAAAATTAATCTCTTTTAAATTCTCAATAAAATTCTCTATCAAAGAATCGTCGATATTTTCCAAAGGAGAAGGTAGTTCTGTCTTATTTTCATATGAATAAGCTACTTTTGCAATGGTAGCTATTGCATAAGTCATATTATCCCAGGATGGCACATCCGCCTCATTATCATCTAATTGCATATAGATAAAAAGTCCGCCATAATCAGTTCCATCATCCAAAATAGCATAGAGCTCTTCTCCGCCTCTATCTTTATTCTCCAAAAAGTCCCAACAAGCATCGAAAGCAGAGAGAATCTGAGGTTTATAGGGTGTTCCCAGTTGCTCTACGATTGCTTCTGAAAAAATTAACATAAAATAACTATCAAACATATTTTCTCCCTGTCTAGTACTAGCTAGATAAGAAATTTTAGGACAATCTCATCATTAATAAAAGTGCTAAATCAATATTTCATCTGAATTTCACGAAGTAGATCTCCAAAGTAATTGTCAACCAAAGGATCATTCAAAATTAGTTCAAGGTCCAGTGCTGATAGTTGGTCCGCTAATTTTTGATTTTCAGCTACCAGTTGCAGGTAACTCGAAACATAAGCTTCTAGCGTTTCCTTATCAACACTTTCAATTGTTTGGGGAAGATACTTTTCTCCAGATTGCTGATACAAATGATAGCAAATCAAAGCAAAATAATTGGCAATACAGCTCCATATAAGAGAATCAGTCTCCTTGTCCAGCTCCATAAAAGTTAAAATACCATACTCATCCAGATTTTCCAATCGATCATAAAGAATATCGGGACTAATCTCACTTTTGTTATCTAGTGCTTGACTTGAGAGCTTCAAGGATTCACGAACAAATTCCATATAATCCTTATCGCTAATATAATCCACTAGATTGTAAGTCAACTTTTGTAAAAAATCTAGTAAGTTCACATTCCATTCCATAATTTTATCCTCAAGTAAGCTACCCTTGTATGTTATTTACAGAGATTCTATATTATTATTACTCTCTCTATTATAGCAAAAAGAGGGATCTAAAAGGATCCCCCTTTAATAATACTTATCCTTTGAAATTGGCCATCTGGAAGATCGGAATCACATAAGGAACAATAGACATCAGGATAGTAAATAACACGAAGAACCAGAACCAGAAGGACGCGAGGGCACGCTGGAAAACTCCCGGTTGAGGTTTATTGGCTTGAATATAAGCCTTGATAGCTGGCCATTTAGTCGCAAGAACCACTATCATGACAATGGAACCAATGGCTAAAACACCGATTTGTAGCCAATTCGCTAGTCCCTCGTCTACATGATAGGCCACATAATGCAGGCCTTGAGAAATCACAAAGTTATTGAAAATGTGATAGAAAATAGCCCACCAGATATTGTATTCAAAGGCAATGTAGCCGAATCCTAGACCAATGATACTCGCGAAAAAGAGCTGGTCAAAATTGGCATGAAAGAGTCCAAACAAGATAGCCGTCATGACAATGGCGAAGATCTTGCCATACCGTTCCAAGCCTCGCAAGCCGGCTCCACGGAAGAAGAATTCCTCTGTGATAGGACCAAAAAATCCAGCATACAAGAGCATGGTCCATGATCGCTCAATCGTATCACCTAGATCTGGTGTTGGAGAATGAAGGCCAATGGTCTCAAACATGCGCTCAATCACTTGTGTCATCACTGATGAAAAGACTTGAGAAAAACCTAAAAATGCTAGAAGAATAAAGAAGACTGAAAGAGTCATCTTACGTCCCTTGTGCTTGAGATCATATTTATAGAGGGCCTTCTTGCGATAGGCATTAAAGAGAAAGAGTCCAATGGAAATAGAGATAAGATAGGGAATACCAGCCCAAACATTCAGGGAATTGAGTTTCTCCGTTACTTGACTTGGATCTTTTCTGAGAGAGCCTGCTATGGTCAATCCAAGGAGGACTTCCCACAGGACGGTTACCAAGGTCATTACCAAGAGATAAATGGCAAGTGTCCCGGAATACCTTCCTATATCTTTTTTAGGGTCTAATAATCGATTGTATTGGTTCATTTCTTCCTCCTAGAAAATAGATAAAAACTCGCACACATTCCTTCGTATAAGACAAAGAAAATCAAAAAGGCATGCATAAAGTAGTCTTCTGGTAATGCAAGAATAATCGAATCCACGCGCGGATCAAAGAGCCAAGTATTGTCCCCAGCAAATAAGACCTGATGAAAGAGCGTAAAGAATTGATCAAAGCCAATCATAACAGCCACCACTGCAATCACCACTGGTAAAACCATCATCCAAAAGAAGAGACTTCGGTACAAGGCCAGGTAGCCTTTTTTGACGACTGTCCGCATAAACTGGATAAAACCAGGGAGAGTGACTATGAAAACGACCGTCACTAAGTGAAATAGGTACTTGACGGCCTCAAAATGGTGCAGTCCATTTTTTGAAGACGGGAATTGAGGCATCTTCAACACCCATTGAAACGGATTGGTCAAGTAGTTCATCAAGACATTAAAATTCTTCATGATAACAGAAGCCGAAAAACCAGTCCGGCTTTGAATCCCCAACCAATGAATCTCCATGGGATAGAGGACCCAAGCTAGAGCAATGGTGAGAAGGATTGCAGCTGACAAGATAAAGAAAAATAGGTTGATTGATTTCAAACTTTTAAGCATCAAAATCCCACTCCGCTAGACTGGCAACAACATGTGTCGGTGCAATTGGTAAGCTTGGCACTTCTTCTGGTTTGGTAAAACCTGTCGTCACCAAAAGGGTTGGAATCCCATTGTCAATACCTGCACGGATATCTGTTAAATAATTGTCCCCGACCATGACCACTTCTTCTCTTGCAAGCCCCAGGTGTTCAATGGCCTTATCCATGATAATAGCCTTTGGTTTGCCAATGATCACTGGCTTGACCCGTGTCGCTGCTTCAACAAGGGCAATCAAGGATCCTGCACCTGGCAGCAAACCACGCTCTGTTGGGATATTGAGGTCAGGGTTGGTCCCGATAAAGTGCGCTCCCTTTTGAATCGCCAAGGTTGCTTTAGCAAACTTCTCATAATCCACTTGCCAATCGAGGCCAATCACCACATAATCAGGTGCTTCTTCATCCATGATATAGCCAGCTTCTTCGATGGCATCTTTGAGCCCCGCTTCGCCGATCACATAGACCTTTTTGCCCAAATTTTGGTCATTCATGTAGTCAATGGTCGCAAGGGTAGCTGTATAGATGGTCGACACAGGGGTTTCAATATTGAAGTGAGTCGCCAGCATATCCCGGACAGTCTCTGGTGTGCGGGTTGTGTTATTGGTGACAAAGAGATATGGAATCTCACGCGCCTGCAATTCATGGACAAAAGCTTCTCCTGCTGGAATTCGTGATTTTCCTTTGTAAATGGTGCCATCCAAATCAATTAAATAGCCCTTGTAGTGCATTTATTCTTCCCTTTCTGTGTCAGCTTCTTCATGAAACTTCTCTGCATCGACTCGTCCACCAGAACCATATAAGAGCAAGGCTCCAGCATAGAGGACAAATTGTAACACCAAACCTGTAAAATTAATCCCTTGACTTCCCGATTGGGTGAACAAGAAGGATGCTACCATGAGGATCACAATGGTCAATAACAAGCCTATCACGGTTGCCTGATCCACACTGATTTGATAAACCGTGCGTTTGGTGCTCCGATTTTTCCCGTCAGACTTAGTTTCTGGTTGCAAATTCTCCACAAAATCCGTCACCAAGGTCGCAGCGAGGCTGACTGTTGTGCTAAAGAGCACGCCTTGGGACAAGCGGTGATAGAAATTGGACCAGAAGGATCCTGATTGGCTAGTAATCCCAATCGAGAAGATCATGACCGGTAAAAGAAAGGCCAAGGTGAAATGGATCCAGACCCGGTACCAGCGTATATCTTCTCTTAAAAAGCGACTAAAACTATCTAAATTCAAGCGATAGCGGAAAAATTTATAAATTTCCTCTACCAGGATGATGCCCAAAGCACAAAGAGTCAAGAGCCAATCTCCCAACATGTACAAAGGGTTCTTTTGACGCTTGGCATAGGCCACAACCCGTTTTTGATAGCTTTCAAGTTCCTGTTTTTTATTTTTTAATCTTCTACTTTCCATAAGTCCAACCCTTTTCTTCTACTTCTTCCCACTCAATTTCAGCTTGGGCATTGATCTGACCATCTGAAGTAATTTGGTGCTGAGTTTTCAAGCCCTCTTGTTCATATTGAGAGGTGATGACACCTCCTGCCAGCACTTCTTTGACATATTTTAGATGAACTTTTTTAGGGACATGATGGGTCAAGAAGTCTGCTCCCATCACCTCAAAGACCCAGTCCAAGTACTTGCTATTATTGACATGTCCGTTCATATCCAAGTCGTAAAACCGAACCCGGTATTCTTGTTCCACGCCCCCTTCTAATTCTTTGAAACGGGGACCACGAAGCATGGTTTTTGAAAACTCTGAGTCAAAGGCATCCGTGATTTCGCTCATAACAGGATGAACCTTGCGTGTATCACGGTCCATCAAGACAAAAGTCGCCACCATCTCAATGATGGTATTTCCCGCTTCATCCTTGATGTTAAAGGCCCGGTAGCAGAAGAGCCGATTATGGCTCATGGCATAGGTTTCGATAGTGATCTTCTCATCAAAAACTGGGAGACGATCGATCTTCATATTGTAATCCGTGATAATCCAGACTAGATTGTAATTCTCTAAAATGTACATATCACTCATGCCCAGCTCAATCGATTGCATGCCTGATACCTGCAAAGACAGCAAGATCAATTGCGGAATTTTTATAAATCCATTGACATCACTCATATCAAAAGGAATTTTCATGCTGTATTCAAATATTTTTGCCATCTTCTACTCCAAAATAAACTTCTCTGCTACAGTGTCTCCTAAAAAGAGACCTTTCTTGGTCATTCGTACAATGTCCTTGTCAGGCACCAAGAGTCCCTGCTGGGTCAATTCCTCAACCACTGAACCATATTGTTGGTCAAAATTCACACCAAACTTTTCTTCGAAACGCTTCTTGGAAACGCCTGTCTTCTTACGCAGTCCTAGAAACATCTCTTCCTCCATCATTTCTGTCTGACTCAGATGTTCTTCTTGGACACGCGCATTTCCCTCTTCGACCGCCTGCATATAGTGACGGATAGGCCCATGATTCTTGTAGCGAACACCGTTGACGTAGCCGGATGCACCAGCTCCCAGACCATAATACTCAGCATTGTCCCAATACATGAGATTATGTCGACTTTCAAAACCAGGCTTGGAGAAATTAGAAATTTCATAATGCTCAAAGCCCGCACGCTCCAACTCCTGAATGATGTATTCAAACATCTCCGCTTCTAACTCCTCTTTTGGTAGAGGAAGCTTGCCCCGTCTCATGCGATTCATAAAGACCGTGTGATTCTCCAGAATCAAGCTATAGAGGCTCATATGAGGAATGTCGAGGGCAAGAGCCTTAGCGACATTTTCCTTGACCTGCTCCATGGTTTGCGTCGGAAGGGCATAGATGAGGTCGATCGAAATATTGTCAAAACCAGCCAGCTTCAGACGATCGATATTGTCATAGATATCCTGCTCTTGATGGCTCCGACCAATCTTTTTGAGCAAGCGATTATCAAAGGTCTGTACGCCTAAAGAAACCCGATTAACCGGTGAATCCTTTAAGACAGCAATCTTATCCGGATCCAAATCACCAGGATTGGCCTCGATGGTCAACTCCTCCATCTGAGAAAGATCAAGTGACTTGGTCAGCTCCTTGAGCAGATACTCTAGCTGATCCGCAGTTAAGGCTGTCGGTGTCCCACCCCCAATATAGAGAGTCCGTAAATTTGTGATTTCTTCCCGACGAAATTCTTGGATCAAATGATCCAAATAAGCATCGACCGGTTGGTTCTTGATAAAAACCTTCGAAAAATCACAATAAAAACAAATCTGGGTACAAAATGGGATGTGGACATAAGCGGACGTTGGTTTTGTATGCATACCTTTAATTATACCATAAAATCCCCCTAAGTCCGAAAAGAAAAGGGAATAAGAAGCCAGGAATTCCTTGACAAGAAGGAATAAAAGGAATAGAATGAATTTAATCATATTCGGAGGTAAGGAGATATGAACAACTAAGTTTCGTTAAATAAAATACTTTATTTAGTGGACTGCTTGTTCTATCTCTTTTTGTGTACCCTCTCGCCTATTCTCCAACCATTTGTTGGCTAAATAAGGTCTTTTTCTGCTTGGGTTCCACATGAATACAGCTCTACTAAATAGGTAGAGCTGTTTTTTGTCCCAGTAGAAAGGAATCTTATGCTAAAACTATCCCACCTCACCATTCGCCATACAAAAGATTTACGCGATCTGGTTCGAGATCTTTCCCTGACCATTCATGAAGGAGAAAAAGTTGCTATTATTGGCGAAGAAGGGAATGGAAAATCTTCCTTACTTCAGGTCCTTATGTCCCCAAAATCTCTACCAGATTATCTGACCATAGAAGGAGAAATCACCACTTCCTTTCACTCCTATGCCTATATTCCCCAAACTTTACCGGAAGCTTTGAAGGGAAAAACCTTGGAAGAATATTTTTTTGGAGAGGACGAGCTAGACTATGCCTCCCTTTACAGACTGGCAGATCAATTGCATTTTAATAGCGAGCGCTTTGCAAGCGATCAAGCTATCGGAAGTCTATCTGGAGGAGAAGCCCTCAAAGTCCAACTGCTTCACGAACTTTGTTGTCCTCATGAATTACTATTTTTAGATGAACCTTCAAATGATTTGGATTTGGAGACCTTGGACTGGCTCCAGCAGATGATCCAAACTAGTCCTCAAACCATAATATTTATTTCCCATCATGAGGATTTTTTGACTCAGACGGCGGATACCATCATTCACCTCAGACAGATCAAACACCGCAAAGAAGCTGAAACCATCGTAGAGCACCTAGGCTATCAAGACTACAGTAGCCAGAGGGAACAACAATTTAAGCAACAGTCTCAGCAAGCGGCCAACGATCAACGAGCCTACCGAAAAACAATGGAGAAGCATCATCGCGTCCGTCAGCAAGTCGAAACCTCCTTACGAAATACCAAAGATAGCACTGCTGGACGTCTTCTGGCAAAGAAAATGAAGTCCCTCCTCTCACAAGAAAAGCGCTACGAGCGAGAATTCCAATCCATGACTTCCCAACCCTATGATGAGGAAGTCATCAATCTGCATTTCCCTCCCCTCACTCCCTTGTCTCCTAAAAAACGAGTCCTTCTCTTAGATCAGGAAGAGCTCACAATTGGTGATCGGGTCCTGGTCAAGGACCTCTCCCTTACTCTTCAAGGGCAGGACAAGATAGGAATTATCGGTTCCAACGGTGTGGGGAAATCCACTTTCCTAAAAATGATATGGAAAAGTCTACAGAAGAATGAAAGTATCCGCACTGCCTATATGCCTCAAGATTACACTGAACGCCTCCCTCTGACTCAGACACCCGTTCAATTCTTACAGCATTCAGGCGATCGTGAAGAAATCAACACCATTCAATTGCATTTAGCCTCCCTCAACTTTACCTATTCTGAAATGCACCATCCGATCTATGAACTTTCTGGTGGCCAGCAAGGAAAACTCTATCTCCTTCAACTAGTGCTCACAAGTCCCCAGTTTCTGCTCTTGGACGAGCCTACTCGCAATTTTTCCCCCACTTCCCAACCAGAAATTCGACGCCTTTTCGCAGACTACGCAGGCGGACTAGTCACGGTCTCTCACGACCGGACCTTCCTCAAAGAAGTCTGCCAAAAAATCTATCGTCTGACCGAAAATGGTTTGGTAGAAATAGAGTCGCTCTAACGTAAAAAAGATTGGCAAAAAAACCAATCTTTTACATTGAAAATAAAGTCCTCTTAGAAACTTTCCTTAGGTGAGAACGGACGTCAGCGAACTTCATAGAAGTTCCATGACTTAGTTTTGAACCTAAGGTTTCAAAACTCCCGAGTGCCTGAAACCATTAAGTTTCAGGCACTTTTCTCACAGCGAAAAGTTTCAATAGAGGATTGGATAACTCTGAATTTGTTAGATTTGTATAAAAGAACAGTTCGTCAACGTTCTCCAAACTTGGTTTTGACCAATTATTTTATCTAATTTCGCCCTGACTCTTGTCCCATTTCTTGGGTGCGTTTATAGGCTGCTTCCACTCCTGCAATAATGTCGCCCCGTAAGCCGACTTGTTCCAGGCGATTGACTCCTGCGATGGTAGAGCCACCTGGGCTACAAACTGCATCTCGCAAGCGGGCTGGATGTTCGCCTGTCTCTAGGACCATTTGACTAGCGCCGTGGAAGGTCTCGGCAGCCATCTTCAAGGCTTGCTCTCGTGAAAGTCCCAAGCTTACTCCTGCATCTGCCATGGCTTCAATCATCTGATAGACAAAGGCTGGTCCACAGCCTGCGACAGCCGTTGCAGGATCCATCAATTTTTCTTCAATTTCGTAGAGAGCCCCTGCTCCTGCTAAGAGCTGGTTGACCTGGGCTACTTGCTGGTCTGTCACTGCTTGGGAGCGAGCCAGACTGATAACTCCTTGACCGATAGCTACAGGCGTATTAGGCATGATGCGAATTAGCCCTAGCTGGTCGTTCTGGACCATGTCAGCCATCTTTTCAAGTTCCAGGCCAGCAGCCATAGAAACCAGCAAGAGATTGGAGCGTTGGGCTAAGATGCCCTGGTACTCTTCTAAAAGAGGGCAGATCTGATAGGGTTTGACCCCTAAAAAGATTACTTCAGCTTCTTGAAAGACTTGTCCAAGATCAGACGCCGTTCCCCCATACTGGCTGATAAACTCTTGCACCTTTTGAGGAGAACGATTGACCAAGAGCAGGTCTTGCGCGTCCACTTCTTTTGCGACTGCTTTGGCTAGACTAGCACCCATGTTTCCAAGACCGATAAATGCTACTTTCATGACTTACCTCACTTGACCATTTCCACTGACGATATACTTGTAACTGGTCATTTCCCGGAGTCCCATCGGTCCACGCGCATGGAGTTTTTGGGTTGAGATCCCCATTTCACAACCTAGGCCAAATTGTCCCCCGTCTGTAAAGCGTGTAGAAGCATTGACATAAACCGCTGCTGAATCTACTTGCTGGGTGAAATAAGCGGCTGTCTCAGGATTTTCAGTGACAATGGCATCCGAATGATGGGTGCTATGAGCTTCAATGTGGTCCACCGCTTCCTCGACTCCATCAACGATCTTAACTGCTAAAATATAATCTAAAAATTCGGTATCAAAATCCTGTTCCTGTGCTGCTGTTCCCGAAATGATAGCCTGTGCTTGCTCATCTAGGCGCAATTCAACGGATCTTTCCCGTGCATCCACTAAACGCTCTTTGACCAAGGGCAAGAAGTCAGACGCGATCGCTCGATCGACCAACAAAACCTCCATAGCGTTGCAGACAGAGGGGCGACTGGTCTTGGCATTTTCGATAATGACGAGGGCTTTCTGGAAATCAGCCTCCTTGTCCACATAGACATGGACAATGCCAGTTCCTGTCTCGATCACAGGGACAATGGCATTTTCAACCACCGCTTGGATCAATCCAGCACCACCACGTGGAATGAGCAAATCCAGATAGCCCTTAGCCTTCATCATAGCAAGGCTAGAAGCTCGACTCGTATCTTGGATCAGTTGGAGAAGATCTGGATTCAGTCCAGCTTCTTCCAATCCAGCCTTGAGGGCTGTCACGATCGCTTGAGCAGAATGAAAGGCATCCTTTCCAGTACGAAGAACCACTGCATTTCCACTCTTGATGGCAAGCGCTGCAGCATCTGATGTTACATTCGGACGGCTTTCATAAATGATGCCAATAACACCCATAGCGACTCGGACTTTCTGGATTTCAAGGCCATTTTCCAAGACTTCAGTATCCAGCACCTCCCCAATCGGATCTGGCAGGTCGATTAAAGCACGAATTCCTTGTGCCATACCGGCAATCCGCTCTTGATCAAGAAAGAGGCGATCCAGCATGACTTCAGAAATCTTCCCGCGTGCCGCTTCCATATCGATTTGATTGGCTGCTAAAATGGCTTCAGTTGCTTTTAAAAGCTGGCTAGCCATGGCCTCCAAGGCCTGATTTTTAAGAGCTGTACTGGATGTATTGATGCTTTTCTTAGCTGATTTCGCTAAGGCTAATTGTTCTTGTGTTGTTCCCATACGTGTTCCTCTAGAATTCTGTAAAGAGTAGGTCAATCTCAGGAGTTACCGAGATCCAATCATCCCGGTGGATGAGGATTCCCTTAGCTTTTTTAGATTGGAGCAGATCGCGCACAGCTGATTGGCCGAGACGGACCTTGCCTTTTCCTAGTAATTGACCAGTCTCTTGATGATAGACGCTGACAATGTCGTGATAAGAAAAATCGCCTTCTGCCTTAGTCACACCAGAAATTAATAAGCTCTTTCCATGATCCAACAGGGCTTCCGCTGCCCCAGCATCCACCCAAACAGCACCTTTGCTTTCTGCATAAAAGGCCAGCCATTGCTTCTGGGTTTTTAGTCCCTTGTCCTCTGCAAGGAAGTAACTGCCATCTGCTTGCTCTTCTGCTGCTTCGATCAAAGCATCGGACTTGAGAGACGAGCAAATATAGACAGGAACCCCTGACTCGGTCGCAAGGGTCGCTGCCTTGAGCTTGGTCAGCATTCCACCAGTCCCATTGCTACTGCCAGCACCACCAGCCATCTCGATCATCTCGCGAGAAATGTGTTCGATCCGCTCCAAACGCTTAGCTGTTGGATCCTGAGAAGGATTGGCTGTATAGAGGCCATCGACATCTGTTAAAAGCACTAAAAGATCAGCTTGAACCATAGCTGCAACTTGCGCACTCAAGGTATCATTGTCTCCTACTTTTAACTCGGCAATCGAGACTGTATCGTTTTCATTGATAATCGGGATGGCCCCACGATTAAGCAAGACAGAAAGGGCCTGGTGGGCATTCTTATAGCGACGCTGATCCGCAAAGTCATCCTGGGTTAATAAAATTTGTGCAGAAACAATGTTGCGTAAAAGAAGATTAGAGGTATATTCTTCCATCAATAAACCTTGACCAACTGCTGCAGAGGCTTGCTTATCTGCCACCTTAGTCGGCCGTTTCTTAAAACCAAGGGCACCAAACCCAGCAGCAACCGCCCCTGATGAGACCAAGATCAATTCATGACCCGATTCGTGTAAGAGAGCCAACTGCTGGGTAATGACCTTGACCTTCTGTCTGGAGAGACTCCCATCGGGATTGGTCAACGACGAGGTCCCTACTTTAAAGACGATTCGTTTTGCTTTCATCTCTATGTTTCTTTCTAATACTATTTATTTCGTATGTAATGAAAGTGAGGCTGGACAAATACTGTCCAGCTCTCTATGTTTGATAGTAATAACTGCATGACGCAGTGGTTGATTGGCATCTTTGTTCGCTTTTTAGGCTCCAAAGATAACCTAATCAACTGTGCGGGGGTGGGAAAACGAACTCTTTTTAACTAGTCAGAGTTCTTTCCCACTATCATCTTCATTATCCTTTTCGAAGGTCTTCCAGCGTTTTCTCAAAGATCTCTGGTACCTCTGCTGTAAATTCCAAGGTCTCGCCTGTACGGGGATGGGTAAAGCCAAGTGTCCGTGCATGCAGAAACTGTCCTTGTCCTTTAAGTGTCTTCTTAGGACCATAAGCAGGATCTCCAGCCACGGGGTGACCAATATAGGCCATGTGCACCCGAATTTGGTGGGTCCGTCCAGTCTCCAGTTGCAACTCTACCAAGGTGTAATTCCCAAAGCGTTCCAAAACTTGAAAACGGGTCACTGCAGGTTTTCCTTTAGCTGTCACCGCCTGTTTTTTCCGGTCCTTTTCACTGCGACCAATTGGTGCTTCAATCATCCCACGATCGTTGGGGAGGTTGCCATGAACAATGGCCCAATACTTCCGTAGAGATTTTTTGTCTTTTAGTTCCTCTGCTAAGGCGACGTGGGCTTGGTCATTTTTTGCGACCATCAGGAGGCCTGACGTGTCTTTATCGATCCGATGAACGATCCCTGGACGCAATTCTCCATTGATTCCTGAAAGGTCCTTGACATGGTATAAGAGCGCATTGACCAAGGTCCCACTGGTATGACCCGCACTAGGGTGAACGACCATGCCCTGTGGCTTATTGACCACTACAACATCCTGGTCCTCAAAGACGATGTCTAAGGGTAGATCTTCTGCTTCATAGCTGACCTCTTCCACTTCTGGGACTTCATACTGGATGATGTCCCCTTCTTTAACCGTGTACTTGGCTTTTTTCACAACCCCATTGACCAGAACTTTTCCTTCTTTGATCTGCTCATTGGCCACAGCTCGTGACAAGGGAGTCAAATCCGCCAAAGCCTTATCCAGTCGCGCACCGGCTACTTCGATTTTAATTTCCATGCGTTTCCTCTTTCAACATCAGGATCAGGAGCAAGAAAACTCCAACTGTCAAATAACTATCTGCTACATTAAAAATGGCAAAATTCATAAAGTCCAGGTGGAACATATCGACCACGAAGCCCTGACGCAGGCGATCGATAAAATTCCCCAAGCCACCTGCAATAACCAAGGTCAAACCTGTCACCATCCAAAGCGACCCCTTGAGATGCTTATAGAGATAGTAAAAGGCCCCTACCATCACGACTAGAGTGATGAGGGTAAAGAACCATTGCTGATTTTCAAGAAGCGAAAAAGCTGCACCTGTGTTTTGAAGATAGGTCAGACTGACCACATGGGGAATAAAAGACTTAACGACACCCAGTGGAATATTCTTCACCACATACCATTTGACCAACTGATCCAGTAGGACCAATAGGACGATCGCTACTGGGACCATTGTTTTTCTCTTCATTTCTTACCTCTTTTGATCAAAATATTCTACCATGACCTCGACAAACTTCTCTGCTACAGGAGAGAGATCCATCTCTTCGCGTTTGACATAGACCATTTTATTGTCCAGGTTATCTTCCAAAGGAATCACTGTAATGCCATTCACGGACTGGCTATCTAAAAAGCCTGATCCCGTCGCATAAGCATCTGTCCGTTCCAAGATTCCATTCAAGGTAGCCCGGTCGGTCACATTGAACATTTGGGAGCTCGAGCTGGTATCGACAAAGTTCTCTGAATAATAGAGGTACTCATCTTTTTCTTGGGTAAAGCGAACAGTTGGCAATTGAGCTAGATCTTCCATGACCAGTTTTTTCTTCTTAGCCAGAGGGTGTCCCTTGCGAAGGTAAATATGAGTCTGAAAAGGAATCAAATCCACCACTTCAAGTCCTAATTTATCAACCCGTTGCATAATTCCCTTGGTATTTTGACGGTTGAGATAAATAATCCCCAACTCACTATGCCCTTGAGCCACTTCATCCAAAATTTGGACCGTCGTTGACTCAAAGATGCGGAAGTTTTTATTTTCCGGATAGCGGATCGAGAATTCCGTCATCAATGGTGGCAAGAAGTCATAGTGTTGACTAGAAATAGAGAATTCTTTCTTCTCTTCTTCAGGACTGGCATATTGATTTTGAAAAATATCAAACCCCTTAACCACGTCCTGCGCTTTTTCATAAAATTCCATTCCCCGACGGGTCAAAAATGTCCCCGAACTAGTTCGACGAAAAATTTTAAAGCCCAGTTCCTTTTCCAGATCGCGTACTGAAATAGACAAGCTCGGCTGACTCACATACATTTTTTCAGCAGCCTCACGAAAAGTACCACTATTGGCAATCGCCACTACATATCGTAATTGTTGTATATTCATTCTATTTTCCTTATTACAGTATCGATCTATTATACCATAAATTAGGGGCTGAAAGAAGAGATGCGTTTAAGAGACCTTCATCAAGTGAAAATAAAAAAACTGGAACTAAAACAGTTCCAGTTGATACTTATTCAATCACTTGAGTTTCAGCTACTTTCTTGTACCAATGAGCCGATTTCTTCGGATAGCGCTCTTGGGTTTCAAAGTCTACATAGAAGAGACCATAGCGTTTTTCGTAACCATTAGACCAAGAGAAGACGTCCATAAGAGACCAGATGAAGTATCCTTTGACGTTTGCACCATCAGCAATCGCATCCGACAAGACTTCCAAGTGTTGTTTCACATAATCAATCCGGCCATCGTCATAAACCGTATTGTCCACAAACTCATCTTTGTATCCAAGTCCGTTTTCAGTGATGTAGATCTTCTTGTAATTTGGATAATCTTTCTTGACACGCATGATTTGATCATACAAACCTTGAGGGTAGATGATCCAGTCCCAGTCAGTACGAGGTACATAGTCAGGAGCTACACGACGTCCAACACCTTTGATTTGGTATTTAGAGCTTCCTTTTTCCCCTTTACCATTATGAATGATTTCTGTTTCGCCATCAAAGGCTTCCATCCAATCACTCATGTAGTAGTTAATTCCAAGGAAGTCGTTCAAATCTTTAGCTGCTTCAAGTGCTGCAAAGTCTTCGTCCCGAAGATCCAGACTACCACCATTGACAGATAAGATGTGATTAACACCTTCCATAGTTGCATCTGAATAGTTTCCAAGGTAAGTAGCATCCAAGATAAATTTGTTGTGGATGATATCTTCCAACTCAGCCGCCAGAACGTCTGCTGGATTTTCTGGATCCAAAGGATACTTAGTAGGAAGGGCATGGACTACTCCGATTTCACCTGCATAACCTTTGTCTTTGTACAATTTCACAGCACGGGCATGAGAAACCATCATATTGTGGTGAGATTGGAAGACTTTAGCAAGGTCATATTGAATACCTGGTGGGAATTTTCCGACTAAGTACTGACCATCTCCGATAGGTCCGATTTCATTAAAGGTTGTCCAGTAGTTGACTTCTGGAAACTCTTCAAAACAGAAGGCGGCATAATCTACAAAGTGTTCGATATTTTCACGATTCAAGAAGTCTCCATTTGAGTGAAGAGCTTCAGGAGTATCAAAGTGGTGAAGAGTTACGAATGGTTCTACATGACGTTTATGACATTCTGCAAATAAGTTATGGTAGAACTCCACCCCTTTTGGATTCACTTCACCATATCCAGTTGGGAAAATACGCGACCAGGCAATGGAAATCCGAATACCATTGACACCATATTCCTCAGCTAATTGAAGGTCTACTGGATATTTGTGGTAGAAATCACTAGCAGGTTCTGCTGTATACCAATAGTTATCAGCTAAGTATTTGTCCCATGCAACAGGGCCTTTCCCATCTGTATGAGTAGCCCCTTCTGCTTGATAGGCGGCTGTGGCGCCACCAAAAATAAAATCTTTAGGAAGTGTTTTTGTCATTTTTTCACCTTTTTCTTGATTGGATCAAAGGAAAAGTGAGTGGAGAGGAGTTAGTGAGCCATCCATCTCCATCTCACTTATTCGTTCTTATTCTTCAAACTGCGCTTGAACAAATGCAAGGGCACCTTGTCCATCGCGGGTCAATTTAATGTATTGAGCTCCTTCAGTCTTAGCCAATTTGATTCCAAGTTTATCTGTTTCAGCCTTCATGTCTTCATAGTTAGAAGCAACCTGAGGAGCAAGGATAACCAAGTCAAATTCTGGCAACATTTCACGGTGAGCACCATAGCCACCTGCTGCTGCTTTGACAGGAACATTGTATTCTGCTGCTGCCTTGTTTAAGGCATTGGCAAGGAGTCCACTGGTACCACCACCGGCACAGAGAACCAAGACGTTTGTTTCTTTTGTGATATTGTTTTGAACAGGTTCGTCTTCAACACCAGCTTTTTCAAGAATCGCATCTGCTTTAGCTGTATTGAAGTTTGCAGCAACTTTTTCTTTTAAGCTGTCGTTTGCTTTACCAGAACGTTCTTCTTCAAGAATTTGTTCATCATAAACCTTCACGAATGGATAGTAAATGATTACGTCCACTACTACTAGAAGTGCAGCAAGGATGAAGGAAAGTACTTGGAAGTTCGTACCAAGAACAATACCCAGAGGTCCAGGAGTTGTCCATGGTAGGTTAGAAGTAAATGAGTTCATTCCCAAGGTATCAACAAAGAATTTGAAGATCCATACGTTTGCAATTGGAGCAAAGATAAATGGAACAAAGAAGATTGGGTTCAATACCAATGGAGCACCGAACAAGATTGGTTCGTTGACACCAAAGAATGTTGGAACTACAGATGCACGTCCAATGGCACGGTTACGTTTTGATTTCGTTAACCACATGAACATGAATGGAACGACAAGAGTCGCACCAGTACCACCCATAGTAACGATAAACATTTGAGTACCTGAAGTAAGGATCTTATCAGCGTGCATTCCTTGTTGAATCAAGTTCAAGTTTACTTCGGCATTTGCATAAGTAATCGCTGCGATAGCTGGTTCAACGATTGAAGGACCATGAATCCCTACGAACCAGAAGAAGGCGAAGGCACCAAAGATGATTGTAATTCCAAGGTAACCATCAGCAGCAGAGAATAGAGGAGCAAGAAGAGTACCGATTGATTCAGCAACCGTTACATGAAGGCTTGCTTTAACAACTAATTCAAGTGCATACAAGAGTACAACTGATAATGTAAATGGAATCAAGTCTTTAAATACTTGTGAAATATTTGGTGGAACCTCGTCCGGCATGCGGATGGTCACATTGTTTTTCACACAGACTTTGTAAACATTAACAGTAATGAATGCAGCAATAAAGGCTGTTAACAACCCTTTAGTCCCCATGAATGCTGTTAAGAATCCGCCATCTTTAGCAGGTTCAGCAGCCATGAGCAAGAAGCCAACCATAGAAGCCAACATTGTAGAAATGAAGTTGATTTGGTTGGTTGCTGGGAGGTCACGGTTCATTGAATCAGTCAAAGCCTTAGCCGTTGTCCCACCAACGAAGAAGGCCAAGATGCCCATAGAATAGCTATATGGAGTCATCAAGAAAGTTTCAATATCTTTAGACCAATGGAATCCCCAAGCGTTTGGTACATACGCAATTAGGATGAAGATAGATGAGAAGAGGATCACAGGCATCCCTGCAATAAAGCCGTCCCGAATCGCTCGCAAATATTTGTTTCGAGAAATCTTTTCAAAGAAAGGTTTCCCTTTTTCAATCAGTTCAATCAGTTTATTCATTATTTTGCTCCTCTTTTATACAGTTCAATCAGATGGTGAATCACGTCTTTTAATAAGATCGTTGTCATGAGATGGTCTTGACCATGCATCATGGTGATGCTATAGGGGATTTCTTCTCCTGCAGCTTCTTGCGCTAGCATGGTCGTTTGAGATTTGTGAGCCTCAGCGATACAGCTACCCGCTTCTTCTACTAAGGATTCTGCTTTCGCAAAATCACCATTTTCAGCAGCTTTTAATGCTTCTATCAATTTTGATCGAGCGTCACCGGCATAAGCGACAATTTCAAACCCAAGTAATTGGACTTCTTCTTTATTCATGTTGGTTCCTCCTTATGATAACCTTTTTAAAAATTTTATAATAGACGTTGAATATGCAAGGCTAAATAGACTTTTTCATTAGGAGATATCTTAGCTCCAGTCTGTTCAGCGATGGTTTGGTAGATCTGATGACTAATCTCATAAGCCTTTGGATAACTTAGCTGGATCAGTTGTTCCATCTCGCTCAAGCCTTCAGGATCCTCTCTTCCCTTATCTAGGGAGTCAAGGAAATAATTAAGATGGATCATAAAGCGATCGTAGAAATGACTGTTCTCTTCTTTTCGTTTCAATCCATTTTGAGCTAATTTTTCCTCTACAGCTTTCAAAATCGCTTGGCGATCTTGGACATCAGGATCCTGCTCATGAATGACTTCCCCTTGTGCATTGATGAAGTGATAGGCGATGCGGTTCACTTCGTCATCGGGAAATTGATCCAAGAGCCGCTCTCGAAAGATTTCAATCGCTTCCTTTGCGATTTTATAGGGGATCGGATGCATAGCAGACGCATCAGGTAGATCACTGTGTTTGTATCTTCCCTGTTGAACCGCCTGGTAAGAACAAAAGATGTGATCTGTTAGTGTCACATAGATATATTCTTGAACAGGATAGGCATATTTCTTAGACAAGGTATCAATCACTTCATAAGTGGTTGTGATGAAATCAAGAGGAACATCCTTTAGAAGGGCCATAAAGTTTTCTCTTGATTCATCCGTGTTTAAACGAAATACTTTTTCGACCTTATCATCAGCTACCAGATCATGTTTCTTTTTCCCAAAAGCAATCCCACTCCCAACAACAATTAACTCTTGTTGAAGCTCATTTTGAACCAAAGCAACATTATTGTTCATTGGATGGATAATACGATACATGAGGCTCTCCTTTGCAAAATTTGTTAAAAGCAAATAAAAATGACCACGAAGCAACTGAAAAAACTAGCCTACGCTAATTGTTCAATCTACTTGTGGTCACGCCTAATCTAACTTAGTAACGCTCACTGCTATTTAACTTATGGACTTATTCTATCATAAGTTTTTTATTTTGTAAACCCTTACAGCGAAAATTTTTAAACATTTTTTATAAAAAATAAACAAAGCCTAAAAATAATGAAGAACATTGGAAGGAATTTCTTCCTTCCAATGTTCTAAATGTTGCTTTAGGAGGCAATAACGATTTGTTTCTTACACGCGTTCTGTCCAAGGTGTTGCCACTTTAGCCAAGACCGCATTCAATTCTTCAATATTTTGACGACCTTCTGTACGAAGCCATTCACGAGCAGCTGCTTCTCCATCTTTGATGTAAGCTTCTACTGAACCTGCCCATGTCGCACGTCCACAAAGGACACCGTTGAAGTTAGCACCTGATGCATGAGCAAATTCCAAAGTTTCTTGGAAGAGTTTTGCTGATACACCAGCACTGAGGTAGATGTATGGAAGGTTGGTTGCTTCTTCTTGTTCTTTAAAGAAGGCAGCCGCTTCTTCACGACTATAGACAACTTCACCTTCTCCAAATCCTTCCACGTAGTTGACATTAACTGGAACTTCTACTTTCAATACATCGATATTGAAACGAGGATCTGAGAAGACTTTCATAGCTTCAATGACTTTACGAGGTTTCACTTTTGCATATTCAGCAGAGGTTGCATCCGCAATTCCTTCGTCATAAGCCAAGATTTCAAGGAAGAATGGAATGTCTTCTGCCACACATTCTGAACCAATGCGTTCGATATAAGCTTGTTTTTCTTGGTTGAGTTCTTCTGCACTATCTACATCATAGTAGAGCAAGAATTTCACAGCATCTGCACCTTGTTCTTTGATGCGTTTTGCTGACCAAAGGTTCAAGCAGTCAGGCAAACGTTTGGTGCTAGATGTATCGTAACCAGTCTTTTCGTATGCAAGCAAGAGCCCAGCATCTTTGTCCAAGGCTTTCGTAGCAGGCAAACCATATTCTGGGTCCAACAACATTGATGAAGCATATTTTGTCAATTCATCTGCTACAAGAACTTTCAATTCTTCCATTTGTGCTACAGTTGGCTCAGTGTCCTGGTATTTGGCCATCAAGCGTTTCAAAGCCCCACGTTGGTCGAAGGCCAAAGCTGAAATAACACCGTCTTTTGTACTAAGACGTTCCAAATAGTTGCGTTTTTGTTCTGTTAATACCATTTTATACCTCTTTTACGATTAATTGTTGATACAAGGCATCATAGTGCCCCATGTTGACATGTCCTGTTTGTGCTTCTTGCGCATTTAACATTCCAAGAACATTTGCTTTCTTGAGCAAGTCTGCGTCACTCTCATGATGATAGAGACCAGATGCAATTCCTGCAACAGTCGAATCACCAGATCCGACTGGATTGACGACATCAATCTTAGGAATATCTACCTTATAGAAGACATCCCCGTGCTTCGCAAAAGCGCCATTTGCTCCAAGAGAGACTATCACCCATTCGATGCCATCAAAGAGAGCATCCTGAAGAATTTCTTTTAGGTCTTCCACATTCTTGCTCACTTCTTTTCCTAACAATTGAGACAACTCTTCATTGTTAGGCTTAATGACTGTAGGCTTGACATCTGCTTGAATCGCAGCTTCTAAAGAAGCTCCCGAGCAGTCGAGTACGACTGGTTTTCCAGCTTCCCTTGCAATCTTGACAAGGCTAGCATAATAATCCACTGGTAAACCAGCAGGAAGACTACCTGAGATCGCAACCACTTCCACTTGATCGATCAAGTGACGGTAATGGTCGAGGAAACCTTGCCCTTCTTTCTCAGAAATGGTTGGACCTTTTTCTAAGATTTCTGTTTGCTTGCCTTCGTGAAGGATGGCGATACAATTACGTGTATCTCCAGCAATTTCAAAGAAACGTTCCTCTATCCCTTCTCCTAAATGATCGAGAATGAATTGCCCCGTCCGACCACCAAGTAGGCCGGTCGCTGCCACTGGATCCTTTATCTCAGAAAGTACACGAGTAACATTAAGACCTTTCCCACCAGCTGTCTTACTCACCTCAGCCACACGATTGACTGTATCCAACTGGAGTACATCCAAAGGATAAGAAATATCAATCGAAGGGTTCATCGTGACCGTTAATATCATACGTCACCTCTTAGTCGTGGTATTCACCACGGTCCCATTTTTCAAGGAATTCTGTAAAGAAATCAGCATCCGCTTGATGAGCATTATGGGTTTCCACATGTTGGATCTTAGCGATCAATTTTTTATTTTCTTCAGTTGGTTTGTATTCAGCGTGGATGAATGCTTCAATGATATCGCACATGAGCAATTCACCCGTAATTTTACCACCAAACCCGATGACATTCGCGTTCAATTCTTCTTTTGCATAAAGAGCAGTTGTCATATCGCGTACTAAGGCAGAACGGATACCAGGTACTTTGTTAACAGCATTGTTAATCCCAACACCAGTACCACAGATACAAACACCAAGATCTGCTTGGCCACTTGCTACGGCTTCACCGACTTTCTTACCAAAGATTGGATAGTGGGTACGTGTATGGTCATAAGTCCCAAAGTCGAGCACTTCGTATCCTTTTGATTTCAAAAAATCAGAAACAGCCATTTTTTCATTTGTCACAATGTGATCACAACCAATTGCAATTCTCATTTGAATTCTCCTCTCATTAGCACATCTTATTCAACATATCAACACGGATTTGGTGACGGCCGCCGTCGTATTTACCATTGACGAAGCCTTTGGCAATGTTTTTCGCCAATTCATCCCCAACAATTTCAGCTCCCATGGTAATCATTCGAGAATTGTTGTGTCCACGTGTCATATAAGCAGAACGTTCATCTGAAACTTCTGCTGCCACCATTCCTTTGATTTTAGTCGCAACCATAAATGGACCAGCTCCATAAGCATCAATCACGATTCCAAGATTTTGATCGTTTCTGTTCACTTCGCTCGCAACTGCAAGTGTCACATCTACAAAATCTTGACCTTCAGCGGTTACATCCACAACATCGAAGTTTTCTTTTACAAGAAACTCTTTCACGAGATCTTTTAATCTTAATCCTGCAGCATCTGCACCAATTACAATAGACATGTCCTGTCCTCCTTTTGTTTGTTTCAGCAAATATTCCTGTTGTTAATTTTTCACAAAGAAACATTTTCTTACTTTTGATATTATATTACACCTATTTTGAACGAAAGTCAACATTAAATTGTTTATTTTCGAACATTTTTTAAAAATAAAAACACCATATCTAGAAAAGATATGGTGTCAGTTTTCAAACTACATGAAACGATTATTTTGCATTTGCAGCATATTCTTCGTTACGTTTGATCATTTGTTTTCTGTACCAAGCGAAGATTCCGATATAGAATGCCAAGAAGACAACTACACCAAGGATCGCTTTGATATCACCAGTTGTTGCGTTACCGATTGTCCAACCGAGCAATTTTTCAACTGGTCCTTCAAGAGTTGAGTGAGTGATCAATTGAGTAGAAGCTACCCCTTTAGGGAAGGCATCAACACTCTTAGCCAATTGAGTTGCAAATGGTGCAATCAATGTACCTGAAAGAAGGAAGAGTGGCAAGAGAAGGCTTCCGAAGATGATCATACGGATCAATTTACCGCGTGTTACAACCAACAAGGCTGGAGTTACACCCATAGCGATGATCCCTGCAAGTGGCAAGATACCATTTCCGACTTTAGAAAGAAGCACTGCTTCGATCAACATGATTGGTGCAAGTACGTTGGCACAAGCCCAGATTTCAGCACGACCAGCGATAAATGGCCAGTCCAAACCGATGTTGAATTTACGTCCTTGAAGACGTTTAGTAGCAACGTTTGTAATACCTTGTGACAATGGTTCTACCGCTGCGATGAACCAAGAACCGATCAATGAGAACAATTCCAAGCAGACACCGGCAGTCAAACCAAGGCTCAACCAACCTTTAATAACCAATTCCCATTTGGCAGCATCTGGGACACCAGCTACTGGATGTGGAGTACCCATGATACCGATGACGATACCAAGAAGGAAACCGATAAAGAATTTAGATCCCCAGAAACCGATCTTCTTGTTCAATTTAGCAGCGTCGAAGTCGTATTTATCAAGACCAGGGAAGAATTTGTCAAAGATTTTATCCAAGACCATGATGATTGGGTTCATCATGTAGTTCATGTGAGTTGAAGTCATAGGTGATGAACTTGGAGCATTCAAAAGATCATCAAATGTTGGTTTCATCAAGTCTGAGTTGATGATTTTCATAATCCCTACAAGGACAACTGCAAGAGTTGCCAAGAAGAGTGATAAACCTTGGCTCACACCGTTGTTGTCAGCATACCATTTGATCAAAAGACCAGTGATAGACAAGTGCCAGATATCGAAGATATCGACGTCAAGTGTATCTGTTTTCTTGATAGCAAGCATGATAACGTTGACGATCAACATAATCAACAAGAAGTAAAGTGTCCAGGCAGACCCCCAAGTGATGGTCGCAAGAGGCGCCCAACCAACGTCTGTGATATTCAATTGAATACCAGTATTCTCAACGAATTTTGCAAGAGACGCTGAGAAAGCTCCATTCAACATACCGATGATAGCACCGATACCAGTAAGGGCGATGGCAAGTTTAATACCACCTTCAAGGGCTTTAGAGAATTTCACTCCAAACAAGAGAGCCAATAAAGTCAAGACGATCAACATGATGATCGGAGCACCCATGTCTAGGATGGGTTTGAAAAATTTATTGGCAAAATCAATAATGCCATTCATAATAAATCCTCCCGATTTATAATTTTTTGTAATTTACGGCACAAAGTGTTCCCAATTTTATCATTGGATAACGCTTACAAACTGTTTTAAAAAAATATTAACTTAATCCGTGTTCTTTAATGGCAGCTTCGATGTTATCAAAGACTGGCGCACTCATTGCTGGAATACGGAACAAAATTGGTCCTGCTTCTACCACTGGAATACCAGGATCGAATCCCAAATCAGTTGCAGCAATTGGAGTAAAGATATCATAACCTGAAATCAAATCTTCATTGACATCTTTGACCATGACAGCATCACAACGCACATCATAACCACGGTTTGACAACTCTTCTTCCAAGGCATTCTTAATTTGGTGGCTAGAGTTCACGCCTGCACCACAGGCAGCTAAAATTTTAATCATTTGGATGTCCTCCATTATAAATATTTACGAATGTTTTAGGAAATAGTTTCCGTAATGTATTGATAAAGCTTATCTTCACTATCTAATTTTGATAGAGCTTCGAGATTTCCATTGGATGTAAAGAAATCCATCAGCTGGGCCAAAATATTGGTTTGGCTAGAGCTTGAATTGTTGATAATGAAGAATAAAAGTGAAACTTGAACTTCCTTATCTGGAGCAATCATATTATGGAAGGTTACTGGTTGATCCAAACGAACCACGACCACATTCTCAGTGAGATTATGGACAATGTCTGTGTGCGGGATCGCCACATTTGGTAAGTCCTTACCAAGAAATTCCATGTCTAATCCAGTCGGGAAAGACTTTTCACGCTCAATCAAAGCGGAACGATAGGTTGGTGTCACAATCTGTCGCTCTTCAAGTAAGCTTGCTACCTGCTCAAAGAGATCTGTTTGATCCTTGGCATGTAGGCAAAACACAAGATCTTTGTTAAAGAGTTGATTTAATCCCATTGTTGCCACCTCCTTATCTAACTATTTATTTTATGGTTAGAGTATATCACTATATTGATTGAATGTCAATCATTTTTTGTCGCATTTTGTTTATTTTTGTTTATATTCCTCTTTAAAGCGCTTCCTAACCGTCATTTTCTAACATTATTAAAAAAGTAAAAAGTGAGAGTGGGACAGAAATCGGTAATTCGTTAGAATTCGATTTCGTCGTCCCACCTCCGCACAGTTGAGTAGGGCTGTAAAAGCTGATGAAATCAGCGTA
>JAWDWJ010000003.1:0-72139 GCA_032477695.1 Streptococcus parasanguinis
CTACGCTGATTTCATCAGCTTTTACAGCCCTACTCAACTGTGCGGAGGTGGGACGACGAAATCGAATTCTAACGAATGACCGATTTCTGTCCCACTCTCTTTTCTTTCGTTGTTTGAAGCTTAATTTTTGGGTAAAGATTTGGTATAATGGAAGGTATGAAACATTCGGAAAAAGAATCACAATACCAGCTCTTGCTGGCTCAGTTAGACGCTCTCTTAACAGGAGAAAGCAATGCCTTGGCTAATCTGTCCAATGCCAGTGCGCTGTTAAATCAAGCCCTGCCTCGTTCGGTCTTTGCGGGTTTTTATTTGTATGACCAAACGGAATTGATCTTGGGACCTTTTCAGGGAGGTGTTTCTTGTGTCCATATCGCTCTTGGAAAGGGTGTCTGTGGAGAAGCAGCTCAAAAGCAGGAAACCATCATTGTCGATGATGTGCGCCAGCATGCCAACTATATTTCCTGTGATAGTCGGGCTATGAGTGAGATTGTGGTGCCTATGGTCAAGGACGGTCAGCTCCTTGGAGTTTTAGATCTGGATTCGGAGTGTGTCTCTGACTATGATCAGCTGGATCAGGAGTATTTGGAAAAGTTTGTCGCTATCTTGATCGATAAGACAAACTGGGACTTTAAGATGTTTGGAGTTAAGAACTAATGTATCAAGCTTTATATCGGAAATACCGTAGCCAGACCTTTGGCCAATTGGTCGGCCAGCAAGTGGTGGCACGGACATTGAGACAGGCCGTTGAGCAGGAGAAGATCAGCCATGCCTATCTCTTTTCGGGTCCTCGTGGTACTGGGAAAACTAGTGTGGCCAAGATCTTTGCTAAGGCAATGAACTGTCCTAATCAAGTCAATGGGGAGCCTTGTAACGACTGCTATATCTGTGAATCCATTACCAATGGGAGCCTAGAAGATGTCATCGAGATCGACGCGGCCTCCAACAATGGGGTCGATGAGATTCGCGATATTCGCGACAAATCCACTTATGCTCCGAGTCTAGCCAAGCACAAGGTCTATATTATCGATGAGGTCCACATGCTCTCGACAGGGGCCTTTAATGCCTTGTTGAAGACGCTGGAAGAGCCAACGGAAAATGTAGTATTTATCCTTGCAACAACGGAGTTACACAAGATTCCTGCGACCATTCTGTCTCGGGTGCAACGCTTTGAATTCAAATCCATCAAACTGCCGGATATCGTTCACCATTTGGAAAGCATCTTAGCTACAGAAGGCATTGCCTATGAAACAGATGCTGTGCAGATCATCGCTCGGCGCGCTGAAGGTGGGATGCGGGATGCCTTGTCCATTTTGGACCAAGCCCTGAGTCTGACGGCGGGTAGTGAGTTGACGACAGCAATCGCCGAAGAGATTACCGGTTCCATCAGTCTAGCTGCGCTCGATCAGTACGTGGCTGCCATCCTGGCTCATGATGCGACAGCGGCGCTGGATCAGCTGGCGATTATCTTTGATAATGGGAAGAATATGGCCCGTTTCGTCACGGACTTACTTCAATACCTGAGAGATCTCTTGATTGTTCAGACAGGCGGAGAAAACACTCACGCTAGTGACTTGTTTGCGGCGAATCTGGAAGCTGATCAAGCCCGTCTTTTTGCCCTGATTGACCAGGCGACAACCAGTCTAGCGGATATCAAAAATAGTCTGCAACCGCGCATTTACACTGAAATGATGACCATTAAATTGGCTGAAAGCACGGGCCAAGTTTCTAACTCAGCAGCTGTGGAAGTTCCTTCCAATGTGCTAGCTCAGCTGGAAGACTTGAAGAAGGAAGTCGCTCAACTCAAGCAACAGTTAGCGCAATCAGGTAGCAGTCTTCCTGCTTCAAAACCAGCAGTAGCTCGCCCAACCAAGTCGAGCAAGGGCTACCGTGCAGATCGAAACAAGGTCAACGCGATCTTGCAAGAGGCGGTTGAAAACCCAGAGTTGGCACGGACCAACTTGATCCGTCTTCAGAACGCTTGGGGGGAAATCATCGAGAGCTTGGCAGGTGCGGATAAGGCCCTCTTAATTGGATCCCAGCCGGTCGCTGCCAATGAAAATCACGCTATTTTAGCCTTTGAGTCTGCCTTTAATGCTGAACAGACCATGAAGCGGGACAACCTCAATACCATGTTTGGAAATATCCTCAGCAATGCTGCTGGCTTCTCGCCAGAGATTCTAGCGGTTTCGATGGAAGAATGGACTCAAATTCGGGCAGAGTTTTCGGCTAAGGCGCGTGGACAAAAAGCGGAAGTGGTAGAAGAAGAAAGTGTCATCCCTGAGGAATTTCACTTTTTATCCGATAAAATCACCCTGCAAGACGATTAATACATGAATTTTTTACTGAATCATGGTAAAATAATTTTATGAATAGAAAACAATTTGCAGTGATAGCAGTCTTTACTGCTATGGAGACTTATTTTTTCAATGAAGCGACCATGGCGGGTCAAATGCTCTTTGCATGTTTTTGGGCCCTCTTGATCTTGCGCAATCTCCAGACAGCCTATATGGTGGAGAAGATTGCTAGTGCCATTGAAAAAGAAATCAGAAAGAGAAGAAAATAAAACCTTTGGAAAGGAATCCTTTTTCAAAGGTTTTTTCATGTTTTAAAAGGCCTCTTGGAATTGCTTGCGGTAATCTCCTGGGGAGAGGCCGACCTTTTGTTTAAAAGCCTTTGTAAAGTAGGAGTAGTTGTCGTAGCCCACCTGAAGGGCGACTTGGTAAATGGGGGTATCGCTTTGCGATAGCATCTCTTTTGCGGCCGCCATCCGTTTATCGGTGATGTATTTCACCAGGGTTTCGCCGGTGTCGCGCTTAAACACCCGTGCTAGATGATCTGGACTAAGAAATACCATTTCGGCCAGCTTGGTGCGACTGATATCCTCCTTGTAATGGTGATCGATGTAGTCAGTGATCCGCTGGATGAGATTGGATTGGTGTTCTAGATCGATCACATAATGGCGAGCAGAGCTCCAGTAATCTCCAATATAGGCCTCAAAAGCTTCGATGGCATGAAACCGCCGTTCGAAGAGAAATTGATGGTGTTTGTTTTGAAATAACTTGTGGGCGAGAATGCCGTTCTTGTCCAGATAAATCCCAATTTGCTGGGTCCAGTCTAGCTGGAGTTCACTTAGAGCTGAGAGCGGAATGCGATCTTGAGTCTCTAAGCTATGGATGATTTGGAGGAGCTGTTCTGTCTCTAGTTGATTTGTAAAAGTGAGCGATGTCCGATGAGCAGGCTTTTGAGGTAGTGGAGCCAAAGAAGCATAGGAGTGGATCCTGTTCCAATGGAAGACTTGTTCTTCACTGTATTGGCAGAGTTGCAGAGCCTGCATCAATAGCGTCTCAAGGGAAATAGCATCTGAATAGAGAAGGATAGAGGATCGGTCTAAGTCTTGCTGAATCTTCTGCTGGATAGCCTTTAGGAAGTCTGCACACTCTGTAGTCTGATTCTTTTTGAAGAGGCAGAGGTAGCGATCGGTCTGGCTTTCGATTTTACTGAGGGCGCAGTAGTGGACAGGGAAATCCAGGGAGAGCTCCTTGATACAATGGCGGAGCTGCAAGCGCCAAGAAGGGACGCTGGGGTGAAAGTCTTCTTCAATTAAGTGGAGAGTGATGAGGACTAAGAGGTAGTCTTCATGAGGTTTGGGGCTATAGCCCCGTTTTGCCACTTCTTGAAGGAGCTGTTCTGCTTGAGATGGACGCGGTTTTCGCAAGTAGTCATGCCAAAATTCAGCTTCTTTTTGTCCTTGCTGGGCTAATTGGGCCGCACTCTTGTGGCGCTTGATCTTATTGAGGGCTTTTTGAATGATAAATTCTAAGCGGTCGGGGTCAATCGGTTTGAGGTAGTATTCAAAACTTTGGAGTTCAATGGCTTTTTGGGCATAATTGAAATCAGCATAATTGGTGAGGAAGATCGTTTGAATGTCATATTTTTCTGACCGGACCCAGGCTAGGAGATCTAGTCCACTGCCTTGTGGCATCTCGATATCACTGATCATGAGGGCGATTGGGTGACTTTGAATGATGGCTTGGGCTTGGCTCAGACTGGAGGCGGTATATACCTGCTCAATGCCCAAGGCTTCCCAATGGATGGTTTCCTGTAGGGCTTTAATGATAAAACGATCATCGTCAACGAGTAGGATATTCATGTGTGTCTCCTTTGTAGGGTTCATAAGGAAGGCTCAGTTGGATGCGGGCACCTCCTTGGGATCCATTTGAAAATTGAAGCGTGTAGTGATCTGGATAGAGGAGATCTAGTCGCTCCCGTGCATTGGTCAAACCAATGTGGTGGCCACCTTCTGTGACTAAGGATTTTTTCTCTGCTAGATCTTGTAAGATAGCGGAGGTAAAACCAGGACCATTATCCTGAAGGGAAATAGCAAGGTGTTGGTTTGCTTCTTCATGAATGGAAAGCTGGATGTGGAAGGAATCTTGGAAGGAAAAGCCGTGTTTGATGGCATTTTCCACAAAGGTTTGTAGAAGCAGGGGTGGAATGGCCGCATCTTTCAGACCAGGATCCCAGTCCAGGTCAAAGTGGATGCTGTCCCCATAGCGGATTTTCTGGATCTCTAGGTAATTTCGGATATGTTGGATTTCATCTGCTAAGCGATTGAAATCTTGGTTGGCTTGAAAGAGGTGACGCAAGTAGTTGGAAGTCACCTTGGTCAACTCCTCGATTTCCTTATAGTCCTTGGTCTGGAGCATGCTGTGAATCATGGAGAGCATGTTGAGGTAAAAGTGGGGTCGGACTTGATTTTTGAGATAGTTGAGTTCGACTTTTTTGAGATTGAGTTGCGCGTGGTAGGCTCGAATTTGGAGGTCTTTCATATGGATCAGGACCTGATTGAGCTTGTGATTGGCCTGATCGATCTCTAAGATCCCTTGGTCTTCGATCACATCTAGTTTGGTAGAAGCAGCATCTAGTTGCGAAAGACGTTGGGTGAGTCGTTTCATCGGCTGGATCATCCGTTGACGAATATAAAGGATCAGAATGGTAGAGAGAACGGCGATGATCAAAGGGACCAAGGAGAGAAGGGTTTCCAGTACGATATTTGTACGGAAAACGTCTCCGTAATCGACCGTCACATACAGATCAAAAGGCAGGTGGGTTTGATTGCTACCGGCTTGAATGACGGAATCTGTAGCATGGATCTGGTTGGGGCGATCGATGGATAAGCGCCCTTTTTTCCCGATATTGAGCTTTTGCAAGGGTTTTAAAATATCCTGGGTAGAAATGATGGCATAGATAGCCTTGCCCTTGTAATGGAGGGATTTTAAGAGATAATCATGCTGGTTCAGGCTGATTCGTTGCCATTTTTGACGGGCCTTGTCTGTTTCTTTGTCATAAGTTTTAAGATGATCTTTCAATTGTACATAGTCCAGGTAGGGCAGTTGAAGACTGGAGGCATTGAAAAAATGAGGGATATCTCTTGTCTCTATGAAAAAGGTAATGGGGCTATCCATCTGGTACTGAAACTCCGTGAAATCGATCCGCAATTTTTTTAGATTTTCATGAAAATCCGTGAAATCAAGCGGGGTATTGAGCTCTGTCAAATAGTCATTGTGACTAATGGTACTGTACATAAAACGCTCAACGGAGTGAAGCTCTGTATTTAAGGAATCCGCATAGATATGAATCGAGTCCTCTAAATGGAGCATGTTTTGGTGTTTAATAAAATTTCGGCTAATCCCACCAATCAAAAGGTTGATCAAGGTATTGACAACTAAGAGGAGAAAGAGTAGGCGCGAAAAAAATTGAATCGAGTGATCTCGTGTACTTCTGTGAATAGCTTTCATAATGAGCACCTCACATATATTATAGCACTATTTGAAAACGGATTCATGAACAAAACCGATATTAAAGTAAAAAAAATCGGGAAAGTGCATGTTTTTGTGTGGAGAAAACGGAAAAGTGAATGAAGATGCACGAAAAAGTTCTATAAAGATGGAAAGGATTCCTATAAAATAGAGGAGAAAGAAAAGGAGGGCCTTATGAAAAGCGAAGTAAATGCGAAGCAGAGCAAATTTAAGAAAAATATTCCTTTATATGTGCTGCTCCTGCCATCGATTATTTTATTGATTTTATTTGCCTATATCCCTATGGCGGGTCTAGTCATCGCTTTTAAAGATTACTCTCCCGCTACTGGGATATTTGGAAGTCCTTGGGCTGGTCTCAAGTATTTTAACCAGTTCTTCTCATCCTTCCAATTTGCAACAACCATGAAGAATACCTTGAAAATTTCTATTTACAGTATTCTGGTTGGTTTTCCCTTGCCGATTGTTCTAGCCATTATTTGCAACCAGATTCGTGTGGGCAAGTTCAAAAAAATCTTTCAAGTAACGACTTATTTGCCTCATTTTATCTCGACCATGGTCATGTGTGGGATGATTATTCTCTTTCTCTCTCCAAGTAGTGGACTGTTAGCCAATGTCCTCAAATTGGTTGGCTTAAAGATGCCTGCCCTCTTATCTAAACCGGGTAGCTTTGCGGGTGTCTATGTCTGGAGCGATGTCTGGCAACATATTGGTTGGGATAGTATCATCTATCTAGCCGCTCTATCGGCCATTGATCCGACCTTTTATGAAGCAGCGACTATGGACGGGGCGAGTCGATTGCAAAAAATCCGTCATATTGACTTACCCTTACTGTTACCAACGGCGATGATTCTCTTGATTCTCAGAGCAGGAAGTCTTCTCAGTGTTGGTTTTGAAAAGGTCTTGCTCTTGCAAAATCCACTCAATCTGGCAGGAAGTGAAATCATTTCGACCTATGTCTACAAAGTGGGGATGATTAATTTCCAATATAGTTATTCGACAGCGATCGGTCTCTTTAATACCTTGGTCAACTTGATCATCTTATTGTCGGTCAACTGGTTTGCGAAACGCTATACCAAGACAGGATTGTTCTAGAAAGGAGGAGGAATTGTGAAATTGTTTCAACATGCGAGAAACACCAAGTCGGAAATCCTCTTTGATGTTTTTATCTATGGTCTAGCGATTTGCTTGATTCTGTTGATTGTCTACCCTTTGTGGTTTGTCATTATTGCCTCCTTCAGTAATCCATCTGATGTGGCAACTGGTAAGGTTTGGTTTATTCCGAGGGAATGGCGACTAGATGGCTATCAACGCTTGATTGAGCAGCCTTTGTTTCTAAAGAGCTATCTCAATACCATCCTCTACACGGTTGTAGGAACCATCGTTGCTCTGGTCATTAATATCCCGGCCGGTTACGCCTTGTCGCGAAAGGACCTCTTTGCTAAGAAATGGGTCAGTGTCTTCTTTATCGTTCCCATGTTTGTCTCTGGGGGCTTGATTCCCATTTATTTGACAGTGAAACAAATGGGATTGGTCGACACCTTCTGGGTAATGGTTGTACCATTTGCAGTATCTCCTTACAATATCGTTGTAGCTCGGACTTTCTTTAACAATAGTATTCCAGAAGGGATGTGGGAAGCCGCCCAGATCGATGGGTGCGGAACCATTTATTACTTTAGAAAGATCGTGCTCCCCTTGTCCAAGGCTATTATTGCCGTTATTGGACTTTGGACAGCAGTAGGGATCTGGAATTCTTGGTTCAATGCCTTGATTTATTTGACCAATGAAAATCTTCAACCCCTGCAATTGATCCTGCGCCGTCTCTTAATTAGTAATCAAATGTTGCAATCGCAAGCAACAGGGGAGGTAGCTTCTGACCTCCGTATTAAGGCTGATATGATGAAATATGCAGCCATCGTTATCTCAACAGCACCGATTATGATGCTGTATCCATTCGTCCAAAAATACTTTAATCAAGGTGTCATGATAGGGGCCTTGAAAGAATAGGAGAAGATCATGAAAAACAGGAAATTTGCCTATTTGCTCCTTGGAGCAGCTGCTTTAGCTGGCTTGACGGCTTGTGGAGCTTCCACAAATAAATCAAGCACTGACAAGAATGATGGAAATACCTTCAAGATCACGACCGTCCGTTGGTCGGATTGGGGGGAAGACTATCACAAAGGTTTTCTAGATGATTCAGCCAAGGAATCGGGTATCAAGATCAAATGGGATACCATGGTGGCTGCAGACTGGTCTGATAAGAAATCTGTTCTTGTTGCCAGTGGAGATTTACCAGACGCTTTCTTGGGATCCAATGCCTTCACGGATTCTGAAATTGCTCAGAACCAAAACATGTTCATTCCATTGGAAGACTTGATCAAGGATAATATGCCAAACTTGAACAAGGCCTTTGAAAAAGAACCGAAATTAAAAGCCATGGTGACCAACCCTGATGGTCATATTTACAGTCTGCCTAAGAAATTGCCAATGCGGCCAATCGTCGGCAACCAACTCTTTATTAATAAGAAATGGTTGGACAACCTTGGCTTGAAGATGCCGGAAACCTATGATGAATTGGTGACTGTTTTACAAGCCTTTAAGGACAAGGATGCCAATGGCAATGGGGATGTCAATGATGAAATTCCATTTGGCTCTGGTAACTTTGATCCGACCTTCTCTTATATCTTGCCATTCAACAACCGTCTGGGTGGAGATAATACCTATGAAATGTCCGTCAAAGATGGCAAACCGGTCTACCTCCGGACGGAAGAAAGTTATAAACAAGGGATAGCGGCGATGCATGAAGCCTACAAGAAAGGCTTGATCGACCCTGAACTCTTTACAGAAGATACCTCCATGTCTGTTGCCAAACGGATGGACAAGGGTGTGGCGCGTGTCGGTGTGTCAAGTGGTTGGACAGCAGATGCAACCTTCGGCCAACATGCTAGCGAATATGCTCCTCTCCCAGCATTGAAAGGCCCTGATGGCAAACAATATGTCATTTCTGACCCAGATCATTTGAACTATGGACGCAATGAAATCTTGATCACGAATAAGTGCAAGGACCCTGCAAAATTGCTCAAATGGTTGGATAAATTCTACACGGATGATGCCAGCATTCAAAACTTCTATGGATCCTTTGGCATTGCGACTGAAAAAGATGGTGACAAGTACAAGGTTTTGGCTCCAAAAGATGGTAAATCTGCCGATGAATGGGCTTGGATCAATTCCCTTCGTGACTTTGGACCAAAATATGTGTCAGATGATATCAATAGTCATGTCGACATCGACCAAACGCAAGGTGATGGCCTCAAATTGAAGATGGACAAAGAATTGAAACAATACGCTTTGCCAGCATATCCAAATGTCATCTACTCTCAAGAAGAATTGAACAAATTGTCCTCTATTTATGTCGATATCAACTCCTATGTTACCCAACAAGCTTCTAAATGGGTAGTCGAAGGGGGCGTCGAAAAGGATTGGGACGATTACAAAGCAACATTGAAGAAGATGGGCATTGATGACTTTATGAAGATTCAACAGGATGCCTATGATCGTTACCAAAAAGAAGTGAAGTAACAGGAGTCTAAATGGATTCAAGTAAGTTACTCAGGGGCCTAAAGCCCCTGAGTGCTTCCTTGGAGGAAGTGGAAGAAAATAGAGATGAAGAACAAGGAGAAGAAGATGCAAAAATTATTTTCATTGGATGGACGCTTGGTCAAGACCTTGACCCGGTTGACAGACATCATTATCTTGAACACCTTGTTTATCGTTTGCTGCCTTCCGATTCTCACGATCGGTGCATCGCTTACGGCTTTAGCAACCATGTGGCACCGCTTGTTGAAAGGGGAAGATTCGGATCTCGTCTTTCATTTTTTCCGTCTCTTTCGCGCTAATTTCAAGCAAGCGACGGTGATTTGGCTGACTTGCCTAGGACTATCAGCCCTTCTTTATCTGGATTACTGTCTTTTTTCAAATACGGCCTTTTTAAGTGAGTATGGGATTTGGATCTTGCTTCCCTTTATCGTCCTTCTATGTGGAGGGATGACCTTGATCTTCCCTTATATTGGCCTCTTTGAAGACCCTACAAGAAAGGTCTGTCTGAATAGTTTCCTCATTGCTCTCTTAAATCCTATTCAAACCATCTTTCTTATCTTCTTCAATCTGGCAGTGATTTATATCAGTCTCAGTAGTCCTGAACGGTTACTGACAGCTATTTATCTCTTTACCTTTGGAGGTTTCGCTCTTTGGAGCTTCTTGAATGTCCGACTGACCGATCAGATCTTTTCAAATATCCAAGAAGGAGAAATCTTTGAAAAATAAAGTCAAGCAAGTGGGGCGTATGTGTTACTGATATTATTTAAATCGAATAAAGTTTTCTAGAAAATCTAGGAAACTTTTTCTATTTCATAAACATTTCACATTTCTTTTCTATAATAACTATAACAAATGATGAAAGCGTCCACATTGTATTGTCGTGGACCTTGAAATGGAGGGTGAGATCATGCTCTTACAACAGGCAATCGCCTATATTTCTCGAAAAAGAACGAGGAATCTGGTTCTCTTTCTGATTCTCCTCTTGATCCTTTCATGCTTGTATTTCTGTTTTTCACTGATGCAAGTGGGAGGAGGGTTGGAGGATCATATCAAACAGTCGGCTGGGACCAGTTTTGCCCTGACCAGTAAACAGGGGAATACTCCCTTTGCTCTGAAGGAGGCTGAAAAGGTGCAGCAACTAGCTGGGGTGGGAGCCATGGTTCCTCAATATGAAAGTCCCGTTCGTATTCTTGGTAAAGAAGCGGTGACTGGGCAGCAGTCGGTAGAGCGGGATGATTTGGGTCAGGAAGCCAAGCAAGCGCTAGGCGCTGTTTTTACCCAGAAGACAGACCAGCACCTAGATTTCCGCAGTGGCAGTTTTCAACTGGTGCAAGGCAAGCACTTATCCGACAAGGCTCGCGGGCAGATCTTGATTCACCAAGAGTTGGCTAAGAAGAATAAGCTAAAGGTCGGAGATTCCTTGACCTTATCCAGCTTTCAGATGGGAGAGACTCCTGCCAAAGAGCAAACCTTTAAAATCGTTGGGATCTTTTCAGGTAAGAAACAGGAAAAATTTACAGGAATGACCTCTGATCTGAGTGAAAACCAAGTCTACCTCTCTTATGAGGATGCGACCAAGCTCCTTGGTCTCAGTCAGCAAGAAGTGACCCAGGTCACCTTTGGCGTCAAAGATCCTGAGAAAATCGATGCCCTCTTGAAGCAAGTCAAAAGCTTGGATCTGGATTGGCAATCTCTACGCGTGGTCGAAGATCGCAAGGCCTTTGACCAGATGAAGGAATCCTCTCAGACCCTAGAAGGCCTGGTGCGGATCATGATGATCGTCCTCCTAGTGACGGGAGCCGGTGCCCTATCGCTCTTACTCAGTCTTTGGACACGGGAGCGGATCCACGAAATCGGGGTCCTCTTATCCATTGGGAAGAGCAAGGGCCGGATCTTTAGACAGTTCCTCTTGGAAGTGGTGCTGGTATCCTTACTAGCGGTGATCCCAGCCTTTCTCATCGGGCGGATGGTCAGCCATCGTTTCTTAGAGCAGTTTGTCGGACAGACCGGTCAACAGCAGACCCTAGAATTACTCAACCAAATCCCTCAAGGCCTTTCCTTAGGAATCGCCTATGCTAGCCTCTTGTGCTTGATCCTTCTGTCGCTCGGTGTAACGACCAGCATGATCTGGCGCAAGAGTCCAAAAGAAATATTAACAAAAATGAGTTAAGGAGAAATGACATATATGCTAGAACTCAAACATGTATCCTATAGTTACCAAAGCTACCAAGAAGAGATCTTCTCAGACGTGAACTATCAGTTCAAAAATGGGACTTTTTACAGCATTATCGGTCAGTCTGGAGCAGGGAAATCAACCCTCCTATCCCTCTTGGCTGGTCTGGACAATCCCAAGAAGGGACAGGTTCTCTTTGATGGGGAGGACATCCAGACCAAAGGGTCTAGCTACCACCGCAAGCACCATGTCTCCCTGGTCTTTCAGAATTACAATCTGATTGACTATTTGACGCCACTTGAAAATGTTCGCCTGGTCAACAAACAAGCTGGGAAAGACATTCTCTTGGAGTTGGGATTGGACGAAACGCAAATCAAACGCAATGTCCTACAACTATCCGGCGGGCAGCAACAACGGGTGGCCATTGCGCGTGCGCTTGTTTCAGAAGCACCTGTCATCTTAGCAGATGAGCCGACAGGAAACTTAGATGAACAGACAGCTGGTGATATCATTGCCATTTTGAAGAAGTTGGCCAAGGAACGCCAAAAATGTGTCATCGTCGTCACCCACAGTAAGGAAGTGGCAGAGGCCTCCGATGTGGTCTTGGAATTGAGTCGCCGTAGCCTCGTTGAGAAGAGTAAGTAAGGAGGGAATGTTATGTTGCGCAATGCTTTTGCTTATATCACACGTAAATGGCCCAAGTCCCTCTTGCTCTTTGCCATCATTCTCCTCATGGTGACCTTGAGCTTGATCGGACTCTCCATGAAGGGAGCGACCCAAAAAGCTTCGTCGGAAAGCCTGGGATCCATCACTAATAGCTTCTCCATGCAGATCAACCGCAGGACCAATCCAGGAACCCCACGGGGAGCTGGGAATCTCAGAGGAGAAGATATCGAAAAAATCAGCCAGGTAGAGGGGATCACTTCCTCCATCAGGCGGATCAATGCCATCGCAGATATCCTAGACCACGAGATCATTGAGACTGAAGAAACCCTGCAAAATCAATCTCCAGAGCGGGCCAAATACTTTAAAAACACCCTGATGGTGACGGGGGTCAATGACTCTTCTAAAGAAGATAAGTTTGTCTCTGGAGCCTACAAGCTGGTCCAAGGGGAGCACTTGACAGACAAGGACAAAAACCAAATCCTCATGCACGAAGATTTGGCGAAAAAGAATGGCCTCAAGGTAGGTGATAAGGTGCGTCTCAAGTCTAATCTCTACGATGCTGACAATGAAAAAGGGGCTAATGAAACTGTCGAAGTGACCATTAAGGGTCTGTTCTCAGGGAAGAACCAAGCTCCTCTAACCTACGCCCAAGAGTTGTATGAAGATACCCTCATTTCTGACCTGGATACAGCTGCCAAGCTCTACGGCAATACTGTTCAAACAGCTACCTATGAGGATGCGACCTTCTTTGCCAAAGGGGATCAGGACCTGGATCAATTGATCGAAAAAATCAAAGCACTCGACATTGACTGGAACCTCTATGACTTGGTTAAGAGCTCTTCCAACTACCCGGCCTTGCAAAAATCCATCAGCAGCATGTTCCAAGTGGCGGACTACTTGTTTATCGGTAGCCTCATCTTTGCTAGCTTGCTTCTCACCCTTCTCCTCGTCTTGTGGCTCAATGCCCGTCGCAGAGAAGTGGGTATCTTGCTAGCTCTGGGACTCTCCAAGGTGCAGATTGCAGGGCAATTCGTGGCAGAATTGGTCATGATTTCCATCCCCGCCTTCCTCCTCTCCTATGGAGTTGCAGGACTTCTTGCCAAAACAGTCGGAGATACGGTACTCAAGAACGTAACCAGTGGCATTGCCAAACAAATGGCTCAAGAATCCTCTGCAGCCAACCTTGGTGGAGGAGCTGAGGCAGAAAGCTTCAGTAAGACCCTGACGGACCTCCATATGGATATCCAACCGAGCCAATTGTTGGTAATTGTTTTGGTTGGCGGCCTCCTCTTGATTCTCGTATCCATCCTTTCTTCTCAATGGCTCTTGCATAAGAAACCAAAAGATCTCTTGGTGGATGTCGAATAAGAGATTGTTTCCTAAAATAGAAATAGGGTATAATAGGAGGTAGAAGAAGTTTCTTAGATAAAAGGAAAGTGTATGAAGATACTAATCGTAGAAGATGAAGTCCTGATTCGCGAAGGGATGAGCGACTATCTCATGGAATGTGGTTATGAAGTCTTTGAAGCAGGTAATGGGCAGGAGGCCCTGGACCTCTTTCACAGAGAGGCGCCAGATCTGGTCTTGCTGGATATCCAGCTCCCTATCCTCAATGGCTTGGAGGTCCTTAAGACCATCCGGAAGACCAGCTCAGTCCCTGTCCTCATGCTGACGGCCTTCCATGATGAGGACTATAAGTTGACAGCCTTTGGAGAGTTGGCAGATGGCTACCTGGAAAAACCCTTTTCCTTGTCCCTCTTGAAGGTCCGCATCGAAGCTATTTTTAAAAAGCTTCAGCCTTCCCGGGTCTTCTCCTATGGAGAGGCACGAGTGGATTTTGAGAGCTACACAGCCAGTCTAGCTGGGCAAGCCATCTCCATGAATGCCAAGGAGTTGGAAATCTTGGAATACTTGCTCCAGCATGAAGGCAAGGCCCGGACCCGCTCTCAGATCCTCGATGCCGTCTGGAAGGAGACAGAGGAGATTCCTTTTGATCGGGTGATCGATGTCTATATCAAGGAACTACGAAAAAAACTAGAGCTGGACTGTATCGTAACGGTACGCAATGTCGGCTATAAATTGGAGAGACCATGACTAAACGGAGTATCTTTGCAAAGATCTTTCTGATCACCTTTGCCCTATTTAGTGGCTTAGTCATCCTTCTACACGCTTCGGTTTACTTTATTTTCCCATCGACCTATATCGAGTCCCAGCGCCAGACGATTTTGAAGAAATCCCAGGCCCTGGCCAAGAGTTTCCAAGGCCAGGAAGAAGGAACCATTGAGTCGGTCATTGACCTTTATTCCAAGACCAACGATATCAAGGTCTCGATCAAGGGCAAGGAAAAACAGAATGCCCTAGAGGTCAAGGATGACCTGCTCCTGAACCCTAACAGTCAGAACAATTCCCTGGTCATTGAGGAGCGAAAGATCCAGACCAAAGAGGGAAAAGACTTGACCTTGCAATTCTTAGCAACCGTCGATTCGCAAAAGGAAGCGCGGGACATCAGTCTGGGCTTCCTTCCTTATAGTCTTCTGGCTTCCTTTGTTCTGTCACTCCTTGCCTCCTATCTCTATGCCCGCCTGATTTCTGCTCCGATCCTGGAGATCAAGCAGATGACCAAGCGGATGAAGCGCTTGGATCGAACAGCCAGTCTTCCTATTCACTCACAGGATGAGATCGGCGTTCTCAAGCAACAGATCAACGATCTCTATCACCATCTCCTAGAGGTGATCGACAATCTAGAGCAGCAGAAACAGGAGAATCTGAAGTTGGAGCAGATGAAGGTCGAATTCCTACGGGGAGCCTCGCATGAGCTCAAGACGCCTCTGGCCAGCTTGAAGATTATCCTAGAAAATATGCGGGATAAGATCGGCCGCTACAAGGACCGGGACCGCTATCTGTCGGTCTCCCTCGATATCGTCGATGAGATGAACCAGATCGTCCTAGAAATCCTGTCCCTGTCCTCTGTCCAAGAATTGGCCGGAGACAAGGAATGGATCCAGTTGGATCAGGTCGTAGAGCAGATCCTCGACCAGTACAAGGTCTTGGCTCAATCTCGCTCGCTCATGATTGACAATCAAATCCCTGACAAAGCCGTCTATATGGACCCAGCAATTCTAAAATTGGTTCTCTCAAATGTTATCAGTAATGCCGTCAAACATTCGGATGCCGGTGGAGAGATCCACCTCCGTCTCGAAGAGGAAGGGACGCACTTGGCGATTGAAAATACCAGCCAGGAAATGGTAGAGACTGCTGAAATGCCAATGACCGCTAGCCGTCAGAAGAAGGAAGGTGGTCTGGGACTCTTTGTGGTCCAACACTTGCTAGACCATGAAGAGCTGGCCTACCAATTTGATAAAACGGCTATGGGCTTGCGCTTCCGTATGGAACTGCCCAAGGAGCCACAAGAATAAAAAAATAGAGAGTGGGACAGAAATCGGTAATTCGTTAGAATTCGATTTCGTCGTCCCACCTCCGCACAGTTGAGTAGGGCTGTAAAAGCTAATGAAATCAGCGTAGTAGAGCCCACTCAACCACTGCGTCTTGCTCGACAATCCAAAAACAATTGAGAGGCTAGGACTTTTGTCCCAGCCTCTTTTTGTATTTAATCAACCTTTTCTACCTTTAGCAGTTGGCCATGTTTTAATTCATAAATGGTATCCACATAGGTCAGGATGGAGCGGTCATGGGTCACCATGATAGCGCTCTTGTTTTTGGATTTGACTTCTTTTTGGATCAATTGGGCGATTTCTTGCCCTCGATCTGGGTCTAGGCTAGCCGTTGGTTCATCGGCTAAGATGACCTGCGGATTTCCGATAAAGGCCCGAGCGATGGCTGCCCGTTGTTTTTGCCCACCCGACATCTGATTCGGGTATTGGTGGTAACAAGCTTCGATGCCAAGATCTGCCAACAAAGCCTTGACTTCCTCTTGGCGTTTTTTCTTGTCCTTTTCCCCTTTTAATTTGGCCACCAGTTCTAACTGGTCACCGATTTTCATATAGGAGAGGAGCTGGTGATCCTGAAAGATAAAGCCGAGCAATTCCAGCCGTTTTTGCGTCCACTGGCCTTGGTTGAGTCCAGTCAAGTCTTGGCCTGCGATGCGAATCCGCCCCTCATCCGCTGATAAAAGCAAGCCAGCGATGGCTAAAAGCGTGGACTTACCAGATCCTGAAGGGCCCAAGATGGCGACAAATTCATTGGGTTCGACGCTTAACTCTAGCTGGTTGAGGACATGGTGCATCTGGCTGCCATCGGCGTAGGATTTTCTGATATTTTCTAATGCGATAATGGCCATCTTATTCTCCATTTCCACCAATGACTTCGATTGGATCTACTTTTTTGATTTTGACAAGGGACAAGGCACCACACAAAATAGAGGTCAGGATAAAGCTAACCGAGATGATGAGATTGTCTTTCAGGGTCATAAAGGAAGGGACGCTATTGGGTAAAAATGGCGCCATCATAGTTGCCAAACCAAGCCCCAGCAGTACTCCGATGAGGGAGATGATGGTGAGCTGGGATAGTTGGACATAGGTAATCTGGCTCATGGACATGCCAATGGCCTTTAGGACACCAAACTGTTTCAACTTTTGCAGGGTCAGGATATAGAAGAAGACCCCAAGGATAGCAGAAGAAGCGAGTAAGAGCACCCAAGTGATCATCCGTAGCGTCAGGTTTTGAGCCTTGTAGCCAGGGATTTTATCGATCACCTGCTTCTTATCCGCCACCATCAAGTTGCTGGCTAGATCGCTAGAAGTGATGCTTTTCTTGGTCACAAGGGTTTGGGCTTGCCATTGATAGCTTGGATCTGTTTTTTGCCGCATGCCTGTGTAGGTATCCGAGCTGATAAAGCCAATCTCGCTATAACCGTATTTAGCATTTTTCGCGAAGGCCACGACCTTGAGTTTTTGCTTAGAAGTTTTGTCGATCACGTGATCGCCGACTTGGATCCCCTCATCCTCTTTGAAAGAACTGTCCAAAATGACCTCGTTTTTCTTTAAGTCGGAGATCTTGAGGTCTGCATCGTCTATGATTGGATTGAGGATTTCCTCTTCATTGTGATCGGTCGCGAAGTAGGTGATATCCAGAGTGTTGGAATCCTCTGATTTTGAGACGGTTGCCCGCTGGATCGACAAGCCAGAATAGTCCATCCCCTCTATTTTTTGGACCTCATCTAAATCTTTCGCCGTAATGGTTGAAAAGGGGATAATCCCTTCTGAATCCGTCGAAAGGATGTAGTGCAGCGACCCATAGTTATCGATTTGGGCCGATACCGACCGGCCCAGTCCATTTGTCAGACCGGACAAGAATACCACCATAAACATGAGGATGGTAATGAGGAGTTCAATCAGGATAAACTTCTTGGGTTGGTATTTCATTTCATTCCATGCGATTTTCATATTCGTTCTCCTTTTAGCACGGAGGTGCTCGAGCAGGGTTGCTAGCACCTAAACATACTCTACCATCATACCACAAGTGGGGGGATAATAGGGGGATGGTGTTTGGTAGAGTATGAAAGGATCGGATTTGTTTACTGTGTTCAATTTGATTCTCAATTATTAATTGTTAATGAATACAAAAATAAATCTGCTATAGACAAGAAAAAAAAGCCTTGATTTCAAGGCTTTTCCTGTTGATTTAGATGCCCCCTGCATGGATTTGGAAAGGACTTTCATATTGAGAGTAATTAAAAATGTTGAAATTTAATTGAATTTCGGAAGGCGCTTTTGGTATTTTCAATATCATGATTTAAAAGTAAGGCAAAAACATACTGAATTGAACTGTTTAGTAGCTTAAATATATCACGCTGTTATCTAAAAAGTTAATTTTATAGAGTTTACTAAGATAGTTGCTGAGCTTTTATTTATCACTCCAACTTTATTATTATACCATAAAAATAATTAGAAAAACAGACTTGTATTATTTTGAAATTTGTATATGATGAAGGTGTAAGAACTAGAAAATAGGCTGTTAGAAAGAGGAGGAAAAGAATGAATCAGGCTATATAAAATTGGTGATTGGTATTTAATGTTGTAAAACAAGAAAGGGTAGGGTAAAAAATGCAAATACATAAAAAATTTTTTATAGTGGCGTTGGTTTTATCTATTTGTATCTCACTTTATTTTCTTATCAATCCGTCTAATATTCTCACCTTTCCGATTTTTGTGAGTGAATTTGATGACACCACATTTAAATATTACATGTTTGTGAAGATTGGAATTGTATTATTATTTATCAAATTCTTACTGGATATATGCTTAGAGTATATCAAGAATTGGTTTAAAAAGTTTTGATATTTCTTTACACAAAAGAGTCTGAGACAGCGTTTTGTCCCAGACTCTTTTTTGAGTTGTGAGCTCTGTTTTATAGATTCCACTGCTTGAGGGAGACTTCGCCGCTATTGAGCCAGATTTCTTCTTGATTGTCTAATTGGACCAAGAGTTGGCCGGTATCAGAGATGTCTTTGGCGAGGCCTTGATAGGTCTGTTGGTTCTGCTCAAAAGTGACAGTTCGTCCTAGGACCAGGGAGCGCTCTTTGTAGAGGTAGACCAGTTCATCGACATCTGTTTGGAAGAATTCCTTCCAGATCTCACTGATGAGGTCATTGCGGGTGATGGGACAAGGCCCTTCAAATAAGGAACCTGCCTTACTTTCTAGCTCTTCTGGGAAAGTAGGAATGGCTAAATTGAGACCGACTCCGATAATGACATCCGTGACGAGACCAGTCTCGATGGACGTGATAGCTTCGGTGAGGATTCCCCCAATTTTTTTATGGCGGTAGTAAATATCGTTGACCCACTTGATATCGATATCGATCAGGGTCAGGTTTTTAATAGCCTTGAAGATGGCTCCAGCGACCATGAGGGTATAAGGGGGGAGCTCCGCAGGGGGCAGTTGAGGCTTGAGATGAAGGGACATGTAAATGCCCCCTTGATCAGGGCAGTAGTAGTCACGACCAAAGCGACCTTTTCCAGCAGCCTGCGAATTAGCTAGGTAGAGGGCCTTGCCTTCTTGATGGGTTTCTATGCCTAATTTGGCGTCCAATTGGGTGGAGCTACATTGTTCGTTTAAGGAAACGGTCAATTGGGTATTTTTTGCGATCACTTCAGGAAGCAGAATATCGCCTGAGACCAGTTTGTAGCCCTTCTTTTTGAGGGACTCGATGACGACCCCATCTTTTTCTAGTCGTTGGATGGCCTTCCAGATAGAGGTACGGGAAACGCCTAGTTCTTGCGCCAGCTGCTCCCCGTTGACATAATCATCTGCCTGAGAAAGGGTTTGAAAGAGGATTTCATGTGTTTTCATAGTACCTCCTAGCGACTGCTGTCTCGAATCGTGAGTTTAGTGGCTAATTTGACCATATAGGGAACACTTGGTTGAGTCCCCTGAAAGGTCTGCCGCAACATCTGAATAGCTTGCTTGCCCATTTCTTCTGTGTAGACGGTCACTGTAGAAAGGGCAGGAAAGACATACTTAGCAATGGAAGTATCATTGAAGGAAATGAGACTGACGCGATCAGGTACTGCGATTTGGTGCTCCTGAAGAGAGCGAAGGGCTCCGACAGCTAAGGCATCACTAGCCATGAAAAAGGCAGTTGGCAAGTCATCGCCCAATGCTTGAATCAGTTGCTCCATCATCTGATAGCCCGACTCAGTCGAGAATTGACCAACAGAGACAAAGCGCTCCTCATAAAGTCCTTTTTCCGTGAGATACTGTTGAAAGGTTCGTTGACGGGGATCCATCTGAAGCGGTGTCGCATCTGCCGTCTCTTCCTGCCCGACCAAGAGCCCGATCTCCTTGTGTCCATGTTCAAGAAAGTACTCGAGAGCCGTGATGACAGAATCTTCTAGATCGGTCGTCACACAGGAATGTCCCAGATAGAGGGTATTGCTATCGACAAAAATCAGAGGTTTGCCGTAGCTTTCTAGATCTCGAATGGTCTTGGGACTGAATTTTCCAAGAGCGATAATGCCGTCTGCCTCTTGAATCAAGGACCAATCGTCATTATTAAAGATACGAAAGATCTCATAGCCTAATTCCTGGGCTTGTTTTTCTAACCCCATCCGAATGGCATAGTAGTAGAGGTCATCTAATTCTTCTTCGCGCGTGTACCATTCAAAGATGACGATTTTATGAAAATCTTCGACTGGTTGAGGCGCTGTTTTGCGGCTCTTCTTTTGGTAATGCAGGTCCTCAGCGATGCGAAGAATCCGACTGCGCGTGTCTTCGCCAACCGATAAGGTCGCATCCTGGTTGAGAACGCGAGAGACCGTTGCCTGAGAAACGCCTGCTTTTTCCGCAATGTCTTTAATCGTTGCCATAGTTCATCCTTTATTGATTTCTACTTCCAGTATACTCTAAAAACTAGTAAAAAGAAATAAAATTTTACTAAATTTTATGTTTGCTGCGATATTGGCTAGGAGTCAGTTGGCTATAGGCCTTAAAAGCCTTTGAAAAATAGAGGGGATCCGAAAAGCCCACCGAGTAAGCTACAATCTTAATGCTTTCGTCTGTGTTGGTCAGTAACTGCTGGGCACGCTGCATGCGGACCGAGTGCAAGAATTCCTTGGGAGAGATCTGGTGAAACTCCTTAAAGACAGTTGTCAGATAGGAGCGATGGACATTGAGGTCATCGGCGATCTCTTGAATACTTAGATGATCTTTATTGTAATGCGTCTCAATCATATGCTTGCAGGTCAGATAGAGCTGATAGGTGGGAGATGGATGGCTCCGATAGATATCGGGAGCCACTTCACTGATAAGAAATAGCAGTTCATAGATCTGAGAGAGAAGGTGGAGTTGGTAGTGTGAAGTCATCTTTGAAGCCTCTGCCTTGTGGACGAGTCGCTCCATAAACTGGCCGATCTTTTCTGTTTCCACCTCTGTTTTCTTTAGAAAACCTTTTGCATGCAGGGTTGAAAAACGCATGAAATCACTCACCTTGGTGCCACTAATACCGATCCAGTAGTAGGACCAAGGTTCTTCGGCATCGGCCTTGTAGTAGGTCACCATATTTTTAGGGAGGAGAAAGAGATCCCCAGCCTCTAGGTGGATTTCTTTCTTATTGAAGTGAAAGACTCCCTTTCCTTCTGTAATAAAATGCAAGACAAAATTATCTCGGACGCTAGGGCCAAATTCATAGTTCTTCGGACAATCTTCATAGCCATAAAAATCAAGGGCTAGGTCAATGGTATCAGTTTGGTATTCAGAAAAGACTAACATAGGTAAACCTCCTACCTAACATTTTACCATATATGTCCAACAAAATTCTATTTTAGTAAGCGTTTACATCATGTAAAATAAAGACATGCTAAAAAAGAAAGTTATTGGAATCGAATTTAAAAATACATAGTGATATTATTTCGGGTCCAATGGAGGAAGATATGGCAATTCGTATCGAACAAAATTTGTTCTATGTAGAAAGTAAGGGACTGAGCCTGATCCTTGAAAATCGAGATGGCTACCTGATGCTCAAGCATCTGGGACGTCCGATCCCGTCTTATCATTTTTCCAATACCGTACATGAAAAAGATCATGCCTTCTCTGGGAATCCAACACCTGACAATCGCATCTTTAGCTTGGATACCCAGCGTCAGGTCTTGGGACAGCATGGGCTTGGAGATTTTCGAAAGCCGTCGATTCAGATCCAGCACGGCACTACAGAGGTGACAGATTTCCTCTATGTCGGAGCCAATATCTACTCTGGCAGTGTCGAGGCAACTGGTCTTCCGAATCCTCACTCGGTAGATCAGGCTGAAACCTTGGCCTTGGTCTTTGAAGATGATCAAGCGGCCCTGCGTTTGACCCTCTATTACACGGCTTACGAGGATCGAGCAACCATCACTAGCTTTTCAAAGATTGAAAACTGCAGTGATGAAACCGTCGTGATCCACAAGGCCCTCAGTGTGATGGCAGATATCCCGGCCAGTGACTATGATGTCATCACCCTTCAAGGGGCCTATGCGAGAGAAAAAACAGTCCGCCGTCAACAAGTGGAACAAGGAATCTTCTCCATCAGCTCCAACCGTGGTGCTTCTGGACACGCGCAGACCCCAGCTCTCATTCTTGCTGACCATGAAGTGACAGAAGATGCTGGTTCTGCCCTTGCTTTCCAACTGCTCTACAGTGGAAATTTTGAAGGATTTGTTCAAAAGAATCAAATCAATGAAGTTCGCGTTGGATTGGGAATCAATCCAGAAAACTTCTCCTGGGAGTTGGCACCGAATCAGAGCTTTGATACGCCGGTAGCCATGATTAGCTACTCACATGAGGGATTGACCGGTCTCAGTCAAGAAAGTCAAGCATTTGTCCAAAACCATATCATTCCTAGTCCCTTTGCTCATAAAGAACGTCCAATTCTGATCAACAACTGGGAAGCCACCTACTTTGATTTTAAGAAAGAAAAATTATTGGAGCTGGCAGATGAGGCTCAAAAAGTGGGAATCGAACTCTTTGTTCTTGATGATGGCTGGTTTGGTAATCGCTATGATGACAATCGGGCTCTCGGTGACTGGACTGTCAATGAAGAAAAATTAGGGGGAAGCCTAGCAGAACTGATCCAAGGCATCCACGACAAGGGACTTCAATTTGGCCTTTGGGTGGAGCCAGAAATGATTTCTGTTGATAGCGACCTCTATCGGGCTCATCCGGAATGGGCTATTCAAGTCCCAGGCTATGAACACACCTATTCACGGAATCAACTAGTACTCGATTTCGCAAATAAAGAAGTGGTTTCTTATATCAAGCAGGTCTTGGATGACTTACTTGGAAACCATGAGATCGACTATATCAAATGGGATATGAACCGCAATATCACCAAACTTGGAAATGGTAAAACCTACCTTGAAACCAAGATGCAATCCCATGCGTATATCTTGGGCCTCTATGAAGTGGTTTCTTACTTAACAGAGAAGTATGAGAACATTCTCTTTGAGTCTTGCTCTGGAGGCGGTGGCCGCAATGACCTCGGTATGATGCGTTACTTCCCTCAGGTCTGGGCAAGTGACAATACGGATGCCATTGCCAGACTTCCGATCCAGTACGGTTCTAGCTACCTCTATCCTACCATTTCTATGGGGGCTCACGTATCAGCTGTTCCAAATCACCAGATGGGACGGATGACACCACTTGAAACGCGAGGTCATGTAGCTATGATGGGAAATCTGGGCTATGAATTGGATCTAACCAGTCTTCCGCAAGAAGAGTTGGATAGGATTGCAGCTCAAGTCGCTCATTACAAAACGATTCGACCACTTGTTCAGTTCGGAAAACACTACCGCTTGATCAATCCAAGCCAAGGTAGCAATCAAGCAGCCGTCCAGTTCACTTATCAAGACCGCACGGTTGTAACCTATGTACGGGTCTTATCAACGGTTGAGGAGATCGAGCCGACCCTATACCTCAAAGGATTGGAAGAAGATGCGCTCTATCGCTTAGAAGGGACGGACCAAGTCTATTCAGGAGCTGAGCTCATGTATGCCGGCTTAACCGTCGTTCTTCCTCAGGGAGATTTCCTCAGCAAACAATATGTTTTTGTCAAAAAATAAAAGGAGACAGCCAAATGAAATGGTATAAAAAAATCGGACTTCTTGCGACAACAGGCCTAGCCTTGTTTGGGCTCGGTGCTTGCTCCAACGATGGAAAATCTGCGGATGGCACAGTGACCATCGAGTATTTCAACCAGAAAAAAGAAATGACCAAAACCTTGGAAGAAATCGCGCGTGATTTTGAAAAGGAAAATCCAAAGGTTAAGGTCAAAGTTGTCAATGTACCAAATGCTGGTGAAGTATTGAAAACACGTGTTCTCGCAGGAGATGTGCCAGATGTAGTCAATATTTACCCACAGTCCATCGAATTGCAAGAATGGGCAAAAGCGGGTGTCTTCGAAGATTTAAGCAATAAAGACTATCTCAAACGCGTGAAAAACGGCTACGCTGAAAAATATGCCGTAAATGGAAAAGTCTACAACGTTCCTTTCACAGCCAATGCTTACGGAATCTACTACAACAAAGATAAATTCGAAGAATTGGGCTTGAAGGTTCCTGAAACTTGGGACGAATTTAAACAGTTGGTAAAAGACATCGTTGCCAAAGGACAAACCCCATTTGGGATTGCAGGAGCAGAAGCTTGGACCCTCAATGGTTACAATCAATTGGCCTTTGCGACAGCAGCAGGTGGAGGAAAAGAAGCCAACCAATACCTTCGTTATTCTAAGCCAAATTCCATTAAATTGTCTGATCCGATTATGAAAGATGACATCAAGGTCATGGATATCCTTCGCATTAAAGGTTCGAAGCAAAAGAACTGGGAAGGTGCAGGTTATACAGACGTTATCGGAGCCTTCGCGCGTGGGGATGTCCTCATGACACCAAATGGATCTTGGGCTATCACCGCGATCAATGAACAAAAACCGAAATTTAAGATTGGGACTTTCATGATTCCAGGGAAAGAAAAAGGACAAAGCTTAACCGTTGGTGCGGGAGACTTAGCATGGTCTATCTCCGCTACTACCAAACATCCAAAAGAAGCCAATGCCTTTGTGGAATACATGACCCGTCCAGAAGTCATGCAAAAGTACTATGATGTGGACGGATCTCCAACAGCGATCGAAGGGGTCAAACAAGCAGGAGAGGATTCACCGCTTGCTGGGATGACCAAATATGCCTTTACGGATCGTCACTTGGTGTGGTTGCAACAATACTGGACCAGTGAAGCAGACTTCCATACCTTGACGATGAACTATGTCTTGACAGGTGATAAACAAGGAATGGTCAATGATTTGAATGCCTTCTTTAACCCGATGAAAGCGGATGTGGATTAGGAGTAGAGAGACGATGAAAAAAGTATTACAAAAATATTGGGCATGGGCTTTTGTGGTCATTCCCCTCTTATTACAAGCAATTTTCTTCTATGTGCCAATGTTCCAAGGAGCCTTTTACAGTTTTACCAACTGGACAGGTTTGACCTATAACTACAAGTTTGTTGGCTTGAACAACTTTAAGCTCCTCTTTATGGATCCAAAATTCATGAATGCCATTGGCTTTACTGCGATCATCACGATTGCCATGGTAGTTGGTGAGATTGCCCTTGGGATCTTCATTGCGCGTGTCTTGAACTCAAAGATCAAAGGCCAAACCTTCTTCCGTGCTTGGTTCTTCTTCCCAGCTGTTTTGTCTGGTTTAACAGTGGCGTTGATCTTCAAACAAGTCTTCAACTATGGTCTACCAGCGATTGGGAATGCCCTTCATATCGAGTTTCTCCAAACCAGTCTTTTAGGGACTAAGTGGGGAGCAATCTTTGCGGCTGTCTTTGTCCTTCTTTGGCAAGGGGTGGCCATGCCCATCATTATCTTCCTAGCTGGTCTGCAATCTATCCCATCTGAAATTACAGAAGCAGCAAGAATTGATGGTGCGACTAGCAAGCAAGTCTTCTGGAATGTTGAATTGCCTTACTTGCTACCAAGTGTCTCTATGGTCTTTATCCTAGCCCTAAAAGGTGGGCTTACCGCCTTTGACCAAGTCTTTGCCATGACTGGTGGTGGTCCAAACAATGCCACAACCTCACTTGGACTCTTGGTTTATAACTATGCCTTTAAAAATAACCAATTCGGTTATGCCAATGCCATTGCCGTAATCTTGTTCTTCTTGATTGTAGTGATTTCGATCATCCAATTGAGAGTATCTAAGAAATTTGAAATTTAAGAGGAGAAGCACGATGAAACAAGATGAAAGAAAAGCCTTGATTGGCAAATACATTCTATTGATTCTAGGATCGGTTCTGATTTTAGTGCCACTCCTTGCCACCCTCTTTAGTTCCTTCAAACCAACCAAGGATATCGTAGACAATTTCTTTGGATTTCCAACCAACTTCACATGGGACAACTTTAGCCGTCTCTTGGCTGATGGGATCGGAGGCTATTATTGGAACTCTGTCGTCATCACTGTCTTGTCTTTACTTGCAGTAATGATCTTTATCCCCATGGCAGCCTACTCCATCGCACGTAATATGAGTAAGAGAAAAGCCTTTACCATCATGTACACCCTCTTGATCCTTGGGATTTTCGTACCTTTCCAAGTCATCATGATTCCGATTACGGTTATGATGAGTAAACTCGGTTTGGCTAACACCTTTGGTTTGATTTTGCTCTACTTGACCTATGCGATTCCACAGACCCTCTTCCTCTATGTAGGGTATATCAAAATCTCTATCCCAGAAAGTTTGGATGAAGCAGCAGAGATCGATGGGGCTAATAAATTTACAACTTATTTCCGTATCATTTTCCCGATGATGAAACCCATGCATGCGACAACCATGATTATCAATGCCCTTTGGTTCTGGAATGACTTCATGTTGCCACTCCTTGTCTTGAACCGCGATTCAAAAATGTGGACCCTGCCTTTGTTCCAATACAACTACGCAGGCCAATATTTCAACGACTACGGACCAAGCTTTGCTTCTTACGTTGTCGGCATTATCAGTATCACCATTGTCTATCTCTTCTTCCAACGCCATATCATCGCAGGAATGAGCAACGGCGCAGTGAAATAAGATACAAAGGGACGATTCAGCTTGCTGAAAATTTCTGTAGTACCCTAGGGCATCCACATCTGTAGACTACTGAAGTAGCAACGGCTGTGGAAAACCAGGGAATCTGAATAAGAAGCCTTGGCTTCTTTGAAGATTCATCTTTTTCACACAGAGCTTAGGGCGTGCTCAATTCCAGATACAAAGGGACGATTCAGCTTGCTGATTTCAATCGTATCCTATAAAGCAATTCTTAAAATACATAAACTCATAAAAGCCAGGTCTCTTCAGACTTGGCTTTCAAAAAAGGAAAGGAAACCATTATGCCAATTCAAAACAAAACCATGTTAATTACTTACTCAGACAGCTTGGGAAATAACCTCAAGGACCTCTATGAAAATCTGGAGAAGCACTTTGGGGATGCAGTCGGTGGGGTTCACCTCTTGCCATTTTTTCCATCAACCGGTGACCGTGGCTTTGCGCCTGTGGACTATGACCAAGTGGATCCAGCCTTTGGAGATTGGGAAGATGTCAAACGCCTGGGGGACAAGTACTATCTCATGTTTGACTTTATGATCAATCACATTTCTCGTCAATCTAAATACTACAAGGACTACCAAGAAAAGCACAACCAAAGTGCCTACAAGGACCTCTTCCTCAACTGGGACAAGTTCTGGCCGGAGAATCGTCCTACTCAAGCAGATGTGGACTTGATTTATAAGCGCAAAGACCGAGCTCCTAAGCAAGAAATCACTTTTGCAGATGGGACGACCGAGCACCTCTGGAATACCTTCGGGGAAGAGCAGATTGACCTAGACGTGACCAAGGAAGTGACCATGGACTTTATTCGCAAGACCATCGAACATTTGGCGAGCAATGGTTGTGATCTCATTCGTTTAGATGCTTTTGCCTATGCAGTCAAGAAGTTGGACACCAATGATTTCTTCGTTGAGCCAGACATTTGGGATTTGTTGGATAAGGTGCGCGATATGGCAGCAGGCTACGGTGCTGAGCTTCTTCCAGAGATTCATGAGCACTATTCCATTCAATTTAAGATTGCCGATCACGACTATTATGTCTATGACTTCGCGCTACCCATGGTAACCCTCTATACCCTCTATAGCTCAAAAGTGGAGCGCCTTGCCAAGTGGTTGAAGATGAGTCCTATGAAGCAGTTCACGACGCTGGACACCCATGATGGGATTGGGGTGGTCGATGTCAAGGATATCTTGACAGATGAAGAGATTGACTATGCTTCAAATGAGCTCTATAAGGTAGGAGCAAATGTTAAACGCAAATATTCCACAGCGGAATACAACAACTTGGACATCTACCAAATCAATTCGACCTACTATTCAGCGCTTGGTGATGACGATCGTAAGTACTTCCTAGCCCGTTTGATTCAAGCCTTTGCACCAGGTATTCCACAGGTTTATTATGTTGGATTCCTAGCTGGGAAGAATGATTTGGAACTTTTAGAAAACACCAAAGAAGGCCGCAATATCAACCGTCATTACTACAGCAATGAAGAAATCGCTCAAGAAGTGGAGCGACCAGTCGTGCAATCCCTTCTCAAGCTCTTTAGTTTCCGGAACAACTCGCAAGCTTTTGATCTAGAAGGAAGCATTGAGGTGGAAACACCAGATGAACATACCATTGTCATCACGCGCCAAAATATAGACCAAACTGTCACAGCAGTAGCTCGAATTGATCTTGCTGAGGGCACTTACCAAGTGACAGAAAACGGTCAAGAAATGGTGTTTTAAAAAAATATGAACGAACTAAAGGATAAGTAAAAAATGCTTATCCTTTTTTAAAACAAGCACCTTGCAACCGTTTACAAAACTATAAAACAATGGTACAATATCTATTGAAAGAAAGGAGGTCGCTTTATGAAAAAAATCATTTATCCATCTGCGGCCCTATTAACGGCTTTTGCTCTATTATCCGTCCAAACAGCAAAAGCAGACACAGCTCAAGCGTCGGATCAAGCCAATGAACCGGCAGCAACAGTAGAAGAGGTGGTGGCTTCTCCAACGCCAGAAAGCACTACAGAAAATCAGGGAGAAGTGGCCGAAACACCGACTTCAACAGATCGTGCAGCTGTCCCTGCTGCTTCTCCAACGGTAACATCAACAGAGACGGCATCTCCTGAAGTGGAAAAACTGATTGAAAACATGCCACTCAAGCAAAAAGTGACTCAAATGATCATGCCGGACTTCCGTAAGTGGCAGGAGGCTAATCAGGAGTCGCCACAGGATCTCACCAAGGTCAATGCTGAAGTAGCGGATGCGATTGATAAATATGATTTTGGAGGCGTCATTCTTTTTGCTGAAAACGTCAAAGAAACCAAGCAGACCCTTGCTCTGACGCAAGATATGCAAAAGGCAGCGATCGAAAACAAGGCCAACAATGGGAAGATTCCGCTATTGTTAGCCATCGACCAAGAAGGTGGGATCGTCTACCGCTTGGGTACGGGTACAGCCCTTCCTGGCAATATGGCCATTGGGGCTACCAATGATCCCAAACTAGCGAAAGAAGCCGGTCAAATCATCGGACGTGAACTTTCTGCACTAGGCTTGAATGTGGACTTCGCTCCGGTTCTAGATACCAATAATAATCCTCAAAACCCTGTGATTGGGCTTCGTTCCTTCTCATCTGATCCAAACCGGGTTGCCTACTTGGGTATTCCGATGATGAAAGGCATTCAGGACTACAATGTGGCTGTAGCGGCCAAGCATTTCCCAGGTCATGGAGATACAGCGGTCGATTCCCATACGGGTCTCCCATTGGTGGATAAATCTCTTGCTGAGCTTGAAAAATTGGAACTCCTTCCATTCAAAAAAGCTATGGATGAAGGGGTAGACCTCTTGATGACGGCTCATATCCAATACCCTCAAATTGAAAAAGATCAGGTCGTGTCAAAAGAAACGGGTGAGAAAATCTATGTTCCAGCGACACTTTCAGATGATATTTTAACGGGCTTGGTAAGGAAGAAATACGGCTATAAGGGCGTGATTGTCTCCGATGCCATGGGAATGGATGCTATCGCTAAGAACTTCGGTGAGGTGGAAGCTGTGAAGATGGCCATCAAAGCCGGAGTTGACCTGGTCTTGATGCCAACGACCCTTCGCAGCAAAGCCGATTTGACCAAGATTGATACCATTGTCAATGCGGTGGTAGATGCGGTCCAAACCGGTGACATCTCAGAAGAACGCTTAAATGAGTCGGTTCGCCGGATTCTGACCCTCAAAGAAAAACGTGGGGTCTTGAATTTTGAACCAAGTGCTCGGACAGCTGAAAAAGCAGAAGAAGCAGTTGGATCTACCCTCAACCGTGACTTGGAACGTAAGATTGCAGCAGCAGCGGTGACGGTTGTAAAAAATGAAGACAATACCTTGCCATTTAAGGTGCAAACAGGGGACCATGTCTTACTCTTAGGAGCTTTTGAAAATGAAGTTCCTGGACTCGATTTGGGTATGCGTCGCTTAATTGCTGACGGGGTGCTTCCAAAAGACACCTCCTTTGTGGCCAAGAACTTCACTAAAGAATCTACCCTTGATAGTCTAAAAGAAGACCTAGAGAAAGCCACTCACATCGTAGTGATTTCAGAGATCGGTTATGAAGGGCAACTGGATAAAGATTTCTGGCGGACCAAGATCCCAACAGAAATTGTCAATTATGCCAATACCAACCATAAGAAGGCAGCTGTCCTTTCTATCTCTAAACCTTATGATGTAGCCAACTATCCAGCAGCCAAAGCCATTTTGGCAGTCTATGGAAATAAGGGAATGGATCCAACGGAATCCCTCAAACCAGACAATGCATTTGGTCCTAATATTCCTGCAGGAGTGGAAGTCATCTTCAATGGCAAGGAACACCTAGGTACCTTACCGGTTGATATTCCAAAAATTGTAGACGGAAAAATGTCGGAAACAGAGTACGCCTACCGCATTGGTCATGGTCTCTTCTATCCAGCACCTGCACCATTGCCAACACCAGAAACCCAAGATCCAACTTCACCAGTCCAAGATCCAACCCATCAGACACAACCAGTAGAGGTTGGTAACACAGGAACACAGGTCCTTGTTAGCAAGCAAGAAAAAGCTAGCCCTCTTGATGGTCCACAAGTTACTCCGATCGCTGTGAAACAAGCCACTGATCAGGCTCCTGTCAGCGTGTCAGCCAGTCCTGCCTCATCGGTATTGCCTAAGACCGGTCAAACAGGGAACCTCCTAGCCCTCATGGGTGTCAGCCTCTTAACCTTCCTTGGATCTTTTGTCTATCCAAGAAAGAAACACTAAGAAATGAAGAATCTCAATTGAGTAGTCTCCCAATTGAGATTTTTTGGTAAACTTTTACTAAAATTAACTCAAAATAGCAAGAGTTAAATAGAAGTTATAATCGGATGAAAAGCCTATATTATCGCCTTTCTGGGCATAAAATAAAAAAATAATAAAATTTTACTAAAAATACTTGAAGTTTTACTTCTGATCAGATATAATACAAGTATAAAAACGTTTACAAAACTAAAGGAGTTTCTCATGACGACAACAATCACATCTCAAGATTTACAAGCAAAATTCCAGGCTGTCTTTGGGGAAAAGGCTGACCACACTTTCTTCTCACCAGGACGGATTAATCTGATTGGTGAACATACTGACTATAATGGTGGCCATGTCTTCCCAGCGGCTATCACACTTGGTACCTACGGAGCGGCAAGAAAGCGTGAGGATAAGGTCTTGCGTTTCTTCTCAGGAAACTTTGAAGACAAGGGGATCATTGAAGTTCCACTTGAAAATCTCCACTTTGAAAAAGAGCACAACTGGACCAACTATCCAAAAGGCGTGCTCCACTTCTTGCAAGAAGCTGGTCATGTCATTGATAGCGGAATGGACGTCTATGTCTACGGCAATATTCCAAATGGATCCGGTCTTTCTTCTTCAGCATCGCTTGAGCTCTTGATTGGCGTCATCGCTGAGAAACTATATGATCTTCAGTTAGATCGTCTAGATCTGGTCAAGATCGGGAAACAAACCGAAAATCACTTCATCGGAGTCAATTCTGGGATCATGGACCAATTTGCCATCGGTATGGGGGCTGATCAACGGGCTATTTACCTCGATACCAACACCCTAGAGTATGATTTGGTACCGCTGGACCTCAAAGACAATGTCGTGGTCATCATGAACACCAACAAACGCCGGGAATTAGCGGATTCAAAATACAATGAACGCCGTGCGGAATGTGAAACAGCCGTCTCTGAACTCCAAGAAAAACTGGATATCCAAACCTTAGGGGAATTGGATCTCTGGGCTTTTGATGCCTACTGCTACTTGATCAAGGATGAAAATCGCATCAAACGGGCTCGTCATGCTGTACTTGAAAACCAACGGACCCTCCAAGTTCGTAAGGCTCTTGAAGCAGGTGATTTGGAAGGCTTTGGCCGTCTCATGAATGCTTCCCACGTATCCTTGGAGCATGACTACGAAGTGACAGGTCTAGAATTGGATACCTTGGTGCATACAGCCTGGGAACAAGAAGGCGTCTTGGGCGCTCGTATGACAGGAGCAGGCTTTGGTGGTTGCGCCATTGCCCTCGTAAACAAAGATAAGGTTGAAGCATTTAAAGAAGCTGTCGGCAAACGCTATGAAGAAGTCGTTGGCTATGCGCCAAGCTTCTATATTGCTGAAGTTGCGGCAGGAACACGGGTTTTAGACTAGGTAATAATAATGGAAGCTGTAATATTTGATTTAGATGGCTTATTAGCCGATACTGAAATCATTTCTCTAAAAGTTTATCAAGAATTGCTTAGTGTTTTTGGAATTCCTTTCACAGAAGAAACTTATTCTAGAGACTACAGTGGACATAGAGAAGAGGAAAATGTTCAACGATTTTTGGATACCTATGATTTACCTTGGAACTTTGACCAAACCTTGGCTAAAGTTTATGAACTAGAAGGTCGAATCTTAGCCCAAGGTGTTCATTTAAAAAAAGGTGCTAAAAATTTGCTTACTTTTTTGAAAACAGAGGGCATTCCAATCGCCTTAGCAACTTCAAGTGTTGAATCTCGGGCTAGAATGATCTTGGATAGCAATGGGATCCTGTCCCTATTTGACCATTTAGTTTTTGCAAAAGATGTCAAACGAAGTAAACCTTACCCAGATATATTTTTAAAGGCTTGTAGTGATTTGAATGTTTTACCAAAGAATTGCTTAGTGCTAGAGGATAGTGAAGCAGGGATTGAAGCAGCCTATCGGGCTGGAATCCCAATCATATGTGTTCCAGATTTAAAAGTACCAGCACAGTCTTTCTTAACTAAAGCAGAACAAGTTTTCCAGGATTTGGATGCTGTCAGAGACTATTTAAAACGTAAGAAGGAGAATCAATGAATCAGGGAATTTTGGATGCATTTGTCACAGCCGTCATTGCGGCGAGTGACTACGAAGAGATGGATCGGATTTATCTAAAAAATCGCATCATGAGTCGCGTTGGAGAAGAAGGGCTAGACGCCCCAACTCAAAAAGAAGACTTGATTGCGCTCAAAGATCAGCTGGTAGAGATCGCTGTTGCAAATAGCAAGATCCAGGACAGTATGGCCGCAAAAGACAGTCTGGGTGCGGAGTTGATGGATTGGATTACCCCTAGCCCTAGTCAGGTCAACCATCGTTTCTGGGAAACCTACCGTCAGTCCAAGGAAGACGCGATTGCAGATTTCTATGCCCTCTCTAAGCGCAATGATTACATCAAGGTCAAAGCCATTGCGCAAAATATTGCCTTTGAGACACAAACTCCCTACGGTTCTCTTGAAATCACCATCAATCTGTCAAAACCTGAAAAAGATCCTAAAGACATTGCAGCGGCCAAGCTTGCCAAAGCCAGTCATTATCCAGCCTGCCAATTGTGCTTTGAAAATGAAGGCTATCAAGGTCGCCTAGACCATCCAGCCCGGGCCAATCATCGGATTATTCGCTTTGACATGGACGGTCATGATTGGGGTTTTCAGTATTCCCCTTATGCCTACTTCAATGAACACTGCATTTTCCTCGATAGCCAGCATGTGCCCATGGCCATTAGTCGCAAGACCTTTGAGCGACTCTTGACCATTGTCGAGACTTTTCCAGGCTATTTTGCAGGGTCTAATGCAGATCTGCCCATTGTAGGGGGGTCCATCCTGACTCATGATCATTACCAAGGCGGACGCTACACCTTCCCTATGGAGCTAGCTCCTGTGGAGGAAAGCTTTAGCGTTGAGGGCTTTGAGGCTGTATCGGTAGGAATTGTCAACTGGCCCATGTCGGTTCTCCGGTTGCAATCGGACAACAAGGCGCAATTGATTGCCCTGGCAGACCATATCCTCACAGCCTGGCGAGGCTACTCGGATCCAGCTGTTCAGGTCTTAGCAGCATCCGATGGTCAGCCCCACCATACCATTACCCCCATTGCACGGATTCGTGATGGGCATTATGAATTGGACTTGGTGCTCCGTGACAACCAAACCTCACCAGAGCATCCCGATGGCATTTACCACCCGCACGCGGATGTGCAACACATCAAAAAAGAAAATATCGGCCTGATCGAAGTCATGGGCTTGGCCATTTTGCCACCTCGCCTCAAGGAAGAGCTCAAGCAGGTTCAAGAATATTTGCTTGGACGTGAGAATACAGTGGCAACCTACCACCAGGCTTGGGCAGATGATTTGAAAGCCACTCACCCAGCCATCACAGAAGAAGCAGAGGCAGAGGCCCTTGTCCGTGAATCGGTTGGCCAGATCTTTGCGCGCGTGCTGGAAGATGCTGGAGTCTACAAGAGAACAGCAGAAGGACAAGCTGCCTTTAGACGCTTTGTTGCGACACTTTAAGTGTGGAGAAGCGGCAGAAATTTGGTACAATAAGAGAGAAGACAAGAAGCGAAAGGAAAACAAATGGCAATACTCGTACTCGGAGGAGCTGGCTATATCGGTTCCCACATGGTGGACCGCTTGGTCAATGAAGGACAGGAAAAAGTCGTCGTGGTTGATAGTCTGGTCACAGGCCACCGTGCAGCGGTGCATCCAGATGCCGTCTTTTACCAAGGAGACCTGGCGGATCAAGACTTTATGCGCACTGTTTTTAAGGAACATGCCGATATCGATGCGGTCATCCACTTTGCGGCCTATTCACTGGTTGCTGAGTCCATGGCCGATCCATTGAAATATTTTGATAACAATACAGCAGGCATGGTCAAACTCTTGGAAGTCATGCATGAATGTGGGGTGCACTACATCGTCTTTTCTTCAACTGCTGCCACCTACGGCATTCCAGAAGAAATTCCGATTCTTGAAACCACTCCACAAAAACCAATCAATCCTTATGGCGAAAGCAAGCTCATGATGGAAACCATTATGCGCTGGGCCGATCAAGCCTACGGGATCAAGTACGTGCCCCTTCGTTACTTTAATGTTGCGGGTGCTAAGCCAGATGGATCCATCGGAGAAGACCATGGACCAGAGACCCATCTCTTGCCGATCGTCTTACAAGTAGCCCAAGGCAAACGCGAGAAGATCTCTATTTTTGGAGATGACTACAAGACACCAGATGGGACCAATGTTCGGGACTACGTCCATCCATTTGACTTGGCAGATGCCCATCTTTTAGCAGTGGAGTATCTGCGTAATGGCAACCCTTCTACCGCCTTTAATCTGGGCTCATCGACAGGATTCTCTAATCTTCAAATCGTTGAAGCGGCCCGCAAGGTGACGGGTCATCCGATCCCACTTGAGCTGGCCGATCGCAGACCAGGAGATCCAGATACCCTGATCGCATCCTCTGAGAAGGCGCGTGCCATCCTCGGCTGGCAACCCAAATTTGACAATATCGAAACCATCATCCAAACAGCCTGGGCTTGGCATTCCAGCCACCCAGATGGCTACAATGATCGATAAGGAGGGACTGCGGACATCATTTTTGAGACTTTTCTAATAACATTTAAAACGACAGTTGATCTTGCTAAATGACTCGTTTCAAACGTCAGTCATTTCCTTAACCATCATAAAAAGTGAGGTATTCAAAATGAATAAAACCACAAAAATGTTAGCCGTCTTCTTGACAGCGGGTCTTCTTTTAGCTGGTTGCGCACAAAAAGAGACTACAAAATCTACTAGTCCATCGTCTACTAAAGCAACTAGTAAAGCAACAAGCAAATCATCCGCTAAAGAGAAGACAAAAGAGTCATCAACTGATGAAAGCAAAAAAGAAGATGCACTAGCAGGTGCACAAAAAACCGTTCTCGAAACGAGTGATGAAGCAGGTAAGTCAACTATTACATTGTATTACAAGGGAGATACCTTGTTATTACAAGAAAAAGTTGATGATTACGACGTCTCAAAAGTGCCTGGTGAGAACCCTCTTGAAACCATGAAAGAAGCCGTTGCTAAGAGCCAAGAAAAATTCAAAGATCTGATGGGCCATGGATTTGAACTAACATCAGAATACAAAGACGGAATCTTTTATATCCGCAATACCATTGATTACACAAAAATCGATTTTAATAAATTAAAAGAAATCGTCCCAGGCTTTAATCCCCTAGATGACAAAACAGTCAGTTATTCAGTAACGAAAGACAGTCTTATCAAAGGCGGAATGGTCGAAAAATAAACAAAATGGAGAGTAGCTCAGTTTGCTGCTCTCTTTTTGTTTTAGCATGAATTCATGGGTATATTTTGGTAGAATAGGATTTAATAGAAGAGAGTCCCACATCATTAATTGATATACCTGAAACTAGAGAATTATTTACTCAGGAAGAGCTTAAAAGATTAATTCCGATTGCTGAGCAAATGTGGATTGACTGGAGAGGAAAACTTCCAGATGATTATGTATCGCCACTTAAGTAAAAGAGGAATAAAATGAAACCAACAAACCTAGAATGGGAAGAAGTTAGTAAGTTTGAGGAAATAAAAGGTTATGGACAACATATTTGGCGACATCATGAGAAATATTTTTTTGTTACAGATGAAGGGGGAATAGCTGAACAGAGGGTAGTCTATGAATTACCATTAGAACTATTTCAATCACCCTACCAAGTTTTTCTGAGTTACTTGAAAAGTCTAACTTAATTTGACAATTTAGGCAATAAAGAAATCCTAGACAAGCTTTTGAGCTATTCAGAAGACTTGAAATACCACTATAATCTCTATCAGCTCTTGCTTTTTCACCTTCAGAATAAGGAACCAGAGAAATTTTTTGGACTCATTGAAGACAATATAAAGAAGGTTCATTCTCTTTTTCAGACTGTCTTTAAAACATTTCTAAAGGACAAAGGGAAAATCATCAATGACCTTCAGTTATCCTATTCCAACGCAAAATTGGAAGCGACTAATAATCTCATCAAACTTATCAAACGCAATGCCTTTGGTTTTCGGAACTTTGAAAACTTCAAGAAGCGAATTTTCATCGCTCTGAATATCAAAAAAGAAAGGACGAAATTTGTCCTTTCTCGAGCTTAGCTTTTCTTCAACCCACTAAAGTTGACAAAGAGCTGTAGATTTTAGGTATTTACCTTGTCTACTTAAGAGGTATCATATCATCGAGATAAAGGTGATTTGTTTGTTCCTAAGAATTAGGTTTTAGGTTTGACTTGTGGCAACTTCTGGAAAAAGCTTGTCTAGAATTTTTGGAGTGATAGCTTGTCCAGGACCTTCAGCACAATAGGTGTGAATATACATAGCGGGATTGAAGTTGAGCTCGATACAAGTGAAATGAGGTTTTTCCTTGCTAGCAGGCTGAGTTTTATCTGGAATGATGAGGTCAACCCCGCAAGCCCAGGCCCCCATGCTAGTTGCCATAGCTGCTGCCAATTCTTGGTAAGAGGAATCTATTGTCTCAGTGACATCAATAGAGTCACCACCCGTAGAAATGTTGGAGTTACGGCGGAGATTGACCTTTTTCCCTTCTGGGAGAATATCATCAGGTGCATAACCTTGCTGAGTCAACATCAATTGTTCGATGTCTCCTAGCTTAATGATTTCCAGAGGTGAGCGGTGGTCACGGCCTCGCAATGGATTGGCATTTTTCTGAGCGACTAATTCACGAATGGTGTGTTTGCCATCACCGACAACATTAGCAGCGACACGAAGGAGGACAGACTCACAACGCCCGTCCAGAATGAAGAAACGGTATTCGGTTCCTGGGATAAATTCTTCAACAAGAACAGCTGTATCTTCTGCAAAGGCAATCTCGAGAGCTTTCTTATAGTTATCAAGGCTGGCAGGCTCTTGGAAAATGGAAATGCCCAGACCGAAGTTGGTTGATTTTGGTTTAACCACAATTTGCTTGCCCTTGATAAGAGGATAGTAGGCTAGACCTTGTTCTAGACTGGTAAATTCGTCGCCGGCGGGGACAGGGAAGCCAGCATCAGCCAGGATTTTTTTGGTCACGGTTTTATTAGCCATGGCAAGAGGAACTACATAGTTGTCTTTTGAGGTCATGTTACCATTTTTGACGTACTCAACATGATCTTTATGCCAGAGTTTAAGGAATTGATCCTGCTCATCTAGGATTTCAAAATGAAGCCCTTTTTGAATGGCATCAAAGAGCAGCATCTGGGTAGAAAGTTCCATCTCCTCATAACCCTTAAGGGCATAGTGGGCAGTCCAGTCGTAATCATGATAGGCAAGCGCCTTGTCAAGGGCAAAGTCAGAAAGGGACTTGTCTTTGATATGAGGAAGAAGTTGAGCAGCTAGTGTCTGACTGGAATCTGCAAAGGCATCTTTAACTTGTTTGACCAGCCCTTGATGATAGTCACCAAGCCCAAAATGTTGCACCAGTTGGTCTAGAGCTGTCGTAATGTTCTGAGTTTCAGCTTCAGAAGGTAGAGGTTCTAAAGGATGAGAGAGGGCAATTTTTTCATTCAGCGCGTGACCTTGAGCCAGAGCCTGATCAACATTTTCAGGGGCATCCAGCCAGAGGAAGGCTAGAAGGAGTAGGTGTACGGTATCCATGGTAGTTTGGCTAATACCGATACGCTCAAAGGGGTTGAGGTCGAAGTTACGGAATTCTAGGTAGGTGATTCCCTTGTCAAGGAAGGAGCGATTAACCTTTTGTCCACGGAAACGAACAGCCGAGTAAAATTCCTTTTCCGCAATCAAATCACCTTGTTCGATATAGTTTTCGATGGCAGAGACATAGTCTTCTAGGCTTGCAAAAGATACTTGTATTTCTTCCTTATTGACATAGCCGTGGTCACTGTTACGGAAGGAACGCACAGGTTCTGGAACTTCTTGGTCGAAGAATCCTTGCTCAGCAATAGGTGCAGCCCCAAAAAGATAGGTAATCACCCAACGGTAGCGCAAGTAGTTTTGAGCCAGCTTAAGATAGAGGGCGTTTTTGAAAGCAATTATATCAATCTGGTCACTTTCTTGGAATAGGGCTTCAACCAAATCTTTCCCTAGTTCCATATTATAGTGGATACCTGAGATAGCTTGTAGTTTAGTTCCGTATTTTTCGGCCAGGTAGTTACGATAATGGCGTTCAAATTCATTTTCCAGTTGGGCAACTTGGATTTCTTGGGCGTTGATACGAGGAGGCATGGACAAGGGCCAGAGAAGTTCATCTTTACTGATGGAACGTCCAGCTACATCGGTAATGGCTCCAAGAAATCGACGAGCCTCAGTGGTAGATTTAGCAACTGGTGTGATGAGTTCCATCTGAAACTCACAAAAATCTGTTTGAATATAAGGGTGGAAACTTCGAGCTCCTAGCCATGAAGGGTGAGGCGTATGTGCTAATTTTCCCTGTCTATCGACACGAAGACTTTCGCGTTCAATTCCAAAGTTAGCTTGAAGGATAGGGCTAGTAGGCTCCAGCTTTTGAAGCAGTTGATTTATAGTCATAGAGTCACCTTTTCATCTAATGTTAGTGATAGTCTATTATAAATAGGAGAAGAAAACAACTTTCCGCTACGGTTAAGGGGAATTTCCGAATGTTTCAGATAAGAATTCTTAAAACCAATTGTTTTTTAGCTCTATTATATGCAAAAATTGTAAAATACCCACTGATTTTTATGTAAAATGTTATTTCTCTTGGAATTTAAATCAAATTAGCCTATACTAATGACGTATATATGAGAACGAAAGAATCCCTAGGGTCGGCACTGCACCCATAAAATGAGACACAAGAAAACACTCCTGTTGAATTCTGGTAAACTAGAAACAGGGGTGTTTTGTTATGGTCAAAAAGCATATTCAGTAGAAACTAAGCTAGCCTGTATCGAAATGAAGAAGGCAGGCAAATCAAATAAAGTTATCATGGATACCCTCAGCATCAAAAATGCTAGTCAGGCCAAGACCTGGTAGCGATGGTATCAGAATGATGAATTGTACCGTTTCCAACAACCCGTGGGGAAACAATATACTTATGGTAATGGGATGAAACAGTTATCTGAAGTGGAACAGTTACGTTTGCAGGTAGAATTACTAAAAAAGTATCAGAACTTGATAAGAGAATCGACAAAGTAAGTCTTATCAAGCTAGTAGAAGAGTATAAGAAAACGTGCCCTGTATCGATTATTTTAGAATGTTTCGGCGTCAAACGCTCCACCTTTATCGCTGGAAACAGGAGTGTAAGAATTCTCAGAAAAGAGGCGAAATAGCAGATAATGGCTGTATCGAATGGTTTCACTCTGTTCTCAAGTCTGAAACCTTCTATCTCCATAAGTGGAGAAACATAACTGAAGATAGTCTAACAGATATTGTCAAAAATTACATCATATTTTATCCTGATAATTATGTATCACCATTGAAATAGCCTGCGTGGAACTTGTTTAGACACCGTTAGTTGTGGACAAGTTTCTTTTTTTATTTTAGGTGCACTAGATGAATCTCTCCCAAAATGTGTTGAAAATATAAATAGAACTCTGGCTTTCTCCTAATGCAAGTACGGGAAGAGTTGAAAAACTCCAACCTGTAACCTCTCCTCTAGCTATTCCACCTATTTCATGCTAGAATAAAGAAAAACACATTTGGAGGCATTATGAATCAGACAGTGACTTATTTGCAGGAATTGACAGCCATTCCTTCACCGACCGGTTTTACACGTGAGATCGCAGACTATTTGGTCAAAACCATTGAAGGCTTTGGGTATGAAGTGACTCGGACTGCTAAGGGAGGCGTGAATGTGACCGTTCCTGGTGTGATCACAGACAAGCAACGCTACGTCACAGCCCATGTGGATACCTTGGGGGCTATTGTCCGCGCTGTGAAAGCAGATGGTCGCCTCAAGCTAGACCGTATCGGTGGTTTCCCTTGGAATATGATTGAAGGGGAAAATTGTACAGTCCATGTAGCCAATACAGGAAAGACCCATTCGGGGACAATTTTGGTCCATCAGACTTCTTGCCATGTCTACAAGGATGCTGGAACTGTCGAGCGGACCCAGGACAATATGGAAGTCCGTCTGGATGAAAAAGTGACCAATGAAAAAGAAACCCGTGCCCTTGGCATTGAAGTGGGTGATTTTGTCAGCTTTGATCCCCGGACCATTGTGACAGATACTGGCTTTATTAAATCTCGTCACTTAGATGACAAGGTAAGTGCGGCGATTCTCTTGAATCTTCTGCGCGTGTACAAGGAAGAGCAGATCCAATTGCCAGTAACGACCACCTTTGCCTTTTCAGTCTTTGAAGAAGTGGGGCATGGGGCTAATTCTAGTATTCCAGCTGAAGTGGTCGAATACTTGGCAGTGGACATGGGAGCTATGGGAGACGACCAAGCGACGGATGAATACACGGTATCCATCTGTGTCAAAGACGCTTCTGGACCATATCACTATGAGTTCCGTCAGCATTTGGTAGCCTTGGCAAAAGCCCAAGAAATCCCTTATAAGTTGGACATCTATCCTTTCTATGGATCAGATGCCTCTGCAGCCATGAGCGCAGGAGCAGAAGTCAAACATGCTCTTCTCGGAGCAGGAATCGAATCTAGCCACTCTTATGAGCGGACTCACTTGGATTCTGTAGTCGCAACAGAGCGCATGGTCGATGCCTACCTCAAGAGCGACTTAGTAGAGTAAAAAATGGAACTACTCTCCGGAGTAGTTTTTTTCATAATACAAAAATTTTCTGAAAATTCCTTTTCTTCTGAAAACCTTTGTGGTATAATCTTAAAATAAACTTAAAATTTCTTGAGGAGATTTACATGAAAAAAAGAAATGTCATTGCACTTGCGGGGGTTGCCCTCCTTTCAGCAGGTATCCTAGCAGCTTGTTCGGGTGGTTCTAAATCATCTAGCTCAAGTAACGGTCAAAAATTCTCATATGTCTATGAGACTGAGCCAGAAAACCTAAACTATATCACATCTGGTAAAGCAGCAACCCACGATATCACTGGAAACTTGATTGATGGTTTGTTTGAAAATGATAAATACGGGAACTTGATTCCATCTCTTGCAAAAGATTGGACAGTTTCGCAAGATGGCTTGACTTATACTTATAAACTTCGTGACGATGCTAAATGGTATGATTCAGAAGGCGAAGAGTATGCGGATGTAACAGCTAAAGATTTCGTCACAGGGATCAAATATGCGGCTGATAACAAATCAGAAATGCTCTATATCATCCAGGATTCTATCAAAGGCTTGAATGACTACGTCAGTGGTAAAAATAAAGATTTCTCAGCTGTAGGAGTAAAAGCAGTTGATGATCATACCCTTCAAATCACTTTGAACCAACCAGAATCTTACTGGAACTCTAAATTGACTCTTGGGATCACTTTCCCTGTCAACGAAAAATTCGTGAAATCAAAAGGGGATAAATTCGCTCAAGCAAGTGATACCAGCTCCCTTCTTTACAATGGTCCTTACATCTTGAAGAGCTTTACTTCAAAATCTTCTATCGAAATGACCAAGAATGAAAATTACTGGGATAAAGACAAGGTCTACATCTCAGATGTGAAATTGGAATTCTACGATGGACAAGACCAAAGTAAATTGGCCAAATCATTCGGAGAAAATGCTCTTAGCTTGGCCAAACTCTTCCCAACTGGATCTGGTTATTCAGAGCAAGCCAAAGAATTCAAAGACGAAATCACCTACACTCCTCAAGACGCCGCTTCTTATGTTATTGGTACCAACATCGACCGTCAATCTTACAAACACACTGCTAAGAAGACCGATGAAGAAAAACAATCTACTAAGAAAGCTCTCTTGAACAAGGACTTCCGTCAAGCGATCAGCTTTGCCTTCAACCGTGAAGCGTATGCTGCTCAATTGAACGGAAAAGACGGAGCAAGTAAGATCATCCGTAACCTCTACATTCCACCAACATTTGTCCAAGCTAATGGCAAGACCTTTGGTGAAATGGTGAAAACTCAATTGGATACCTACGGAGATGAGTGGAAATCTACTAAACTAGACGATGGTCAAAATGGTCTCTTCGATGCTAAGAAAGCGAAGGAAGAGTTTGCAAAAGCGAAGACTGCCTTGGAAGCAGAAGGTGTGAAATTCCCAATTCACATCGATATGCCTGTAGACCAAACCACACCATCAAGAGTTCAACGGGTACAATCCTTCAAACAATCAGTTGAAGAAGCACTTGGTAAAGAAAATATCGTCATCGATATCCAAATGCTTTCGAAAGAAGACCTTCAAAACGTGACCCTCTTTGCGCCAAATGCGGCCGGCGAAGACTGGGATCTCTCTGATAATGTTGGATGGAGCCCTGACTACCAAGACCCATCAACTTACATGGATATCTTGAAAGCTTCATCTGGTGAAAATACTAAGACTTTCCTTGGATTTGACCCAAGTGAAAACAATGAAGCAGCTAAAAAAGTTGGTCTGTACGACTTTGAAAAGATGATCAAAGATGCTGGTGCAGAAACACAAGACGTCAACAAACGCTATGAAAAATATGCGGCAGCGCAAGCTTGGTTGACAGATAGTGCCCTTGTTATGCCAACTTCTTCATCAACTGGACGTCCATTCTTGACACGTATCGAACCATTCTCAGCTCCATTTGCATGGACTGGTGGTAAAGGAAAAGACCATGTGATCTACAAAGGAATGAAACTCCAAGATAAAGCTGTGACAACTGCTGACTACAACAAAGCCCTTGAAAAATGGCAAAAAGAACAAGCAGAGTCAAACAAAAAAGCACAAGAAGATCTTAAGAAACACGTCAAATAAGGATCGATAACCGAGGCTGATGCCTCGGTTTTTTGTGGGATCATTTGAATATCTATTTGATCTAAAAACGCTTACATAGTATAATAGGAGTGTTGATTACAAAAAGTGAGGAGATTGACATGAAAAAGAAAACAATGGTTTCCATTGTCGCATCGAGCTTACTGATCGCGCCGATGGTCTTGCATCAAGTAGCAGCAGCAGATGAGCAGACAGAAGAGCTAGCCCCATCGACAGAAGTGGTCCATGCTCCATCTACTGAAGCAAGACCGACAACAAGTGACGCAAGTACTGTCACTAGTGAAGAAGCTGCAAGCTCGAATGAGGCATCGCTGGATCGGACGGCAGGTGCCAATCAAGCAGCACCTGCTACAGAAGAACACACAAGACAAAGTGAGCCTACGGTCCCAGTGGCAACTCCAGCAGCAACCAACAGGGAAGCAGCCCCTCAATCTGCTCCTCCTTCAGAAGCTCCGGTAACAGCTCAGGATTTGGCAAAGGTTACAGGTAGCACCCTTGCAGCGGATCAAGCCTCTAAAGAGTTGACGGTCCAAGATGCTGTTAATGGCTTGCTTCAATGGGCAGCAACAGATCCTAGCCAATTGGGCCAAAGCCAGGCAGATCGCGAACGCTTTGCCAAGAGTTTAGGCTTGATTGAAAAATCAGAAGATCTGACTCGTAAGGTTAGTCAGCCAGAATTGGCCAAGATGTATGAAACAGCTAAGAAACTCTACGATGCCTACCGGGCTGAAAAGAAAAGTCCGCTCTTTTTAAATGGTCGTGCCCAGCCGATTTTCCCTTATACGACGGGAGAAAAAGCAGACCAAGACTACAAATATGAAGACAGCCAAATTGTACGCTTCCCTGTCTATGTCGAAACGGACTACGACACCGACGCAGATGGCAAGCCTGACTTAGTCAAAGCCATTGTTCAACTACCAAAAGCAGTAGCGCAAGGTGATTTTAAGGCAGCCACTATTCTGGAAGCGCGCCCTTACGTAGCGGGGACGCTTGATGAAAACTACGTGACCCTCGAAAGTTTGGGGCTTCCAACGGATGGTAGCTACGATATGAAGAAACTGCACAGCCAACCCGCAAAGAGACAGCCAGTAAGCAGTGAAACAACAGTAGAAGCAGCCAAAAAAGCCAAGGCATCGGATTGGTATTACTACAGTCCCTACGAGTATATCTATGACTACGAAGATCTGAACTGGTACGACTATTTCTTGGTCAGGGGCTATGCCTTTATCTCCAGCGCTGGACTTGGTACCAAGGGATCAGAAGGATTTAACACGACGGGCTCTGATCTCGAAATCAATGCCTTCAAGAATATCATCGAATGGGTCAATGGCAAACGCAAGGCCTACACCGATAAGACTAGCAATGTTGAAATCAAGGCAGACTGGGCAACAGGCAATGTCGCTATGACCGGTCTCTCCTGGGCTGGAACCACGACCTTTGGTGTGGCGGCAACAGGTGTAGAAGGCCTAAAGACCATCGTTCCGGCAGCGGGGATTGCCTCTTGGTATGATTATTTCAATAGCCAAGGAACCCAGTTTGGCAATGCACCTTATAGTGATCTTTCATGGCTCTCCCTCTACGTTAGCACGCGGATGCTGGACCGAGATGACTGGGCAGGAATTTGGCAAAACTATTCCAACTACATCAACCAATTGAACAAGGACCAGTACGCTCATGATCGCAACTACAGTGATGTATGTAAGGAGCGGGATTATACCCTTCATCCAGGAAATCTCAAGACCAGCGCCCTGATCGTCCATGGCTTGAATGATGACAATGTCAAGACCAAGCACTTTGAACTTATGTACGATGCCCTCAAGAAAGCAGGACAAGATGTCAAGCTCTATCTTCACCAAGGAGATCACGTCTACCCAGCGGCTATGTCAAGGGGATACGGCATCACCGCCAATGGTCAGGACTTTTATGATTTGCTCAATACCTGGCTGACCCATTACCTCTACGGAGTGGACAATCACGTCGAAAGCTTGCCAGCGGTTCTAGCTCAAAACAACTATGATCCTAGCAAGTGGACAAGTTATGATAACTGGAAGAGCAGTCAACGACTCTTCTTGAATGCAAGCTCGAAACGTCTAGAAGAAACCATTTCTAGTGACTACGCGGCTGCTGGTGTCGAGATTGCTAATCGTAATGAAACAGTCAGCAAAACCTCCTCTAAGGCCAATCTGACCTTCGTTTCTGATGTTACTGAGGACACTACGATCAAGGGCCACATCCCCGTTCATTTCAAGGCAGCTCTTGCCAAAGGTCAAGGAAAGAATTTCCAAATCAACGCTCTCTTGGTAGATGTGGCAGATGAGGATTTTGACGTGGTGGGAAATGGTAGCGTCAAGCAAGATAAAACAGCAGACGGTTTCTGGATGGGAAGCAATTTAAGCAACCTATCTGTTGCCGAATACGAAACCATCAAGACCAAGTACAAGGTGATCGCGAAAGGCTGGATCAATCTTGCGAACCCTGAGTCTGGCTACGATTCAGCAAGCTCACGCGCAAGCATTGAGCCAAAAGTTGGGGAATACCATGATTATACAGTTTATCTCCAACCAAATCTCTATACGGTTAAGAAAGGTCATAAGTTAGCGCTTGTTTTCAACACCTATGACCCATCTGATTTAACGGTGGAGCATCCATATGAAGTGACCTTCAAGACAGATTCTATCCAGGCTGCGATTCCAATTGTCGAAAAGACCCGCGCTCAAAAGGCATCCTATGTACCAAGTGCAACAGATACTGACTATGCGAAATTGCCAGAAATAGAAGGAGCTGCTCTAGTCGCTCCAGAAGTGCACTACAAGGAAGAATATACGCTTCCAACTCCAGAACAACTTGTCCAACCAAACCAAACTCTTCCTGAAAAAGATGAACAGATGCAAACAGGATCATCTAGGCAAGAGAACCCTGTTATTACACTAGCTGTATCCTATGGACATCAATTTGTTTCACAAGGATTGGCAGAAGATCCTCAAGAAGTGACACCTGCAGGAGGAGAGCAAGCAGATCATACCCTTCCTCAAACAGGGAGCAAAGATCATGCTCTGGGTCTCTTAGGGGTGATCAGCCTAACAGCTTCTAGCTTCATCTTTTGGCGCAAAAAGAGAGAAGATGCCTAAGGAGTCCCCGTAGCAAATATTTCTAAAATGGCATCTTTTAGTGTAAAATAAAAGTAGAAATGCAGAATCAGTAGTCACTACTGAAAAAGGAGGAAATATGGCACACGTAATCACAGATGCAACTTTTGAACAAGAAACCAGCCAAGGCCTTGTCTTGATTGACTTTTGGGCAACTTGGTGCGGTCCATGCCGCATGCAAGCTCCAATCTTGGATCAGTTGGCAGAAGAAGTACATGAAGATGATTTGAAAATCTGTAAGATGGATGTCGATGAAAATCCAAATACAGCGCGTCAATTCGGTATCATGTCGATTCCAACTCTTCTCTTTAAAAAAGATGGACAAGTTGTCAAACAAGTGGCTGGAGTTCATACGAAAGCCCAATTGAAAGAAATCATTGCAGAATTGAGCTAAAAAGAAGACTCGTTTTCCAAACTGGAAAACGAGTTTTTTGATGCTCTTTATTTCTTTTAAATAGACGCGATACCCATTGACAGCGCTTTCTTATAGTGCTAAAATGAAACTGTATTTCCTATAAAATTTTTACAGGAAAAAATTCTCCTAGGAAGCTATAGATCCTAGGAGAAAATTACATTTATTGGTTATTGGCCCTCTGTATCTTGGGCTACCCAGACGCTGACGGAGCGCTCTGCCACTGGGAATTCGGCAGTACCGTCTTCTTGAACTTGGACAGTTTCGCTACAATTTTCTAAGATATCATAGTAGGTGAGGCCTGCGTAAGATGAGCAGATCTCCATGACTTTTGTAGCAGCTTGGTTATTCGAAACCAAGCAGGCGATGGGTGCTGATTCTTCTGTACCTGAGCGTGTCCAACCGATGCAATTAGGATCATCGAAGTAGTCCGTTTGTTCCCCATAGGCCAGATCTTTACGAACCCATAAGAGACGATCGAGGACCTCTTGGAAACTTTCTTGCGCAAATTGGCCCTCGATACCGTAGTAGTCTCCATAGAAGACACAAGGCAAACCAGCTTCACGAAGTAAGATCAAAGCATAGGCTGCAGGCTTAAACCATTCTTCAATGGTAGATTCCAAGGCTTGCCCTCGTTGGGTATCATGGTTGTCCACAAAGGTTACGGCCTCTTCAGGATGATTCAGCGCTAGTGTTCCATCAAAAATAGTTCGAAGGTCGAAATTTTCACCCTCTTGACTAGCTCGGAAGAGATTTTGGTGGAGGGCCACATCGACCAGGTCATACAGGTAATCAATGCTTTCCAAGTATTCATCGTTGGTCTCTTTATCCCCATTCCAAAATTCACCAAAGACGTAGAAATCTTCTCCATATTTTTTGGTGATATTGTGGATGAAATTCTTCATAAAGAAGGAGTCAATGTGCTTGACGGCATCTAGACGGAAGCCCTCAACCCCTGTTGTTTCGATAAACCATTCAGCCCATTGGTCGAGATTTTCTACAACCTCGGGATGTTTGAAATCGATATCGGCATACATGAGGTAATCGTAGTTTCCGTTTTCCTTGTCAACCAGATCTCCATGAGCCCAACCTTTGTTGTCCCCTTGGATTTGGTAGATTCCATTCTTATTACGAGAAGCATCGTAGTCAGTACCAGTGAAGTGGTACCAATGCCAGTGGAAGTCATTATAGGCGCCATTTCGGCCATCAAAGGTGAATTTCGTCCATCCTTGAATGGTAAAGGGCTCAGTGAGAACCTTGTTTCGATCCATCGGATCGACCTCAACGACCTCGAATTCCTCTAAGCCATCAGCAGCAGCCTTATGGTTGAGCACGACATCGGCCATTGGTTGAATCCCTGCATCTTTGAGGGCTTGAATGGCTTGAAGATAATCATCTTTGAAGCCATATTTGGTGCGAACCGTTCCTTTTTGATCGAACTCGCCCAAATCAAAGAGGTCATAGACTCCGTACCCAACGTCATTGTTAGAAGTAGCTTTAAAAGCAGGCGGCATCCAGACTTTACGAATACCCAAGTCTGCTAAGTGTTGCGCATCTTCAGCAAGACGCGTCCAGTGGTTCCCATCAGCGGGCAAATACCACTCAAAATATTGCATTAAGGTTTGATTTTCCATCGTTATTTCTTCTTTCATGTGAATGTCCCTATTTTACCAAAAATAGTTGGATGCCACAAACGTTTGCGCTGGAATCAAGCCCTTTCTGGAAAAGAAATCGCATACATGAAAGAAATGAAGTAAGAATATAAAAAGTAGCATTTTATCTACGTAGAAATATCAGTCTGATACATATATTTCTATTCATTCATTTAGTTTGATTATATCAAAGGAGGATTGGTTTGAAAGTGAAAACCACCAATAGAGAGAGCATCGAAACGATTTTTACCGAAGCCTTGGCGATCCCAAGCTTCACCAATACTGAGACCGAGCAAGGAATCGAAGCCTACCTGGAGCAACGGATTGCTCAGATCCCTTATTTCAGGGAACATCCGGACCATTTTGGGCGCTACCAGGTACCACAGGATCACTTGCATCGGTCGGTCAATTGGGCCTTGGTCGATAAGGGCAAGAAAAAAACAGTTATCCTTTTCCACCACCATGATACAGTCGATTTAGAAGACTATGGAAATTTGTCGGAGATCGCGCTCGATTCTGATAAAGTAGCAGAAGCCTTGAAAACACTGGATAGGCGACCAGATATGCAGGAAGATTTGGCTTCTGGGGAGTGGAAATTTGGCAGAGGGTCTTGCGATATGAAAGCAGCCCTAGCCCTGCAATTAGGGGTTCTGGAAGCCTATGCAGCAGACCCCTTAGAAGGTCAGGTCAATCTGCTCTATCTCTCTGTTGGAGATGAGGAATCCTATTCACGTGGGATGCGGGGAGCATTGGGCCTCCTCACAGATTTGCAGGAAACCTTTGATCTGAATTATGTATTGGCAGTGGATTCAGAGCCCTTTGAATCAGAGGTAGGAAAAGAAAAGGTCCTTCACATTGGCACAGTCGGCAAACTCATGCCAGTCGTTGTGGCGCAAGGCGTCTTGTCCCATATGAAGGAGCCTCTTAAAGGGATCAATGCCTTGTCCCTCTTAGTAGCCATTGCAAGCCAGCTGGATCTTCATCCCGATCTGGCAGATCAGGCGCTGGGAGAAACGTCTCCCCTTCCTTCTTGGTCCTATCTTAGAGATTTGAAGGAGCAGTACGATGTATCGACTGTGCTGTATGCCGCTGGTTATTTCAGTGTGTTGCAATTGAAGAAAACACCTCAAGAGCTCTTGCAACGAATCTATGAGCTTAGTCAGGAGGCCTTGGATGCCTTTTACAAGAAGTACGAGCACTTGCAGGATCAGGCAGGCCAAGACCATATTATTGCAAGGCCAAGAGTCATCATCTATCAAGAACTAGAGGAACGTTGCCAAGCCTTAGAGGGCTACCAAGCCTTTAGAGAAGCTTCTAATAAAAAAGCGGAGCAAGATTTTCGTAATGGGACTAGCTACCAGAGCCTTGCGATTCAGCAAATCCAGCGACTCCTTGAGTTTCTCGGAGATAAGGATCCTATGGTGGTCATCGGTTTTGCGCCCCCATATTATCCTTCCATGAACTGCCGCTTTTTAGACAATACCGATTTCAATATCGTGTCCCTCATCACTGATTACCGCGAGTATCTGGACACAAGAGGTTACCTCTTAAAAGTCGAAGAATACTTTATGGGGATTAACGACACCAGTTATTGTGCCTTGGAAAAGGATGTGACTTCTTATCAAGTCGTCCTAGATAGCCTAGCCACACCAGCCCAGGTCTATGATCTGGATCTGGAAAAAATTGCCCAAATTCAGGTTCCAGCGGTCAATCTAGGCCCTTGGGGCAAAGAATTGCATAAGCGAGGAGAGCGGGTCTACAAAGAAGACTTCTTGGAGACCATTCCAAACTATCTGTTAGAATTGCTTTACCATTTCGATGATCGCTTATCAACAGAATAAGAAAAAACGGTCCCAATGAGGACCAATAAGGGAGTTAATATGATTACATTTCACGGAGTTACCAAAGATTACGATGGGCATATTGCCCTCAACCACTTGGATCTGACCATCGAAGACGGGCAAATTGTCGGCTTGATTGGCCACAACGGAGCTGGAAAGTCAACGACGATTAAGAGCCTGGTCAGTGTCATCACCCCAACCACTGGATCCATTGAAGTGGATGGTCAGGACCTCTATAGCCATCGACTTGCGATCAAAAAGAAGATCGGTTATGTGGCAGATTCGCCAGATCTTTTCTTGCGCCTCACAGCCAATGAATTCTGGGAGTTGGTTGCGACCTCTTATGATATGAGTCAGAAAGACTGTGACCAACGCTTGGAAGAGCTTCTTAGGATCTTTGATTTTCAGAGCCACCGTTATGAAGTGATTGAATCCTTTTCACATGGGATGCGACAGAAGGTCTTTGTTATTGCAGCCCTCTTGTCAGATCCAGATATCTGGGTCTTGGACGAACCGATGACAGGTTTGGACCCACAGGCTTCTTACGATTTAAAACAAATGATGCGCCAGCATGCGGATCGCGGCAAGACGGTTATTTTCTCTACCCATGTCTTAGAAGTGGCCGAACAACTCTGTGATAAAATCGCCATTCTCAAAAAAGGAAATCTCATTTTCTATGGGACGATCGAGGAATTGAAGGGCCAACACCCCGAACAAAGTCTGGAAAGTATCTATCTCAGCCTAGCGGGTCGGAAGGAAGAAGGTGGCGATCATGCGTCTTAAGATCATCCAGCAGCTGGTCAATGTTAATATCATCTATGCCAGTCAGCCTGCTCAGATCGCAAAATTACGTGCCAAACAGGCCAAAAAACCGGACGTCAAACTCAATGTTGCCCGTAAATCGGTGCTCAACTATCTCTTTTTAGGCCTGGTCTATTTCCTCATATTTGGCTTGCTCTTTAGTATCTATGATTTTGTGAACCAACCAGCCTTCTTTGTCAATATGGTCGCCCTCTTTTCCTTGATGACCATTTCCCAAGGTTTTATGAGCTTTTACAATGTATTTTATGAAAGCAAGGACCTCCAGTTTTACCGGCCCTATGCCTTCTCAGATGCGGAAGTCATTGCTGGAAAGAGTATCTCGGTCATCCTGACCCTCCTCATGGCTATCCTTCCCTTGATCAGCTATTTTCTGATCCTGCCTGTCCAAGCAGGTGGCTTTAATCCGTTAGGGATCCTGTTAGGCCTCTTTTGTTCCTTAATTCTCTTAGGCGTCCTCTTTTTAGCGACGATCATCCTATCCCATTTGATCACCAAGACCTTGTTTTTCAAAAAACATACGACCCTGGTCTCTAACATCATGGTCGGAATTGGATCTCTTCTGAGTCTAGGAGCTTATCTTTATCTCAATCTAGTCCAAACCCATCGGGTAGAAGTGACGGGTGGCGCTGATATTCCCATTCTATTTCCACCTTTTACGGCCTTTCATCAGTTCATTCTCCATCCTTTTGATGGAGAAGCGATACTTGGCCTCTTGGGCTGGATCCTGGTCCTTTTGGTCTTGATCGGCCTGGTTCGCAAAATCGTGATCCCGCAGTTCTATGATGCGGCCCTTGCAGTTGCGACCAACCAAACCGTCAAAGAGCGCGTGAAAGCCATCCATGTGGGCCAGAAAGACTCCTTTAGACAGTTTGTCATTCAGTATCATCGCAGACTCTTGAGCGATGGAACCCTTATGGTGCAAGTCCTATTGATGATGAGTATTCTGCCATATATTTTCCTCCTCAGTGGAGCAGCAGGAGCATCAAAAAATATAGGAGGCCTCAGTCCTTACTTGACACCCCAGTATCTGGTACCACTGACCCTTGTTGCCATCTTGATCGGTGTTTTCAATAGTTTTGGAGGCTTGACCAGTATCGGTATTTCGCTAGAGCGCGAAAACTTTGAATACTTGAGATCCCTCCCTGTTGATTTCAAACGCTATCTCTTTATGAAGTTTTGGTTGCTCTATCTGGTGCAATCCATCCTTCCTGTCATTCTTCTAGTTGGCGTTTGTCTCTATTTTGGCGTCCATCCCTTGGCTATCCTTGCCATGTTACTGATCTGGGTTGTAACGACCATTCCGATCTGCATCCGAGACTATGTCAAAGATTTTCAGAACTTTAGCACCAATTGGACCAATATCACAGAGTTGATGACCCGTCATCGTGGGAATGCAGTTCTTCAGTCTATCCTCTTGATTGTCTTTCTCTTTGTGATGTTTCTCCTGATCATTGTCAGCTTCATTTGGACCTATCATTCCGTCAGCACCCTGCTGGCTGTGATCCTTTATAGTGTCATCCTGCTAATCGGAGCTGGGATCAGCTATACCATTTACCGCAAAAAAATCCGTACCCTCTACCAAGAGATCGGAGAATAAAAAAAGAGAGTGGGACAGAAATCGGTCATTCGTTAGAATTCAATTTCGTCGTCCCACCTCCGCACAGTTGAGTAGGGCTGTAAAGCTGATGAAATCAGTGTAGTAGAGCCCACTCAACCACTGCGTCTTGCTCGACAATCCAAAAACAAATGAGAGGCTAGGACTTTTGTCCTAGCCTCTTTTTAGTGGTAACTTAAATTTCATACCCCATGAGGAGGCCGCCTTCTTCGGCGTAGAAACTACAAAGTCCAGAAGTAGGAAGGACTTCGATCATTGCATGGGCAAATTTTTCACGAACCAATGCAGAGAATTGCTCGATAAATTTTTCATTGTTGCGGTGAGCGATGGTGATATGACCGCCAGTATACCCCGCCTTGATCAATTCATCAAAAGCAGCCTTGATCGCTTTCTTTTGGCCACGAGCTTTCTGGAGCAACTCAAGAGTACCGGTCTTACTAGCTTCTCCGACCATACGGATATTGAGGAGCCCGACAACAGTCCCGATCAATTTGCTGAGACGCCCATTTTTGACCAGATTATCAACCTTGGCCAAAACAAAGAGCAACTTCGTCTTAGACTGATAGGTGGTGATCACATCGACAACTTGATCAAAATCAAGGCCTTCAGCGACCAACTGATTGAGCTTGCGAACGATTAGGTCCACCTCACCCCCAGCTGATAAGCTGTTAATGACGTGGATATTGGCATTTGGATGCTCTTCTAGATAAATCTTCTTGGCTACCTCGGCACTATTGTAGCTACCTGAAAGGGTTCCAGTGATGGTCACAACGACAATATTTTCAGCCCCTTCAAAGGACTTCATGTAGTCATCAGGACTCGGACAGGCAGACTTAGAAGCAGTCGTGGTCGCATACATCTCCTCCATCATCTGATCGATATTGAGCTGGGCATCATCTGTATAGATGGTATCACCCACTTGGATGGTCAATGGGACACTGACAAACTCCGTATCCGGTGCCAGATTGTCCAAAGAGCGGTAGTCACAGCCTGAATCCGCAATAATTTTCCATTTCATCAGTTCATACCTCATAATTGTATAAAAATGTACATTGACAAGTAGTATGTCTTCTTTTACAATTATATCATGAAGTACAGTGCTATCCAAGCAGATATCATCAGGTGAGACAGATAGAAAGTAAATGTTATGGCAGAAAGAAAAATATCCGAGAAATCCTTGGAAAATCTCAAACGATTTAACCGAGAAAACAATGCGATTACACGAGAATCCATTGAAATCTCTCTCCTGCAATTGTTGGAGAAAAAAGATCTGAAAAAGATCACTATCTCTGAGCTGGTTCAGCGTGCAGGTGTCTCTCGAGCAGCTTTTTACCGTAATTATGACTCCAAGGAAGAGATTCTAGAGTCCATCTTTCAATCTAGTATCGCAAAGATTACCAAGTCTTTAGATGGCTACAACCTCAAGACAGACCTCTACCAAGTTTGGGTCTACCTCTTTAAGGAAGTCAAGAAAGAAGCCAAGATCATCAGTCTAGCCATTGATTATAATTTCGAGCGGCTCTTGACCAAGGCAGTCTATGATTTTTTAGAAAAACAAAATGGCAGCTCCTCGAATGGCGCTGGTAGCTACCTCAATTCCTTCTGGAGCTCAGCCATTGTCTCTGTCATCTCCAAATGGATCAAGGATGGCATGAAGATCCCCGCTGAGAAGATCGCGACCCTTGGTCTGCCCCTCTTTCCACAAAAGAAAAAGTAAACACCACCGAGAGGTGGTTTTTTTCTTGTAACTATTTCCAACTAGTGAGGAAGTTGCCCCAGTCGCAAAATTTCGGTATCATGGTAGGAGTTAACTAGGAGCGTGGAGGTTGAAATGAAACGAGTGAAAAAGAAAGTAGTAGGAGTGCTAGTCCTTTTAGTAAGTATAGGCTCTTTCTACATGTGGAAGCAAGTTCAAAAGCATGGAAAAACGAGTCAGCAAGAAACTAAGCAGAAATATATAGATGCGAAAACTAAGAAACTAACAATTCATGTTTTTGATGACAATAAATTTGTATTTGTTGCGCAAAAAGATGGGATAGGTGGGATAGCATTTGGTCAAGATTATATTTCGGTTTTGGATGTCCATCAAAAACAGATCAATGAAAGTATGATTGATAGAGAGAAAAATGGCTCACCTAAAATTGCAAAAGACGAGTATTTTAATATTATTTCTTATGATTTGAATGCTGCTGGCTTCCCAAGTAAAAAGACAGAACTATATCAATTATTAGGGAAAAAAGAGTATCGAGGCGCATACGATATCAATCAGTATTATGCAGATAACAAGGATTATATACCGGTAACTTTGTATAAAGTTGGAAATAATGATAGTAGAAAAATCATAGTTGATATTTCGAATCAAAAAATTGAAGATCTTGAAAATTTTGAGGATTATGGGAAATCAACTTTTTCTGTCGCTGAGCAGGAATTGTCAAAGGGGAATGTATATAATAACATTCGACAAGCTATGCAAGAGAAGTACCATTTGAAATTCACAGATGGTTATATTGATACCTTACTTTCAAAAGAAGATCGTGAAAAGATAGATATTTCCAATACAAATTTTGCACAAGACTATCCGGAAATGGCTAAGGATATAAAGAATTTAGCTCGTTTATATATGAGACCTAAACAGTACTCAACCAAAGAGTGGTTTGATACAGTTCTTCATTGGTTTGCACCAAAGGGGCAGGATGTGTTAGAGGTCTATGCGACGGATCCAAAGACTGGTGAGAAAACACAAATAAAATCCTACGATGAACTGCAGGTTTGGTCTGCTAATCATCCAGAGTAGAAAGGGTAAGAAATATTATGAAAAGAAAAAGTTACGTTGAAAATATTAAAAATAAAAATGAGTAAACAAATGGAACTAAAATTTAAAAATTCAAATATGACCTGTTTTCAGATTGTCCAGATAGATCAAGAATCGAAAAAGTATATCATGGATACGAGTACAATGAGTCCTAAGAGTTACTACTGGGGAATTAAAACAGATACGATTACAGTGGATATGGTGGAGATCGAAAAGAATAACAATCATTTCGAAATTAAGCCTACAACACCTGTCAGTACGACAATGGCAGCCATCATTGTCCAACCAATTGTCAAAGTTGGTTATGATGTTCTAAAGCGGCTTTTTATTCAAAACAATCTTAGTGAGCAAGTGTTATTAAAGTTATTGCTCTTTGCAATTTCAATGCTGATTTCTTATTTTGCCATTCTGATTTCATTAAAGGTGGCCCATAAAAAAGCTGATAAATGGATTCCTAAAAACAGCCGTAAATACACAGTTACCTTTACAACTATTAAGAAAAGTAACGGAGGAGTATATCCTTTAGTTGGAGCAATTTTCAGTTGTTTACTTTTCTTTATTGGTTTGAATAATGGAACAGAAGGAGCTTTTTTGGTAATCAATGGAATCGTATCCTTATTCTTTTTCATGTTTACTCTAGGAAGTTACCCAATTGCTTATCCCTACAAGCAAGGTCAAATTGTTCTTGAAAAAATAGAAGAACAGTAGAAGTTTTGTGATATCGTAGAAGTTACTTAATTGGCAAATACCATTAATTCAGAAAGTGATGAAATAAAATAAATGGAAGTTGATTTTAGAGCCTTGGATGTCTATTATTTTGGCATCCTTGAAATGAATGGAAAAAGGTATGTTTTAGATTCAAATTCTATGACATCTAAACGTTACTATTGGGGATTTGCTCCTAAGGAGTTCAAGTTGGATATCATAGAGTTAGAGGATTCAAATAGAAACTTTGACAAAAAGATTAAAATGGCTCCAGAAGGTAGACGTTCGATAGCGATAAGTATTAGTGTTGCACTTAGTTCGGCTCTATATAGAATAGGGGCTGGAATTTTTAGATATTATAGCATTAGTCAGAATCTCTATTTAAAAATCTTGTTATTTTTAATTTCAATTCTGGTAGCTTTTGTCATTTATAGGGGAATCCTTTGGAAATCTCGAAAGGAAATTGCCAGACGACTCACACCCAATCGTCCAAAGTATAAGATTGTCTTTCGAAATGTAAAGAAGCAGCGACAATTTCATGCTTATCTTTTTCTTATTCCAATTTTTATTGTGTTTGGATTCTATATGAATACTCATGATGGAACTGAAGCTTGTTTTCTTTATATCAATGGCATGTTGGCTTATCTTTGTATTTGGATAGAGTCAGGTAGTCTTCTATTTGAATATGCGTTTGAGAAAGGGCGTATTGAATTTGAGAGACTGGAAGCAGTGGATGAGGATAAATCTATTTACAAAGAAAATTAGAAGGAACTATGCATGCTAAAAAAAGCAAAAATTGAACAATTATCAAAAATCAATCTTCGTTACCGGATCTTACAAATGGACGGAGAGTCTTATTTACTCGATGCCGATCGTCCATTTCTCATCAGCTATTTCTTTCCATGGATTTTAAGCTTCATCCCTCATCTAGCCTATCCTTTAACCAAGGAAGAAGTGCAGTCTCTAGCTCCTTCGGATCTTTCTAAAGTTCTCAATAAAAAGGATACTCAGAAGAAAGGTCTTGCTTCAGCTTTCGGTATGGGTACAACTGCCGTGCTGTTATCGAAAGCCTTTCCTATTGAAAAGTATCTCTATTTTTCTTCGCATGTGCTAAATCTGGGAATCTTGCTTCTAGTATATAGCCTTGTAATAGGGATTCGGATATGGATAAGCATTCGGAAACCGATGCCTAACATTGTTAATAGCAACCACCCTATAAAGGTATACCTCGTCACAAATGATAGAAAGCATCGATTATTATCAATGATGGCTCCAACTATTTTTGCTGGATTGGTTGTATTTTCATCTTGTGCAATATTTAGTAATATTGCTCCAAACTTTATCCTTCATGTAGCTTTGTTGATATTTTTATCGCTCTTCATGTTTTTTGGTAATATACTATTTTTTCACCAGTGGTGGATTACAAAGTGAAAATTAAATCTCCTAGAAAGGATCTGTTTAAATCGTGAAAATGACAAAGAAAAAAATGATGCTAGCCTTACTGGTTTTGCTCTCGCTCATTGGTGGGATTTGGCTTTATATCCGTTTTTCAACTGAGAGTTATTACAAGCAATTTCAGGATTATAGTGGAAAAGCGAAAATTGATGACTATGAGATGATTGCGGATGGTGCGGGCATTATTACTCACTGGAAATCAACGGATCCCAAGGAAGATCGCTTGATGAGGGAATATGGGTCTTATTATTATTTTGATCCTGTCAGAGTCGGTTCAAAGCATATTTTGCATATGAATGTGAAATTTAGAGAAAATTTTTACTATCGTACAACTCCTCCAGAAAAGGATGAATATTGGACTGTTAGTGTCTACAAGGTTAATGGAGAACGATTGAAAGAAGAGAAAGAGATTGATTTGTTTAAAGTTGTTGAACAATTTGATCCGGATTATATTCCTACAGAATTAGGCTCAGTGTATTCATGGAATGGACGTGAGTTGGTTTCCTTACAAATTCGCAGTACCAAAGATAACTCAGTTCGAAAAATGATGTACTTGAATCTAGACACTCGTAAACTGGAAAGAAATGAGACCTTAGAGAATGATCACCAAAGAAAACCGATTCCAGATTTCAATGTACCAATTGATCGTGAGAAGAGCAGTATTGAAGAATTGAAATTTTTTAAAAATTGGTTTTCGATTGATCCCAAGGATCTCTCAAAAACGCAATTTAAGAAGTCTTCGAAGGCTTATCAACTCTTAAAGGAAAAAGATACCAAAGTCATAGTAATAAAACCCCAGAATAGTGCGGATCAATATGCAAAAAGTATTGCTGTATTTGAACTCTTTATGAAGAAGGGTGTGAATCTCTATCAAGATATCACCATCCCAGCTGAGATATCTAAAGATGGTCATGTCCATACCACACAGACAAAAGAAGAATTTGATCAATATTACGATCTGGAAAAAGCTCGTAAAGCCTATCATGAGATTGATTGAAGTAAGAAACTACAAAGGACAAGAACGATGATCGAAGAACGAATCCAAGCTGCTAAGCAGTATGTTAAAACCTTATTTGCTGATCGAGCGGATGGCCATGATATGGAGCATACCCTCCGCGTCTATACCAATGCTATGAGAATCGCACAAGTAGAAGGTCCATGTGATCTGGAGATAGTGGGCTTGTCAGCTCTTCTTCACGATGCTGATGATGATAAATTGTTTCAAACAGAGAATAATGCGAATGCTCGCATGTTTCTAGAAGAGATCGGTATTCCTCAAGACCAAATCGAACAGATTTGTCGGGTTATCAATGCTGTTTCTTTCAGCAAAAATCGTGGGAAACATCCAGAAACCTTAGAAGGCAAAATTGTCCAGGATGCAGACCGCCTGGACGCGATAGGAGCTGTAGGAATTGCGCGAACTTTTTCCTATGGTGGCCACAAAGGGAGGTCCCTCACTGATACTGTCCAACATTTCCATGACAAGTTGCTTCTATTAAAAGATGAAATGAACACGGAGACTGCCAAACAAATGGCAAAAAGTCGCCATCAATTTTTAATCACCTTTCTAAAAGAACTAGAGAAGGAACTCTAACAAAAGAGGCTGGGACAAAAGTCCTAGCCTCTCAATTATTTTTGGATTGTTGAGCAAGACGCAGTGGTTGAGTGGGCTCTACTACGCTGATTTCATCAGCTTTTAAAGCCCTACTCAACTGTGCGGAGGTGGGACGACGAAATCGAATTCGTTTGAGGGCATAGAGGCCATCAGCGGAACTGGCGAGTCCATTTTTAGTGGTGAGGCCTAGTTTGTAGTCAGCTTTCTTGGCTTGGTCGATTGTAACCTGGCTGTAGCGACCAGATGGGTAGACGATAACGCTAGTATTTTGATCCAGCACCTTATCCAGCAGGCGTTTAGAAGCGACCAGCTCATTCTTTTGGGTTTCAAGACTGGAATTGGCTAGGTCTGGATGATTGACCGTATGGCTTTCAAAGGTCAAGCCAGCTTTTTTCATCTCTTTGATTTGGTCAAAGGTCAGGACATTTTCTTTTTCTTTTTGTGTAAAGTCCGTGATGATATTGTTGGTGGCGGTCATCTTGTACTTCTTAAGAAGCGGATAGACGATGGTATAGAAATCCTCGACGCCATCATCAAAGGTCAACCAGACATATTTCTTTCCTTTTGGCACTTCATTTTTTGCGAGGATGCGATAGGCTTCCTCAGGCGTCAGGGTGTAGTAACCCGCTTTTTTCAGGGCCTTTAGTTGGCTTTCAAAGGTTTCTGGATCGACAATCAGATTGGCATTGGCAGCTTCAGACTCGGCCATATTGTGCACGGAGTGGTACATGAGGATGGGCAGTTTAACCGGCTTTTTCACTCGGGTCCACTCGATAGAGGAACTGTGTTCATCTAGCGAGCGCGTCACGGCAGTACCACTGGTATTTCCGTCACTCAGCTGAGTGATCCTTTTGATCAGAAGAAAGCTACAAATAAAGATACAGACCAAGAGGAGTGCATTGATTCCAAGTAGGACTTTGATTTTTTTAGGTACTCTTCGTTTACTCATAGTGTCACCGTTTTCATCATTTTCTCTATTGTACCACAAATTCTATGTTCTTTTCCAGAACTTGCTACAGGCAGATCCTGTCATGAAAATTCAGAATTTTTAAGGCAATTGGCTGTCAAACGCTCAAGTTTTTGTTATAATGGAGCTACTATAGAAAATTCAAGGAGTCAATAGGATGTCTGTTAAGATTGCCTTACTAGGATTTGGTACTGTTGCAAGTGGCGTACCATTTTTATTAAAAGAAGACCATGAAAAAATCACCCAGGCAGCTCAAGATGAAATCGAGATCGCTAAGGTCTTGGTTCGTGATGATGCGGAAAAGGAAAAATTGCAAGCGGCGGGTCATGACTATAACTTTGTAACCAATGTTGATGAGATCATTGAAGACAAGGACATTGCCATCGTGGTCGAATTGATGGGTCGTATCGAGCCAGCTAAGACCTTTATCACCCGTGCGCTGGAAGCAGGCAAGCATGTAGTTTCTGCTAACAAAGACCTTCTTGCCGTTCATGGAAGCGAGTTGCTAGAGATTGCTCAAAAACACAAAGTGGCACTTTATTACGAAGCTGCCGTAGCTGGTGGGATCCCAATCCTTCGGACCTTGGTCAATTCCCTTGCTTCTGACAAGGTGACCAAAGTGCTCGGTGTGGTCAATGGAACCTCTAACTTCATGATGACTAAAATGGTCGAAGAAGGCTGGACTTATGAGGATGCTTTAGCAGAAGCGCAACGTCTTGGTTACGCTGAAAGTGATCCAACCAACGACGTTGAAGGAATCGATGCTGCCTACAAGATGGTGATCTTGAGCCAGTTCGCTTTTGGAATGAATATCCAATTTGACCAAGTAGGTCACAAAGGAATCAGCCAAATCACTCCTCAAGATGTCTCAGTTGCTCAAAGCCTTGGATATGTCATCAAGCTGGTCGGCTCCATTGTTGAAACAGAGTCAGGGATCGCAGCAGAAGTGACACCAACCTTCCTTCCAAAACAACATCCACTCGCAGGAGTGAATGATGTCATGAATGCGGTCTATGTGGAATCCATCGGTATTGGTGAGTCTATGTACTACGGCCCAGGTGCTGGTCAAAAACCAACTGCGACAAGTGTCGTAGCCGACCTCGTCCGCATTGTCCGTCGTCTAAAAGAAGGAACGATCGGTAAAGCCTTCAATGAATACAGTCGCCCTCTTCAATTGGCTAAGCCAGAAGACGTGAAGAACAATTATTACTTCTCAATCAAAGCACCAGATGCGACTGGTCAAATCTTGCGTCTTGCGGAAATCTTTAATGCAGAAGGAGCATCCTTCAAGCAAATCCTTCAAGAAGACTCAGATGGTCACTATGCAAGTGTTGTCATCATTACTCACCAAGTTAACCAAACTCAATTCAAGAACTTGGTTGAAAAATTGGATTCAGAGGCGAATTTCGAACTCTTGAATACCTTTAAAGTCTTGGGAGAATAAGCATGAAAATTATTGTTCCAGCAACCAGTGCCAATGTAGGGCCAGGATTTGATTCTGTTGGGATTGCCGTGACTCGCTATTTGACCATTGAAGTCCTTGAACCAGCAGATGCTTGGTTTATTGAGCATGATCTTGGAGCAGGGATTCCGACAGATGAGAAAAACCTTTTGCTCTCAACAGCTCTTTCTATCTCAACTGATATGCAACCCCATCGGATCAAGATGACTAGTGAAGTGCCTTTGGCGCGTGGTCTTGGATCTTCTAGCTCGGTCATTGTCGCAGGGATTGAATTGGCCAACCAATTAGCCAAGCTCCAGCTATCAGACGCTGAGAAATTACGCATCGCGACCGAGATCGAAGGTCATCCGGATAATGTAGCTCCAGCTATCTTTGGGAATATGGTCATTGCGAGCTACATCGGTGAAGATGTCCAATATGTCACGGCTGACTTCCCAAGCTGTGACCTTGTGGCCTTTGTAACGAGCTACCAATTGAAGACCAGTGATAGTCGGAATGTCCTACCGAAAGAATGGTCTTATAAGGAAGCTGTTGCAGCCAGTAGCGTAGCCAATGTCGCTATCGCAGCTCTCCTCAAGGGAGATTTGCTGACGGCTGGTCGCTCCATCGAGTCAGATCATTTCCACGAGCGCTACCGTCAATCTCTTGTCAAAGAGTTCCCTCAGGTCAAAGAAGTCGCACATGCGCATGGGGCTTATGCTACCTATCTGTCAGGAGCAGGCCCAACGATCATGAACCTCTTAGCGCCAGAGCATACAGCAGCCTTTGTCGCAGCTCTCGAAGAACTCAGGCTAGATGGTCAGATTTTCCAACTTAAAATCGACACATTTGGCGTTCGTGTTGAGAAATAAACCTCAATGTAACACAAATGAAAGAAGGATGTATACAAATGTATATGTCCTTTTTGCTTCTCCTATGGTAGAATGGGAATTGTATGGGGAAAAGCTCAAGCTTTCCCGAAAGTTTAGGGGGAAACATGAAACCAGAATATTTATATAGTATTGCTACCGATCTTGGTCTACAATTTGATGGCGAAGCCCGTGTGATGTATGGAGAGCGTGAGGGCTTCTTGTTAGTCATTGAAGGCGCTCAAACCAAGAATGTATTTACCATTTCACTCAGTGTGAAACAAGGTTCCGAAGGAGACTTGATCGAAGATAGTGAAATTCTTTGGAATGAATTAAAAGAACAATCAAAAGCCATTAATTCTATCTCTTCTAATGGTTACTTGACCTCGATCGTCGTCAAGGGCGGAATGACCAAAGGGAAGGCTGTCGAAACCTTATGGACAGCTATCCAAGATATTGTTGATTTCTTACTTAACCACCAATTTGTGCAAGTGAATGCAGAAACGGGTGAGGAAGGACCAATCGGTCTGTATCAAATTGGAGATGCGATCTTCTTAATCGACGATGAAACCTTTAGAGCCTACCAAGCCGAAGTGCAAGATACAGTTGAGGCTTATGAAGCGCGGGAAGAAAACTTCCTTTTAGGGATTGTAGGGGCTGTGATCGGTGTAATCATCGGTGGAGCAGTTGCCCTCTTGGTAGCGCGTCTTGGCTATGTATCTGTTTTAGCAGGGGCTGCCCTCGGTTATTGTACTATCAAAGGTTATGAGATTCTTGGTAAGAAATTGACTAAAAAAGGTGTGGTAGTTTCAGCTATTTTGATGGTCTTGACCGTCTTTTTGGTCAACCAATTAGATTATACTTTGGCGCTTATGAGTGAACTGGATTTGCCATTTGATATGTCCTGGACGCTTCTCAATGAAGCGACATTTTCAGGGGACGTCCCAGATAAATTTTACTTGAATCTAGGCTTGCTAGCTGTCTTTACTCTTGGTGGTGCTTGGATTTCGGTCAAATCAGCTCTGGATGGACAAAAGAATCGTGCTATCGCACGTAAAATTGCATAATAAATTGTAAAAGGAAGGCCTGAATATTATAGGTCTTCTTTTGTTTTTTAGGGTCGAAAAATAGTCAAAAATTTGGTATAATAGTTTGTATTTTTATAGAGAGAGAACAGACAGAAAGATGAATGAAAAAATGAATCAAATTCTTGAAGGGATTGATATCCGTTTTCAAGAACCTTTAAAACATTATACCTTCACAAAGGTCGGTGGGAATGCTGAATTTTTAGCCTTCCCTCGCAACCAATACGAATTAAAACGCATCGTCCAATTTGCCAACCAAAAGCAAATTCCATGGATGGTCCTGGGCAATGCGTCCAATATCATTGTCCGTGATGGGGGCATTCCGGGATTTGTCATTATGTTTGATCGCTTGCGTGACATCAGTGTGGACGGCTATGTGATCGAAGCAGAGGCAGGAGCTAAACTCATCGACACCACTCATGTGGCATTGCACCATAGTTTGAAAGGCTTCGAGTTTGCTAGTGGCATTCCAGGCAGTGTCGGTGGTGCTGTCTTTATGAATGCGGGAGCCTATGGGGGAGAAATCGCTCATGTCCTAGTATCCTGTAAGGTCTTGACCAAAGACGGAGAGATCGAAACTCTGTCAGCGAGTGAACTAGCTTTTGGCTACCGTCATTCTAAGATTCAAGAGACAGGTGCTGTCGTCATCTCTGCCAAATTTGCTTTGTCACCAGGCAATCACGAGGTGATCAAGCAGGAGATGGATCGGTTGACCCATCTTCGTCAGTTGAAACAACCCCTTGAATACCCTTCTTGTGGATCTGTCTTTAAGCGTCCTGTTGGCCATTTTGCAGGTCAATTAATCAGTGAAGCAGGTCTAAAGGGCTATCGAATCGGTGGTGTGGAAGTTTCTGAAAAACATGCCGGCTTTATGGTCAATGTCGATAATGGAACGGCTAAGGACTATGAAGATTTGATCGCCCATGTCATTGAGGCAGTAGAAGCTCACTCAGGCGTCCGTTTAGAACCAGAAGTTCGCATAATCGGCCAAGCCTAAAAGCTTAAGTATTGAAGAACAATTGATTGTGAATCATCGATAGCATCAGTCGGAGAGGGGGTGAGTGCCTATCGATACCGTAAATAGGTGGGGCAGTCTAGTAAGTCCCCGAGAGGTATTGGTGGTCTGACAGGTCTTCCTGTCAGCCGCTGCGTTTTCGTTTGAAAAGCAGTTTGCTAATCGCAGTAAAGAAGGAATTTGTGTGAATTGAAAAAACCAATTATTGAGTTTAAAAATGTTTCAAAGGTCTTTGAAGATAGCGGAACCGTTGTCCTAAAGGATATCAATTTTGAATTGGAAGAAGGGAAGTTCTATACCCTGCTCGGTGCATCTGGATCAGGAAAATCAACTATCCTTAATATTATTGCTGGTCTTTTGGATGCTAGCTCTGGAGATGTCTACCTTGATGGGGAACGGATCAATGATGTCCCTACCAACAAGCGGGATGTCCACACCGTCTTTCAGTCCTATGCCCTGTTTCCGCATATGACGGTCTTTGAAAATGTGGCTTTCCCCCTTCGTTTGAAAAAGCTGGACAAGGCTGAGATTGAACGCCGTGTTTCAGAAGTCTTGAAAATGGTCCAGTTAGCAGGATTTGAAAAACGTTCAATCCAAAAATTATCGGGTGGTCAACGCCAGCGGGTAGCTATTGCCCGGGCTATTATCAATGAACCACGAGTGGTCCTTTTAGATGAGCCTTTGTCTGCACTTGACTTGAAACTTCGGACAGACATGCAGTATGAGTTGCGGGAATTGCAACAACGCTTGGGCATTACCTTTGTCTTTGTTACCCACGACCAAGAAGAAGCCCTTGCCATGAGTGACTGGATCTTTGTCATGAATGAAGGAGAGATCGTCCAATCTGGTACACCAGTAGATATCTATGATGAACCGATCAACCACTTTGTAGCGACTTTTATCGGGGAGTCTAACATTCTAGATGGTCGCATGATCGAGGACTACTTGGTTGAGTTCAATGGAAAACGCTTTGAAGCCGTCGATGGGGGAATGCGTCCAAATGAACCAGTTGAAGTCGTCATTCGTCCTGAAGACTTGCAAATCACCCTTCCTGAAGAAGGCAAGCTTCAAGTGAAGGTGGACACCCAGCTTTTCCGTGGTGTGCATTATGAGATCATCGCCTATGATGATTTGGGAAATGAGTGGATGATTCACTCCACTCGGAAGGCCATCGTAGGAGAAGTTATCGGGCTAGACTTTGAACCAGAAGATATCCACGTTATGCGTCTCAACGAAACCGAAGAAGAATTCGATGCGCGGATCGAAGAGTACGTTGAAGTGGAAGAGCAAGAAGCTGGTTTGATTAATGCCATTGAGGAGGAAAGAGATGAAGAAAACAACCTCTAATCTATTTATCCTCCCCTATTTCTTGTGGATTTTTCTCTTTGTCTTGGCTCCTGTAGTCATGATCATCTTTCAATCCTTTTTTAACGTTGAAGGGCAGTTTTCACTTGAAAACTACAAAGAGTTCTTTACTTCGCAAAATCTGACCTATTTAAAGATGAGCTTTAATTCGGTTCTTTATGCCGGAATTGTCACCCTGGTGACGCTCTTGATCTCCTATCCAACTGCTTACTTTTTGACGCTTCTTAAACACCGGCAGTTGTGGTTAATGTTGATCGTCTTGCCAACCTGGGTTAATCTCTTGCTCAAGGCCTATGCCTTTATCGGTATCTTTGGTCAAAACGGCTCCATCAATAGCTTTTTAAGCTTTCTCGGAGTCGCTCCCCAGCAGATCCTCTTTACCGATTTCTCCTTTATCTTTGTAGCCAGCTACATCGAGTTGCCTTTTATGATCTTGCCGATCTTTAATGTCTTAGATGACTTAGATCCAAACTTGATCAATGCCAGCTATGATTTGGGAGCCAATCGTTGGGATACCTTCCGTCATGTGGTCTTTCCTTTGTCCATGAATGGTGTCCGCTCAGGTGTGCAATCTGTCTTTATTCCTAGTCTGAGTCTCTTCATGTTGACACGGATGATCGGTGGAAACCGCGTCATTACCTTAGGAACTGCGATTGAACAGCACTTCCTGACAACACAAAACTGGGGAATGGGTTCTACTATCGGAGTTGTTCTGATCCTTGCCATGCTCTTTACCATGTGGGCAACGAGAGAAAGGAGAGAACGATGAAAAAAGTATCTCATTTCTATCTAGCTTTTGTCTTTCTGATCCTCTATCTTCCTATCTTCTATTTGATCTTTTATGCCTTCAATAAAGGGGGAGATATGAATGCCTTCACAGGGTTCACGCTTGAGCATTTCAATGAATTGTTCGCAGATGGTCGCCTGATGCTGATCTTATCAGAGACCTTCCTCTTGGCCTTCTTGTCAGCCTTGATTGCGACAGTGATTGGAACCTTTGGAGCCATCTATATTTACCAATCCAAGAAAAAGTTAGAAGGACCTTTGCTCTCCATCAACAACATTCTCATGGTAGCGCCAGACGTTATGATCGGGGCCAGCTTCTTGATTCTCTTTACGACGGTGAAGTACCAGCTAGGTTTCCTATCTGTTTTGGCTAGCCACGTGGCTTTCTCGATTCCCATTGTGGTCTTGATGGTCTTGCCACGACTCAAGGAAATGAACCGGGATATGGTCAATGCTGCCTATGACTTGGGAGCTACCCAAGTGCAAATGCTCAAAGAGATCATGTTGCCGTATCTGACACCAGCCATTATTGCTGGCTACTTTATGGCCTTTACCTATTCGCTTGACGACTTTGCCGTGACCTTCTTTGTAACCGGAAATGGCTTTACAACCTTGTCTGTAGAGATTTACTCACGTGCGCGTCAAGGGATCTCCCTCAGTATCAATGCCTTGTCCGCCCTTGTCTTTCTCTTTAGTGTGCTCTTGGTCATCGGTTATTACTTTATTACCCGTGAAAAGGAGGAAGCAGCATGAAAAAACTTTATTCATTCCTAACTGGGATTGTCCTTGTCATTCTGGTCCTCTGGGGAATTAGCCACCAGATCGAAGCGAGCATGAATACCAAGAATAGTGACAAGTTGGTCATCTACAACTGGGGAGATTATATCGATCCAGAATTGCTAACGGAATTCACAAAAGAGACAGGAATTCAGGTGCAATATGATACCTTTGATTCCAACGAAGCCATGTACACCAAGATCAAGCAAGGGGGAACCACCTACGATATTGCGATTCCTAGTGAATACATGATTGCCAAGATGATGGATGAGCATCTGGTTGAAAAGTTGGACCAATCTAAGATCAAAGGGATGGAAAATATTGATCCAAAACTTTTGAACCAATCGTTTGATCCGGGTAACCAATATTCAGTACCTTATTTCTGGGGTACCTTGGGGATTGTCTACAATACCAAGATGGTTAAAAATGCTCCTGAACATTGGTCAGATCTCTGGCGTGAAGAGTACAGAAATGACATCATGATGTACGATGGTGCGCGTGAGGTCATGGGAATTGGTCTCAATACCTTGGGCTATAGCCTCAATGAAAAGGATCCAAAGAAATTGCAAGAGGCAGTAGATAAACTCTACACCTTGACGCCAAATATCAAAGCTTTGGTGGCCGATGAGATGAAAGGCTATATGATCCAAAACAATGCGGCTATTGGGGTTACTTTCTCAGGAGAGGCTAGCCAAATGCTCGAAGCCAATAAGGATCTTCGCTATGTCGTTCCAACTGAAGCCAGCAACCTTTGGTTTGATAACATTGTCATTCCAAAAACCGTGAAAAATAAAGAAGCAGCATATGCCTTCATTAACTTCATGCTTCGTCCTAAAAATGCTTTGAAAAATGCTCTTTATGTCGGCTACTCAACGCCAAATAAAAAAGCCAAAGCCATGTTGCCAAAAGAAATCCAAGATGACCAATCCTTCTATCCAAGTGATGAAACACTAGACCATTTGGAAGTCTATCAACAATTAGGCAAGAAATTGCTTGGAGTTTATAACGATCTTTACCTTCAGGTCAAGATGTATCGAAAATAACACAAAAGGAACCTTCGGGTTCCTTTTTGATTGAAGATAGACTCCTCTTAGAAACTTTCCTTAAGTGAGTACGGTCGTTAGGTGAAATTATCCAGTGGATGATTTCAGCAATCCACGAAGTTCCATGACTTAGTTTTGAATCCCTTCGCTTTTTAATTTTTAGGCTCAGGCTAAAACAGTTTCCCAAACTGTTTTACTCCCAAAACTCCCGAGTGCTAGAAACAATGGTGTTTCTAGCACTTTTCTCACAGCGGAAAGTTTCATTTTATATTTAGATACTCTACAAAAATGCAACATTTGAATTTTTAGCATCACGTAGATTGTTATTTGTAAAAAAGATTATCTATATTCTAGCAGAACCCCACAAGTTCTTTTATGATTGCTGCATAAAGTTGCTAACTAGTGAGTTAGATTGAGATTCAAATGAAAGATGCTATAATAGTAAGGAAAGTGACTGGCCCATTCAGTCATGAATGGAACGATTGGAGTAGAAGAGATGAAGAGACAAATGGAATTATTTTTGATTATTCTGTTACCGATCCTAGGACTGGTTTTTCTTGGAGGAAAGATCATGCACCTAACCAAAAGATCCGAACAGAAGGTAACGGATTCATATTCAAAGAAGGTCATACAAAAATCAAAAGAAGAAATAAAAAAAGAACAAGTAGCATATCTCAAAGAGCACGAGCAAGAAATCGTCGATTTTGTGAAGGCTCAGAATTCAAAAATTGAGACAGTTCAGATTGATTGGACTGATGTGAGATGGAGTGATGGAGGATTCTTACTTCCTGATTATTCAATTGAGGTTTATGAAACAGTAAATCATATTGAAAATTCTGGATGGAGTGCCTCTATGCCGATTAATGATGACGATTCAATTGATTTGAAAAAAATTTCCATATTCAACGATATAACCATAGGAGAGGAAATATTGGAGTAGTAGTTTTTCGATCTATGTTGAAATTTAAGGAAAAATTATGATGAAACATACTAAAATTATTTTGCTAACAGTAACATCGATAATTGCTTTATTTAGTATCGAAGGATGCACTATAAAATCAAAAGAGCAAACGAAACAAGCGCAAACTGTCGTTTCTTCATCAACCAAAGAAGATAAAGAAGCCATAAAACAAAAACAAATCGCTTATCTCAAAGCACATGAGCAAGAAATCGTCGATTTTGTGAAGGCTCAAAATCCAAAAGTAGAATCCGTTCAGATTGATTGGGATGAAACTCAGATGAGTGATGGTGGGCTTACAACTCCCGAATATTATATGAATGTTTTTGGTCGCATTAATCATATCGAGAACTCAGGATGGGGAGTGGATATTCCAATTAATGATGATCAATCAATTAACATGCGAGAAATGTTTATGCTTCATGAACCTACGATTGACGGAAAGCCTATTTCCTAAGTAAGTACAATGCATTTTGAAAAAAATTGGTTTAGAGAAAGATAGCACATGATAAAACAAACGGCGTTTAAATTAATCACTACCTTAGCTCTCCTTGCAAGTATAGGAGGATGTACCATAAAATCAAAAGAGCAAACGAAACCAGCACCCATTGCAACCCCTTCGACAACCAAGGAAGATAAGGAAGCGACGAAGCAAAAACAAATTGCCTATTTGAAAGAAAATGAAAAAGAAATTGTTGATTTTGTGAAGTCAAAAAATTCAAAAATAGCATCCGTTCAGGTTAATTGGAGTGATATTCGATGGGGCGAAGCAGGCAACGGAACTCCTCAAGGAGGTGGCGAGATCATCGAGTTGTATGGTGGCTTTAATCATATTGAAAATTCTGGTTGGAATGTCACAATTGAGATTCATAATGAAATGCCTGATCTAAAAACTATGATGTTAAGCAATGGTTTTGGTGTTGGGGGAGAAGTATTTGAGTAATTTGGATAAGGAAAAGCTATGAAATTACAAACAAGACAAATCATGGTAACAGTTGTTGCCATTGCTGGATTTTTAAGCCTTGGAGGGTGTGTTGGAAATCCAAAAGAACAGACAAAACCAATAAATCACATCGCTTCTTCATCAACCAAAGAAGATAAAGAAGTCATTAAACAAAAACAGCTCGCCTATCTGAAAGAACACGAGCAAGAAATGACAGCCTATGTGAAAGCACATAATGCCAATATTCATCAGGTGTCTTATGACTGGGACAGTATTAAAACAGTTGTAGGAGGTAATGGAACACCTCAGGGAGGTGACGAAATACTATTAGTTTATGGTTATGCTAATGGAAGTGATCTAACAAATTTTAGCCTGAATTTTACGTTAGACGAAAATAAAATGCCTAAAATAGATTCAATTGGTTCAGACAATTTGTATCGGGTATAAAAGAAATGATCCGTCTGTTAGACAATGAGAGATGCAATAGAGGAAACACTTTTAAACGAAATAAAATTATGAGAAAACAAATAAACAATTTGATAATCGCACTTGCTTTCATTTCAACACTTGGATGTCTAGTAGGATGCGTGAAGCAAGATCGTGAAAAGAGCAGACAAGCGCAAACTGGGACCTCTTCAACCACAAAAGAAGACAAAGAAACCATTAAACAAAAGCAGCTAACCTATTTGAAAGAACACGAGCAAGAAATCGTCGATTTTGTGAAATCAAAGAGTTCAAAGGTTGAATCTGTTCAAATTTATTGGGACGAAACGCAATGGATTGAGGGTGGAAATGGGACACCACAAGGTGGAGATGAGGTCATAGAAATTTTTGGTACCGTCAATCAACTTGAAGATTCAGGAT
>JAWDWJ010000004.1:0-109178 GCA_032477695.1 Streptococcus parasanguinis
AAGCGAAGGGGTTCAAAACGAATTGAACACGGGCTGCGGATTGTGTCAAAAAGATAAGTCCTCCTAGAATCGAAAGATTCTGCGTCAAACTTCCTATTTTGACTTTATCCGCAGACGCCCTTTGTATCTTGATTTAGTCATGGAACTTCATCGAAGTTCGCTGACGTCCGTTCTCACCTAAGGAAAGTTTCTAAGAGGACCTTGTCTACATTCTAATTTCTGAGCTTTTCTTATTACATGATCCCGTTCTTTCCTGTCGGTAGGCTAATCCCTGCTTCCATCAAGGCATCATGGTAGAGTTTGTAATAGGTATGATAGACAGTCGTCTGGGTTCCATTTTGCGCAGTCATCGCGATGCGGAAGGAATAACGACCATTTTTTTCGATCTGTGGGCCTAATATCGTAGGACCTGTCAACACTTCTGGGTGTTTGTCTTGTTCAGACTGATTGACCTGAGCAATCACCTGATAGATCTTGTCGAGATCGGTATTTGCATCTAGCGGAATATCGATCAGCACGCGCATATCGCCGCGTGAGAGATTACTGACGACAGTGATATTGCGATTCGGAACAAAGTGGAGAGTCCCATCAAAGTCCCGCACCTGGGTCGTCCGAATCCCGACACTGCTGACGATTCCGGCAATATTAATAGACCCATTCGTGAGACGAACATTGTCTCCCACATCCAGCTGGCGTTCTAAAAGGATAAAGAAACCATTGACCAAATCGGAAAGAAAACCCTGGGCTCCCATCCCAATCGCCACCCCAGCAATCCCAGCACCAGCCAAGAGACTAGAGACTGGAAGACCCAGAATCGACAAAATCCAGTAGATCAAGATGAAATACAAACAATAGTTTAAGAGGCTCTCAACCAAACGGAGAATCGTATTTTTACGGGCTTCATCCTGCACCGTATACTTAAAGGAAGGGGTTAATATCCGCTTAACCAGGCTATGGATGACCTTTTTAGCGATAAAAAATAAGAGAAAGACAAAAATCAGAGAGATACATTTTGAGATCAGATCATCAAAAATCTTCGTCCAGTCTATTTTACTGAAATAACGTTGGAAAGCTTGACTCATTTATTCGGGCCTTTCTACCAAAGAATAGTATGATTATATCAAATATTCGGAAATAAGGCTATTTTTTAAAAATTTCATTACTTTTCCCCCCTCACTATCGTATGATATTCCTTAATTATTTTTTAAGGAGGTCCTACATGATTCATCGACTGATTACCACTTGGAATAAAACCAACCTTATGAAAAGGATCGCAATCGGGATTGTACTTGGAGTCATCCTAGCACTTCTCTTTCCGAAAGCAACTGGCATTGGACTCTTAGGAGAGTTCTTTGTTGGGGGGCTCCGTGCGATCGCACCCCTTCTGGTCTTTGCGCTCGTCGCAAATGCCCTCTCCCAACACCAAAAAGGGACAGAGACTAATATGAAAAAAGTCATCGTCCTCTATCTTCTAGGAACCTTTGCTGCTGCCTTTGTTGCTGTTTTGGTCAATTACATCTTCCCGATCACCATTACCCTGACTGGAAAGGCCGCTGAAGGATCCTCTCCAAACGGGATTGGCGAAGTGATTAGTAACCTCTTGCTCAAGATCGTCGACAACCCGGTCAATGCCTTGCAGCAAGCCAACTACATTGGAATCCTTTCTTGGGCAACTGTCTTTGGGATTGCCATGAGAGAGGCGAGTGAACATAGTAAAGACCTCCTCCAAACTCTAGCAGACATCACTTCAAAAATTGTTGAGTGGATTATCAACCTAGCTCCATTTGGGATCTTAGGCTTGGTCTTCACGACCATCGCTGGCCAAGGACTCAGTGCCCTTAGTAACTACGGGATTCTCTTACTTGTTTTGGTTGGTACCATGGCATTTGTAGCCCTGGTCATCAATCCATTGATCGTCTTTTTCATGATCCGCAAGAACCCTTATCCCCTTGTTTTTAAATGCCTCCGTGTCAGTGGGGTAACAGCCTTCTTCACCAGAAGTTCTGCAGCCAATATCCCTGTCAATATGCGTCTCTGTGAAGAGTTGGGGCTGAATCCAGACACCTATTCTGTCTCCATTCCACTTGGTTCAACTGTAAACATGGCAGGCGCAGCCGTGACGATCAATATTTTGACGCTAGCTGCTGCCAATACCTTACACATTCAGGTTGACTTTGGAACGGCGCTCATCCTGAGTGTCGTAGCGGCTATCTCTGCTTGTGGAGCATCTGGAGTTGCAGGAGGTTCTCTCCTTCTCATCCCTGTTGCTTGTAGCCTCTTTGGTATCACCAATGATTTGGCCATGCAAGTCGTCAGCGTCGGCTTTATCATCGGGGTCATCCAAGACTCTTGCGAAACAGCCCTCAACTCTTCGACAGATGTGCTCTTCACTGCCATCGCCGAAATGAGCAACTGGCCAAAAGAAAAACGCTATTAAATGATCCTATCTCACATAGACAAGAAAACCCAGACCTCGCGATCTGGGTTTTCTTATTTCTTAAAGTATTGTTTGCTTTCTTTGATGATGACAGGGGAAAGGACTAAGAGGGCGATCAGGTTGGGCAAAGCCATCAGCCCATTCACAATATCCGCGATCACCCAGACCAGGTCCAGCTTAAGGAAGCCTCCCAGTCCAACCATAAAGACAAAGAAGGTCCGATAGAGGTTTATATGTTTGACACCAAAAAGGAATTCGAAACACCGCTCTCCGTAATAAGACCATCCAAGAATAGTCGTGGTCGCAAAAAGCACCAAGCATAGCGTTAGAATGATGCCTCCGACTGGGCCAAAGACGCCTGTAAACGTATCCTGAGTCAGGGTGCTAGTGCTGCCCCTAGCCATCCACTCACCTGAAACCAAGAGCGAAAGTCCTGTCAAACTACAGATGATAATGGTATCAATAAAGGTTCCCGTCATGGAGATCAACCCTTGCTCGACGGGCTCATTGGTCTTCGCCGCCGCTGCTGCAATGGGTGCAGATCCGAGACCAGATTCATTGGAGAAAACTCCACGCGCTACCCCTTTTTGGATAGCCATTTTAACCGTTGCTCCTGCAAAACCTCCCATGGCTGCAGTCCCTGTAAAAGCACCCGAAAAGACTGCTTTTAAGGCTGGAAGCAATTGGTCCAGATGCAAGGCAATAATCGTGATGGTCGCAAAGATATAGGCAGCCGCCATAAAAGGAACCACTTTTTCAGAGACTTTGGAAATCCAGTGAATCCCTCCAAAGATGATGGTTGAAACCACCAGAGCAATTACTACACTAGCCACTTCTGGAGCTGTTCCAAAACTGGCTTGAAGGAATCCCGTAATGGAATTAACCTGGGTCATGGTTCCGATCCCAAAGAGGGCTACCAGCACTCCTGCAACCGCAAAGAAAATAGCCAGTGGTCGCCACTTCTCTCCCATCCCGTGAAGAATGTAGTACATCGGACCACCCGAGATATGACCATTGTCATCCTTGGTCCGATAACGAATGGCTAAGAGCCCTTCTGCATACTTGGTCGCCATTCCAAAGAAGGCTGCCATCCACATCCAAAAGAGGGCCCCTGAGCCACCTGTCTGAATCGCTGTAGCCACCCCTACAATATTCCCCGTCCCTACAGTAGCCGCTAGGGCTGTCGCAAGGGCTCCGAAGCTCGAGATATCCCCGTGTCCCTCATCTTCTGTAAAGATCAGGCGAAAAGCTTTTGGAAGGTAGCGGATCTGAAGTAAACCCAAGCGAAGGGTCAGGTAGATCCCTGTTCCTACCAAGAGCACCAACAGCGGGGCGCCCCACACTAGATTATCGAGTTGTTGAAAAAACTGCAATACATGATCCATTTTCTGTCTCCTTTTTCATCGACCGCTCGACAGAAAAGAGAAAAAGAAAGAGCACATGTCAAACATGTACTCTGGTCCTGCTTAAAATAGGGGACTTCCCCTATCTTTCGCTCTGTCCTTTTACCTGAGAGTTTGAGTAGATGCATCCTCTACCTTGCCCCTTCGGTGCCATTTCTGGTCTCTCCAGAGTTCCGTCCATTCACAGTCACTCACGCTCCTGCAAACTTCATTCGGTCGTATGTAATTTTCTCTATTTTAATCGATTTTCAAAAGTTTGTCAATCATTTCTGAAAATATCTTGTAAACTACCTGAAAATGTACGCTTTTTAATCACTCAAGGAGAAGTGATTGGTCATGAGGTTGCTAGCATCGAGCAAAATCTTGTCCAAGAGTTGATCTGTTGCTTCCTGGATTTGATCACTCATAGCTTGGTTTTCCGCCTCAAAATCAACAGTGTCACCTGCTGCAAGTGCACGATCGACTTTATTGATGCGTGCATGTCCCCAGGCCATTGTCGATTCTTGGTAATCATCTAGATCGCCAACATGGTGAGCATAGTGAGGATCTGCTAGTCCTGCAATAATCCGGTTAGCCCAGTAGAAGGAATCCGTTGCCACCTTAGCCGTCGTATTGGCAAAGTAGTCTGGCGTTGTATCCACTTGGGTAAAGAAAGGGACAGCTGTGTTGTATGGCATGGAGCCGTAAGAAATCCATTGGATGCCTGTCGTTTCTTGTGGCTTGTTGGGACGCAATTGCAGAATCGCTGTTTGACTGGTCCGGTTGATCCCGATCGTCCGGAAAGTTCGCTGACTCACCTGATCTCCTTCCGGTCCATAAGGATCGTAGATGGTATCTTGGTAGTGATTGCTCAAGACATATTTGACATCCTCAATCGTCACCTTGCGATAGGGCTTTTGACACCACGGAATCTCAAAGCTCAGTGGATCCTGCTCAATTTCAGGATTAAGGAAATGCTGGATGGCCCAAGCCCGCGGTGTATTGTAGTGACGGTCCTTGTCCTTTTGACTACCAAAGGCATAGCGTGGATTAAAACCTTTTCCTTCTTGATCCAGAATCAAATGGTGCTCTGTGACAAAACGTTCAAGATCCGGGTCACAAAGAAACTCGTCTGGATTTCCAAATTCAAAATAATCACTTCCCAGTTGGTTGGGGTTGGTCACATAGGCATCATCTGGTACACGGCGCGCCATCCAGTGGTGACCTCCGATGGTTTCCAACCACCAGATTTCATTCACATCTGAAATCGCAATCCCGTTAGATTCATAGGTTCCGTACTCTTCTAAAATCTTTCCGAGACGCAAAACCCCTTCGCGGGCAGTCTTGACATAAGGCAAGACCAAGGTCAGCATGTCTTCCTCACCGATGCCACTCTCTACAAGAGGATCGGCCCCTAGCACACGGCTATTAGTCGTAATGGTCTCTGTCTCACTCATGGCGACATTATAGATATTGATCCCAGCTTCTCCCCAGATCCCGTCTTTAGGAATGGCATCTGGTACCGCCGTATAGCGAACTGGATTATCTGGCAAGTCGATTTCAAAAGATGATAAAATAGACTTGTAATGACGCGGTTGATCTTCTGGTTTGACCACGATCAATTTCTTAGGCGTAAAAACGCCATTTTGAGAATCCTCTGTTCGTGCTACAATGGTCGAACCATCATAGCTAGCATTTTTTCCGACTAGAATCGTTGTACACGAATCTGCACTTTCACGTTTACGCATGCGTATCCTCCCAAATCATTCATTGCCTCTATTATAGCACTTTTAAAAGGGAGGACATACTGAAAATCTGATTTAAAAGCAAATCATTTTCATCAGCTTTCAATCATTTTCATGATGTCAGATGTAAAAAACCTAGCTGATAAACAGCTAGGTTTTAGAATGTAGATAAAATTTTTTACTTAAAACAACTTAAGTGATATAGAATAATTAAAACTGATACATACTAATAAGCTCATTCAGACAAATACTGAAACTTTCCGCCGTGAGAAAAGTGCCTGAAACATAATTGTTTCAGGCACTCGGGAGTTTTGAAACCTTAGGTTCAAAACTAAGTCATGGAACTTCTTCGAAGTTCGCTGACGTCCGCACTCACCTAAGGAAAGTTTCTAAGATAACTTTTTCTTCAATCTGGATCTAGCTGATGAACAACTAGGGCTTACCTTATCCTTTAAACGTGACAATGGTTGCGCCGCTTCCACCTGCATTTTGTGGGGCATATTCAAAACTCTTGACATGCTTGTTGCGGCGGAGGTATTTGGTCACCCCTTCACGGATGACCCCTGTCCCGATCCCGTGGATGATATCGACTTGGGCCATGTTGTTGAGCAGAGCCTGATCGATAAAACCATCTAGCTCTTGCATAGCCTCTTCATAGCGTTTCCCACGGAGGTCCAGACGCGCTCTCGGCCCGCTCGTGTTTGAGCGCTTGACGACATTCACCTGGCGTTTCTTAGGTTGAGCCGCCTCTTTTTCAACCTTGATAAGGTTGAATTCTTTTTCTTCCAAGGTCATCTTGATCAAGCCGACTTGCGCCTCCCAGCGTCCATCTTTGAGTTGCTTGACTAGGGTTCCACGTTGGCCATAGCTGATAACCAGGATCTCATCTCCTACCTTAGGAGCACGCGCCTTCTTGGCTTTTTTCAAGACCTTATTTTTAGAAAGGTCAACGGTCTCAGGAGCTAGTTTTTTCAACTGAGCCTTGGCCTCAATGATCTCATGTGGCTTCAACTGGGATTTAGCGTGAAGACCTTGAAGGATGCGGTCACTCTCTGAAAGTGCCATGTCCACAATTTCCTTGGCTTCTTCTCTTGCCTTATTGAGTTCTGTTTCCCTCTCCCGAGTCAGTTCGTTATAGAGCTTTCGAAGAGCGCGATTGAATTTGAGATTTTCTTGCTCCACTTCTTGAATGGTATCCAAGCGCTTGCGACTCTCTAAGGTCTGCGCCTCCAGTTTTTCAATAATCTGATTGACATCATTGTCCGTATTGGTCATCTTTATGGCATCCTGGATAATGGTCTCAGACAAGCCCAAACGACGGGCGATCTCAAAGGCATTGGAGCGACCAGGCACCCCTTGCATGAAGCGATAGGTCGGACGAAGACTCGCTGTGTCAAACTCCATGCTGGCATTTTGCACCCCTGCAGTCTCAATCCCATAGGCCTTGAGCTCTGGATAGTGGGTCGTCGCCATGGTCTTAATCCCGCGTAAGCGCAGGTCTTCTAGGATGGCAATAGCAAGGCCAGCCCCTTCTTGAGGATCGGTTCCAGCTCCTAACTCATCCAGAAGGATCAAGGAGGCGGTATCTACCTGATGTAAGATAGATACGATATTGGTCATATGACTGGAGAAGGTCGACAAGCTCTGCTCGATCGATTGTTCATCTCCAATATCTGCAAAGACCTGTGAGAAGATGCCCACACGACTACCTGGATCCGCTAGGATGGGAAGACCAGACTGGGCCATAATTTGCGCTAGTCCCAGCGTTTTTAGCATGATGGTTTTCCCCCCTGTATTGGGACCGGTAATCACGATTTCAGTCAAGTCCTCGGTAAAATGCAGGTCATTCGCGACGGCATTTTCAATCAAGGGATGACGTAGTTGCAAGAGCTGAATAGAGCGATTACTGCTAACCTCTGGTACCACTGCCTTGAAATCACGCATAAACCGATACTTGCCCTTGATCAAGTCCAAGTGACCGATAATCCAGGCGTTGTTAGCAATCTCTGCCGCATGGGGGCGCAGGCTGTCAGACAATTCCTCCAGAATCTGAATGATTTCATACCGTTCATCTGCCCGGTGGTTGGCGATTTCTTCATTGAGATTGACCACTGCACGAGGTTCGATATAAACGGTATTCCCACTGGCTGAGATATCGTGGACCACCCCTGCAATCCGGTTGCGATAGGTGTTTTTTACCGGTAGAACATTGCGTCCATTCCGGCTAGCAATCACAGCATCCGCCAACATATCGGCCTTGCTTTTCAACAGGTCTTGTAGAATCTCTCTGACCTGGTGTTCATTCTCTTGGATGCGGCGACGAATTTTGGCCAATTTTTCGCTAGCAAAAGACTCGACAAAGCCTCCTTCGTTGATAGCTTGAAGCCCACCTTGTAGGCGAGGAAGATCCACCAAGTTGTCAAAGAGGCGATGGAGCCTTTCCAGACGAACATTTTCCAAGTTTTCGTAGAAATCCTTGAGCTCATGTGTCACCCGAAGGACTGCTTTTAGCGCTAATAATTCATCGATATTGAGGGCCGCTTCCATCTCCAAACGCTTGGCCACTGGACGGACATCTTGAATGGTCGACACGGCAAAGCGAGGCTCTTCCAAGAGGATCTGCTCCATATCTTCTAGCTCAATAAAGGCCGTTTCGATAGTTTCTTTTTTATCGGTTGGAGTAAGGACTGCTAGCTCCATCTCCCCTTGTTCTGTCTGTAGATAGGGTTCAAAGAGTTGCTTGACCTTATCAAACTCCAGAGTATCTAAGATTTTTTTATTCATGTTTCTCCTACAAAAAAAGTGAGCGTCCTTCCTTGAGTCGGACTTGTCTCACTCCTTTCTTCATTTTTACTCCTTAAGCTCCGATAATCGCAGTCACCCACAAGTTGTGGAACAGGCTGGAACTGATCGGGGTATGAAGGATGATAAAGCGGATCAATCCACTTGCATTTAGTCTATTTTGGATGGAAGCCATGGGAACTGTTGAGAGAATAGTCAAGCCCATCTGGATCACCAAGAGGGTTATCACGACGGCGATCACACCCGCTCCAATTTGATACTTGCGATCCTCCAATTTTTCTGGCTGGGGAACCAAGTGCATAAAGATTCCAATCACGCGGCCGATCAAATAAACCAGCACAAAAATCAACACATAAGCTAACCCTGCATAAAAGATGTCATCTAATTGAAACAGGTAGCGGTTGGCATAAAAATAATTCACCGATTGCTGGGTGGGACTCGAAAAAGGAACCCATAGAGACAAAACCTTAGCCAGTCCCTTGTAGCTACCACCTGCAATCAAGAGGGCCACCAAGGTCACTAGAAAGTAATAGGACTGGAGGATGATGCCTCTTGCATAGCCAATATAAAAGCTCCATGCCAAAATCAATAAGATTAAGAAAGTTAACATGTATCTCCTCTTATTTAGATGATTTATCCTTTAAGTCGTCTAAAGCTTTGCGACGAAAATCATCTAATTCTGTTTCTTTGTCGTCAAACTCAATCTCGCGATTCAGCTGCATGGACAAACTATTTACTGCCAATAAGATGGCGATGGTTTCATCATCGGCCTCTGGCATTTGTTCCTTAATTGCTTGGTATTTTTCTTTCGCAACACGTTCGACTTCTTCCATAAACAAATTATCATGGTTGGTTGTTAAAGTGAGCGCTTTGTTTCCAAATGTAAATTTATATCTATTTAAACTCGCCATAAAAATCACCTCACGGTATTATACCAAAAAAGGCTAGCTTTGTCAGTAGCAAAGCCCCTCTTCACAGGGATTTTCCAGTGGATTCTTTCTTTCTTTTTGCTCCCTCTCTCCCTGAATTTGTGGTACAATAGTGGTTATGGAAAGTATGACACTCACTCCAACACAGGAGCAAATCCTTGATTTTGTCCATACCTATCGCAGTTCTCTCACTCAAAGCAAGAACCCTCATATGGATTATTTCTTTCGACTAGAGGGAGCGACCGTTTCGATCTACAAGTCTGGAAAGGTCCTGCTCCAGGGCAATGACCTCACTCCTTACCTGGCCTTTTTCGGGCAAGATAATGGGAACCCTAAGCGTTCTACTTCATCCGCACGACAAGATCTAGCCATGATCGGAACCGATGAGGTCGGAAACGGCTCTTATTTTGGTGGACTCACCGTCGTCGCATCCTTTGTCACACCTGACCAGCACGACTGGCTCAAAAAGCTTGGTGTTGGGGATTCGAAGACCTTGGATGATCGAAAAATTCAGCAATTGGCTCCTCTCCTTGAGGAAAATATCCAGCACCAAGCACTCTTATTGTCTCCAAAGAAGTACAATGAAGTGATCGCTTCTGGTTACAATGCTGTTTCGGTCAAAGTAGCCCTGCACAATCAGGCCATCTACCTTCTGTTAAATAAAGGAGTCCAAGTAGAGCGAATTGTGATTGATGCCTTTACAACTGCTAAAAACTACCAAAAATACGTAAAAGCTGAAAAAAATCAGGTCACGCAAGCCATTGAGTTGGAAGAAAAAGCCGAAAGCAAGTATCTAGCTGTGGCAGTTAGCTCCATCATCGCCCGCAATCTCTTCCTTCAAAATCTGGAAGATCTGGGCAAGGAACTGGGTTTTAATCTTCCTAGTGGAGCAGGAGCTAAATCAGACCAAGTGGCCGCTAAATTACTTCAGACCTACGGGATGAAAGCTCTGGATTATTGTGCCAAACTCCATTTTAAAAACACAGAAAAAGCAAAGAAATTACTAGAAAGATAAGTCATGTCAAAAAGAAGTTCAAAACATACATCGAGCTCACCTGTGGTGAGATTCCTTAAAGAATGGGGCCTCTTCAGTATCATTGTTGGTCTCATCATCGCCTCTCGCATTTACCTCTGGGCTCCGGTCAAGGTAGATGGCCATTCGATGGATCCGACCCTGGCCGATAGCGAGTACCTCCTTGTGGTCAACCACCTCTCAATCGATCGTTTCGACATTGTTGTTGCCAGTGAAAAAGATGACGACGGTAAAACCAAGGACATCGTCAAGCGGGTCATCGGTCTTCCTGGAGATACCATCCAATATGATAACGATACCCTCTACATCAATGGGAAAAAGACTAATGAGCCTTATTTGAAAAACTATATCGCTCGTTTCAAAAAAGATAAATTGCAATCGACCTACACTGGAAAAGGCTTTGAAGAAAACGGAGAACTCTTCCGCCAACTGGCCAATACAGCTCAAGCCTTTACAGTGGACAAGGATGGCAATCCTAAATTTACTTTGAAGTTGCTTGACGATGAATATCTCTTACTTGGAGATGACCGGATCGTTTCAAAAGATAGCCGTCAGGTCGGAGCTTTCAAGAAAGAACAAATCAAGGGGCAAGCCGTCTTTAGACTATGGCCTATCTACCCTTTCAAAACTTATTAGTATAGATCAACAGACTGAGGCTGAGACAAGTATGTCCCAGCCTTGCTTTATAAAAAGGAAAGAAATGATGGAATATTATTTTTCTGGTACTATTGAGCGCATTATTTTTGAAAATCCCAGTAGTTTTTTTCGAATCCTCCTGCTCGACATTAGCGATACCGATGCCGAAGACTTTGATGATTTTGAGATTATTGTGACGGGCACCATGGCAGATATCATGGAAGGCGAAGACTACACCTTCTGGGGGGAGCTGGTCCATCATCCTAAATACGGAGAACAGCTCAAAATCAGTCGCTATGAACGGGCTAAACCCTCTAGCAAGGGCTTAGTGAAGTATTTTTCCAGCGATCACTTCAAGGGAATTGGTCTCAAAACAGCCCAAAAAATCGTTGATCTCTATGGAGAAGACACCATTGATAAAATCTTAGAAGCGCCTGGAAAATTAGAAGAAATCACAGGCCTCTCCAAGAAAAACCGCCTGGCTTTTGTGGATAAACTCCGTCAGAATTACGGAACGGAGCGTATTCTCGCCCAACTAGCCAATTATGGCATCCCCAATAAACTAGCCTTTCAAATCCAGGATTTCTACAAGGAAGAAACGCTCCAGATCGTGGAGCAACAGCCCTACCAATTGGTGGAAGACATCCAAGGAATGGGCTTTAAAATTGCGGACCAACTGGCAGAAGAATTGGGCATCGCAAGTGACGCCCCCGAGCGTTTCCGCGCGGGTCTGATTCACAGTCTCTTCAGCTACTCTATCGAGACTGGAAATACCTATATTGAAGCCAAAGACCTCCTGCGCTATAGCATTGACCTTTTGGAATCAGCGCGTCCAGTAGAATTGGATCCTTCTACTGTCGCCCAAGAATTAGGCCACCTCATCGAGGAAGACAAGGTCCAAAATGTGGATACCAAGATCTTTGACAATAGCCTTTTCTTTGCGGAAGAAGGGATTCGCAGTCACATTGGCCGATTGCTGGAGAAGGGTAAAAAAGCTTCATTTGACCCTGAGAAAATCAACCAGGCTATCGAGGAGGTTGAAAAAGATCTGGGGATTCACTACGATGCTATTCAAAAAGAGGCGATTCACCAGGCGATTCAAAACAAGGTCTTTATCCTCACTGGGGGACCGGGAACAGGAAAAACCACCGTTATTAATGGGATGATCAGTGTCTATGCCCAACTCCATCAGCTGGATCTGCGTAAAAAAAAAGACCTGCCGATCCTGCTGGCTGCCCCAACGGGACGGGCAGCCCGGCGCATGAATGAGCTGACAAGACTTCCGAGTGCCACCATCCACCGCCATTTGGGGATGACAGGAGATGATGATACCAGCCACTTAGAGGACTATCTGGACGCAGACTTTATCATTGTGGACGAGTTTTCCATGGTCGATACCTGGCTCGCTAATCAATTACTTAGCAATATCGCAACCGATACCAAACTCTTAATTGTAGGAGATGCCGACCAATTACCTTCTGTCAGTCCTGGTCAAGTCTTAGCTGATCTCTTGCAGATCCCAAGTATCCCTCAGACCAAACTCGAACATATTTTCCGTCAGAGTGAAGATTCGACCATTGTCTCACTTGCAGGAGACATTCGCCAAGGCAAGCTTCCTCAAGATTTCACAGAACGAAAAGCCGACCGCTCTTATTTTGAAGCTGGAAGCGAACACATCCCTAAGATGATCGAACAGATCACCTCTGCTGCCCTTCGCAGTCAGATCCCGGCTCGAGATATCCAAGTCTTGGCACCTATGTACAAGGGCCAGGCCGGCATTGACAACATCAATACACTCATGCAAGACCTTCTCAATCCAGCTGTCAAAGATCAGGTCGTCTTTGACACGCCAGACTGCCAATACCGCGATGGAGACAAGGTTATCCATCTGGTCAATGATGCAGAAAGCAATGTCTTTAATGGAGATATTGGCTACATTACCGATCTTCTCCCCGGAAAATATACAGAATCGAAGCAAGATGAATTGACTATCCAATTTGATGGCAATGAAATCGTCTACCCGCGCAATGAATGGTACAAGATTCGCTTAGCCTATGCGATGAGTATTCACAAATCGCAAGGAAGCGAATTTCCTGTGGTGATTTTACCCATTACTAATCAAAGCCACCGGATGTTGCAGCGTAATTTGATCTATACCGCCATCACGCGCTCAAAGAGCAAGCTGATTCTCTTAGGAGAATACAGCGCCTTTGATTTCGCTACTAAAAATACAGGTACAGCGCGCAAGACCTACTTGGTGGAACGCTTCAAGGACCTGGACGGAGGCGAAGCAACCACAGACTATTCTTCATCCGTTGCCACGGATTCCCCTACAGTCGAATCCGCACCAAGTAAGAAAGAAACTGTTGAAAGGAAGGCTGATCCTGACGAACCGACTGTCTATCGACTGACAGAAGACAATCTCCACACCATCTCTCCTATGATCGGACTGACTGAAGAAGAAATTGCAGCCTTTTTTGACATCAAAAAATACGACTAGTGAACAAACTAGTCGTTTTCTTTTTCTTCCACCAAAGGCAACTCGGTATGATCGACGAAATTGGTCATGGTGACACCCAAGAGGCGGACTCCAGTATTTGTCGACTCAATTTCTTGAAAAATTTGGCGAGCAGAACGATTGATCCGTTCAGCCTCTCGTGTTGGCTCCGTCAATGTCATTCGCTTGGTCAGGGTAGTAAAGTCTCCATAGCGCACTTTTAAAACCAAGGTCTTGCCTTGCTTGCCGTGTTTTTCCAGCGATTGGGCTACCTTACTGGACAGATTGGCAATTTCTTCTACAATATCATCTTCAGCATAAAGGAGCTTGCGGTAGGTCCGCTCTTTTCCGATCGACTTGCGGATCCGATGGCTCTTGACAGGGCTATTGTGAATCCCTCGCGCCTTACGAAAGAGATCATAGCCAAAGCGCCCAAACCGATCGATCAAGGTCATCTCCGGGATAGCTAAAAGATCCGCGCCAGTATAGACCCCCATCTCATGCAGGCGCTCCACTGTCTTCTTTCCTACCCCGTGAAATTTGGCAATGTCCATCTGGCTCAGGAAATCCTCAGCATCCTCCGGCAAGACCACCGTTAGGCCACGGGGTTTTTGGTAGTCACTTGCCATCTTGGCCAAAAACTTATTATAAGAGACACCCGCTGAAGCTGTAAGATGCAGCTCTTCCCAGATCGCATGCTGAATCAAGCGAGCGATTTTGACAGCTGATTTGCTCTGGATTTTATTTTCCGTCACATCTAGATAGGCTTCATCAATACTCATAGGCTCGATGAGATCTGTATAGCGCTTAAAAATCTCACGAACCTGCTCGCCCACTTCTCGGTATTTTTCATAATTTCCAGAGATAAAAATCGCTTGAGGACAAAGGTCCAGCGCTTCTTTGGAACTCATGGCCGAATGAATCCCATATTTCCGTGCTTCATAGTTACAGGTCGAGACCACACCTCTCCCTCCTGACTGACGAGGGTCCTGGCCAATCACGACAGGCTTGCCCTTCAAACTAGGGTTGTCTCTTTCTTCGACGGCAGCAAAAAATGCATCCATATCAATATGAATAATCTTGCGACTGGTATCATTCACTAATGGAAATATCAGCATTTTTCACCCTCCTTTCTTTCTATTATAGGAAGAAAATTTCAGAATTGCAAAAATCGACTCTCCAGAAAACATGAAAATTGATGAAAAACTGTGTTTGTTTTCAAAAATATAGTACAGTATCGCAGAGGATTTGAAACTGTATTACAAAAGAATCTGTTGTTTTTCGCAATTCGCCTTTGTGTAACCGATTTCTGTATGGTATACTACTATTGTAAGTGCAACAGATATAGTTGCTAGAAAGACAATAGAGGAAAATAAAAATGGTTGTTAAAACAGTCGTTGAAGCACAAGATATTTTTGACAAAGCCTGGGAAGGCTTCAAAGGTGAAGATTGGAAAGAAAAAGCAAGCGTTTCTCGCTTCGTTCAAGCTAACTACACACCATATGATGGAGATGAAAGCTTCCTAGCTGGTCCAACTGAACGTTCTCTTCACATCAAAAAAATTGTTGAAGAAACAAAAGCTCATTATGAAGAAACTCGTTTCCCATACGATAACCGTCCAACATCTATCGCTGATATCGCAGCTGGATATATCGATAAAGAAAACGAAGTGATCTTCGGTATCCAAAATGATGAATTGTTCAAATTGAACTTTATGCCTCGTGGTGGTATCCGTATGGCGGAAACTACTTTGAAAGAAAATGGATACGAACCAGATCCAGCTGTTCATGAAATCTTCACTAAATATGTGACTACTGTAAACGATGGTATCTTCCGCGCTTACACTACAAATATCCGTCGTGCCCGCCACGCTCATACTGTAACTGGTCTTCCAGATGCATACTCTCGTGGACGTATCATTGGGGTTTACGCTCGTTTGGCTCTTTACGGTGCTGACTACTTGATGGCTGAAAAAGCAAGCGACTGGAACTCTATCACTGAAATCGATGAAGAATCAATCCGCCTTCGTGAAGAAGTAAACCTTCAATACCAAGCTTTGAAAGAAGTTGTTAAATTGGGTGACCTTTATGGTGTAGACGTTCGTCGTCCTGCCTTCGATACAAAAGAAGCAATCCAATGGACAAACATTGCCTTCATGGCTGTCTGCCGTGTCATCAACGGTGCTGCTACTTCTCTTGGACGTGTGCCAATCGTTTTGGATATCTACGCAGAACGTGACTTGGCTCGTGGTACTTACACTGAATCAGAAATCCAAGAATTCGTTGACGATTTCGTTATGAAATTGCGTACTGTTAAATTTGCTCGTACAAAAGCTTACGACCAATTGTACTCAGGTGACCCAACCTTCATCACAACTTCTATGGCTGGTATGGGTAACGACGGTCGTCACCGTGTTACTAAGATGGACTACCGTTTCTTGAACACTTTGGACAACATCGGTAACTCTCCAGAACCAAACTTGACAGTTCTTTGGACTGACAAATTGCCATATAGCTTCCGTCGCTACTGTATGCACATGAGCCACAAACACTCTTCTATCCAATACGAAGGTGTAACAACAATGGCCAAAGACGGATACGGTGAAATGAGCTGTATCTCATGTTGTGTATCTCCACTTGACCCAGAAAACGAAGAACAACGCCACAACATCCAATACTTCGGTGCTCGTGTTAACGTGCTTAAAGCTCTTCTTACTGGTTTGAACGGTGGTTACGACGATGTTCATAAAGACTACAAAGTATTTGACATCGATCCTATCCGTGACGAAGTTCTTGAATTCGAATCTGTTAAAGCAAACTTCGAAAAATCTCTTGACTGGTTGACTGACACTTATGTAGATGCTTTGAACATCATCCACTACATGACTGATAAGTACAACTACGAAGCGGTTCAAATGGCCTTCTTGCCAACTCACCAACGCGCTAACATGGGATTCGGTATCTGTGGATTCGCTAACACTGTTGATACTTTGTCAGCTATTAAATACGCTACTGTTAAACCAATCCGTGATGAAAATGGCTACATCTACGATTACGAAACAATCGGCGAATACCCACGTTGGGGTGAAGATGACCCACGTTCAAACGAATTGGCAGAATGGTTGATCGAAGCTTACACAACTCGTCTACGTAGCCACAAACTTTACAAAGACGCAGAAGCTACAGTTTCACTTCTTACAATCACATCTAACGTTGCTTACTCTAAACAAACTGGTAACTCTCCAGTCCACAAAGGGGTATACCTCAACGAAGATGGTTCTGTAAACTTGTCTAAATTGGAATTCTTCTCACCAGGTGCTAACCCATCTAACAAAGCGAAAGGTGGATGGTTGCAAAACTTGAACTCACTTGCTAGCCTTGACTTTGGTTATGCAGCTGATGGTATCTCACTCACTACTCAAGTTTCACCACGCGCTCTTGGTAAGACTCGTGACGAACAAGTTGATAACTTGGTAACTATCCTTGATGGTTACTTCGAAAACGGTGGACAACACGTTAACTTGAACGTTATGGACTTGAACGATGTTTACGAAAAGATCATGTCAGGTGAAGACGTTATCGTTCGTATCTCTGGATACTGTGTAAACACGAAATACCTCACTCCAGAACAAAAAACTGAATTGACACAACGTGTCTTCCACGAAGTTCTTTCAATGGATGATGCCTTGAGCTAAGATTCAAATAGATAAAAAAACCAGTCGGAAACGGCTGGTTTTTTCATCCCCATCGCAAGAGTATTCTGAATTTTGAAAGAGTTTAAGAGCCTACTACATAGAGTTTGACAGCGCTTTCTCCAAGTGTTATAGTAGAGCTGTAAATAAGATAGAAGGGGTGATCTTATGTTTTTAACATTTATTTTCGCTATTATTTGGCTCTTTATCCTGATTGCACTGATCTTTTTAGCAACCCTTCTCGTCCAGGATAGCACCGTGCAACACCACCACCCGAGTTAACGAATGATAAGCCTAAACAATAGCTATTCTAAACGAATTCAGAAAGGATAAGAAACAAACTAGAATTGTCAAATTTTAGTTCTGTCTCTCGTCCTTTTTTGCTATAATAGAAACAGATTATTTAGTAAGAAGGATATTATGGAAGAGTCAAAACAGATCAACCAAGTGATCGACGTCCTGATGTTAGCTGGAACCCTCCTGATAGAGAGTGGTTCTGAGATTCACCGGGTCGAAGATACCATGATCCGGATCGCCCACTCACAGGGAATCGTCGATTGCAATGTTTTAGCGATGCCAGTCGCTATTTTCTTTTCAATTGAGAATGCCAATGTCACGCGCATGAAACGGATCTTGCGGACTAATTACAATATTGAAAAGGTCTGTGATGTCAATCAGATCTCTCGTCAACTCGTCTCTGGAGAGATCGATCTCGAGCAAGCCTACCAGGCCCTGAGCGAGTTGAAAATGAAGCACGTTCCTTATACCAATCTCCAGTTGACCATTGCGGCAACCCTCAGTGCTCCTTTCTTCTCCATCATGTTTGGAGGAAATTTCTATGATGCGATTGGAGCAGGTATTGCGACTGTCTTTGCCTTTGCTTTTTCTCTTGTCGTTGAGAAATACGTTCGCATTCCTTTTGCCACTGCCTTTGCGGCCGCCTTTGTCTTTGGTTTTTTGGCCCATATCTGGACGCGCTATAGTGGTTTTCCTTCCAATACCGATCTCATTATCGCAGGCTGTGTCATGCCCTTCGTTCCTGGAATCGCTATGACCAATGCCGTCCGCGATCTGATGAATTACCACCTCAACTCTGGGATGAGCAAACTCTTTGAGACTCTTCTCATTACTCTTGCACTTGGTGCCGGTACAACCGTTGCCCTCGTCCTTATGAAATAAAATGATGAACCTAACTGAATTTTTAATCCAAGCGGTGGCCAGTTTGATTGCCATCATCACCTTTTTAATTGTCCTAAATGTGCAGCGCTCCATGTTGATTCCTGGAGGAATCCTCGGTATGGGCATCTGGCTACTTTACTATATCCTGAAAGGGCCTACCAATGTCATCGTTGCAACCTTTATCGCAGCCATTGTCGGCTCCTGTATCAGTCAGATTTTAAGTATTATTCTCAAGACGCCTGTCGTGGTCTTTATGTTGTCCATTCTAGCCCCATTGGTTCCTGGATATATTTCCTATCGAACCACTTCCTTCTTTGTCAGTGGGCAATATCGCCAAGCAGTAACCAGCGTGACACTGGTGGTTATTCTGGCCTTGGTGATCTCCATCGGGATGGCTAGCGGCTCTGTTGTCTTGAAACTCTACCATTCTTACCAACGCCATCAAAAAAGAAAAATGACCAATGCCAACTAGCATTGGTTTTTCAAAACTTATCTATGTAATCGCTTGTATTTTCACTCAAAAGGAGTACAATGATAGTGAAAAAAACAAATCCTTTAAAGTATGCGAGGTGCTGTATAATGATAAAGAAGTATATCAAGTATCTTCCTTATATGATTCTAGGAGCCCTCTCCTCCTATCTATTAGCGACTGATTATGCCCGTAATTCATTTGACTTGTTCTATCTGACCTTGAACTTTATGATTGTGAACATCACTATACTCGTCTTCTACGAAAAAGTTCTAAAAGATAAATGCAAAGAACTCTTCATACGGGTCATGAGCAACCCTAAAAAAGATAGCTAAGCATAAGAGTTGAAAAGTCATCTGAGGATGGCTTTTTCTTATAGATTCTTTATTTTTTCTTTGAAACATTGCAAAATCGGTACCGAGAATGATTTCCTTGTTGATCTAGCTTTTTCAAGGGAGTTTTACCCTTAAATATGGTAAAATAGTAACGAAATATACTAGTAGATATCAAATAAAAAAGAGGTTAAGAATGACAATTGGGATTGATAAGATTGGTTTTGCGACGAGCCCTTATGTCTTGCGTTTAGAAGATTTGGCTGCTGCTCGTGATACTGATCCCGAAAAACTGAGCAAGGGTCTTCTCTTAAAAGAACAAAGTGTGGCACCGATCACAGAAGACATCGTCACATTGGCTGCGACTGCAGCAGATGATATTTTAACAGACGAAGATAAAGAAGCGATCGACATGGTGATTCTTGCGACAGAATCTGGAATTGACCAGAGTAAGGCTGCTGCTGTGTTTGTCCATGGCTTACTAGACATCCAGCCTTTCGCCCGCTCTTTTGAGATGAAAGAAGCCTGCTATGCTGCGACTGCTGCCTTGGATTATGCTAAACTCCATGTTGAAAAATTCCCACAGAGTAAGGTTTTGGTCATTGCCAGTGACATTGCTAAATACGGAATTGGAACTCCTGGAGAACCAACACAGGGGGCTGGAGCGGTTGCCATGCTGATCAGCCAAAATCCTCGTATTCTATCTTTTAACGATGACAATGTTGCCCAAACACGCGATGTCATGGATTTTTGGCGTCCAAATTATGCGACAACTCCCTTCGTGAATGGGATTTATTCAACGCAACAATATCTAGATTCTCTGAAAACAACCTGGGCGGAATACCAGAAACGGACTAGCCTTGCCTTAACAGACTTTGCGGCTGTCTGTTTCCACTTGCCTTATCCGAAATTAGCTCTCAAGGGCTTGAAAAAAATCCTGGATAAGTCAGTGTCAGAAGAGAAAAAAGATCAATTACAATACAACTTTGAACAATCGATTCTATATAGCCAACGCGTGGGAAATATCTACACTGGATCTCTTTTCCTAGGCTTGCTGTCACTACTGGAAAATGACCCCCAACTCAAAGCTGGGGACCGAATCGCCCTCTTTAGTTATGGAAGTGGAGCGGTTTCTGAGATCTTTAGTGCCAATCTCGTTCCTGGTTTTGAGCAACTCTTAGATCATAAACGCATGGAAAAACTGGACCAACGTACGGTTCTTAGTGTTGCTGACTACGAACGACTCTTTTATGAGGAAGTAGACTTAGATCCTAGTGGCAATCAAGTGTTTGAGCCTGCTACTCATCAAACTTTTGCGTTGACAGAGATCAAGGAACACCAACGCACTTACCAGAAAGTAGAAAAATAATGGCACGATTACCAGGTTTTGCAAAACTTTCGCCCACAGAACGCATAGAGGCCTTACTGAAGGAAGGCCTCTTAACTTGGGATGAAGCACAGATCTTAAAAGAACAAAAGGGACTTCCCCTTTCTATTGCAGATCAACTGACGGAAAATGTCTTGTCGACTTTTGACTTGCCTTTTAGCCTCGCTCCTTATTTCCTGATCAATGGTCGTGACTATGTCCTTCCCATGGTCACAGAAGAACCATCCGTGGTCGCGGCTGCCAGCTTTGCAGCCAAGCTCATCCAACGTTCGGGCGGTTTCACCACCCAGGTGCACCAGCGCCAAATGATCGGTGAGATTGCTCTGACGGATGTTAAGGATTGGGAAATTGCGAGCAAACGCATCCTAGATGACAGGGAAAGCCTTCTTCAGCTGGCTAATGAAGCCTATCCTTCTATCGTTAAGCGTGGAGGTGGAGCGAGAGATCTTTGGGTCGAAAACAAGGGAGACTTTCTTATTGTCTACTTGGCTGTCGATCCTAAAGAAGCCATGGGAGCCAATATGCTCAATACCATGTTAGAAGCTCTGACTGATCGCATCCAGGAACTCTCTGGCGGTCAGGCCTTGATGGCAATTTTATCCAACCTGGCCACTCGCTCTTTGGTGAGTGCAAGGTGTGCTATCGATTTTAAAGCACTGAGTCGAAATCCTGAGGAAGCCATTGAGATTGCCCACCGGATGGAGCTAGCTAGCCAACTGGCTCAAGTGGATCCTTACCGTGCAGCCACTCATAACAAGGGAATTTTTAACGGGATTGATGCCCTGGCCCTTGCAACAGGCAATGACTGGCGGGCCATCGAAGCAGGTGCCCATGCCTATGCTGCACAAAGTGGTTCTTACAAAGGCTTGAGTCACTGGACAAGTCAGCCAGAAGAGAAAAAACTCTATGGAGAGATCACCCTGCCAATGCCGGTTGCGACAAAAGGAGGCTCGATCGGCCTCAACCCAACGGTTCAAGTCAGCCACCGTTTGCTAGGAGAGCCTTCTGCTATTGAATTAGCAGGTATCATCGCTTCGCTCGGTTTGGCGCAGAATTTCGCAGCCCTCAAAGCCCTTGTCACCACAGGGATCCAAGCAGGACATATGAAACTCCAAGCACGCTCCCTAGCCCTTCTAGCAGGTGCTAAGGAAGAGGAAGTTCCCCGATTGGTCAGCCAACTCCTTGAAAACAAACCCTTTAACTTAGAGAAGGCACAAACACTCTTACAAGAATTGAGAAAATGAAAGAACTAAGACATTCTAATTCTTTAGTAAATTAAGTCAAGTGATCCTGCAAAGAAATAAAAATGAGTTCTAATTTTTTAAATGAATCGAGAATATAATGAAACTTTCCGCCGTGAGAAAAGTGCTAGAAACACTTTTGTTTCTAGCACTCGGAATTATTGAGACCTTAGGCTCAATAATTAGTCATGGAACTTCTTCGAAGTTCGCTGACGTCCGTCTTCACCTAAGGAAAGTTTCTAAGATGACTTTATCTTCACTTTAAGAACTAAGACCCACGTCTTAGTTCTTTTGTGTTTGAAAAAATTTTCTTATTGTTTTAAAAATGGCAACTCGGGATGTTTCTTGGTATAGAGCACCACTTCGATAAAGGTCCCTACTTGGACGGCAAAGAGCAGTCCGACGAGAAGATTAATCCGATGGTCTGTTTCATAAAACGGAGAGTTCCATAAGAAGTGATTGGCTACTGTCGAGAGAACACACCAGAGCCCAAAGAGTTTTTCCTTTTGCTGGGTCACTTGAGACAACAAGAGGAAGACACCAACGGATACAACAGCTGTATAGAGGGCATGTGAAGCTAATCCACCAGAGATCCGGTTGATGGCCTCAGTAACCGCGGCCAATTGGCTGGTTTTGGTTTGGCGGGCAACGTACCCTAAATCCTCAATGATTTGAAAACCAAAGCCAGAGCCCAAGCCTGCAATTAGAATCGCTTTTAGATCTTTCTTGCCAACCATCAAGACAACCCAAAAGGCAACTAGAGCTTTAAAGAATTCCTCTGAAAATGGGGCCGTCAAAGCATCGGTCCACTTGTTAAAGACAGTGGCATCCTTGATCACATGGCTATTCATAATATCAATCAAGCTATTGCCTGAAAAGCTCAACCAGCCTGCTACGAAGGCTCCTCCAAACATGGCAATCCATAAGACATAAGTTGGGACAGACAACTGCTTGGCCAATCGTTTTGAAAAGAGATAGAGCGGGATAATAATAGCAGCTAAGACAGACAAGTTTAAGACCAAATCTCTGCCTGCAGACTGGCTAAATTCTTGTTGAGAAAGATGACCGAGTTCAAACTCCAAGCCAATTCCTGCAAACAGTAGAAAAAGATAGATAGAGGCTCTTTGAATTTTAGTCATCTTGTTTTCCTCCCTTTTGTTTCTTTGAGCGAATCAGGTAGATCACAATCGCTAGAAGGGTTGCTCCGAACAAGCCTGCTGCTAGAATGTAATCATAGTCAAATTCAACGAGATCAATCTTCTCTTCATAAGCAGCATCTTCTTCGTCATCTAGATCCTGCAGGGCACTTTTTCCGTGTTCATCTGCCACCTTTTGTTCTGCTTCTTTTCTGATTTCTTGCAAGCGTTCGAAGGTCTTCTCAGCTCTTGCTAAGCTTTCCTCTGTTGCCTTCTTACTAGCTTCTTCAGGCTGAGAAGTAAGAGCGATTTGTTCCTGATCACTCAGATCTTGTTCGACCATCCACTGAGACTCCAATCGTTCCATTTCAGTACGAATCGCCCCATCTTCGAATAAATCTGGATACTTGGCCACAAGGTCATTGATTCTTGAAATGGTCCAATACCAAGAGCGATCATTGTAATGATCCCCTAATTCTTGGTAGGCTTGATAGGTGTTGAGAATATTGCCATAGTAGGGTAGGTACGGAGCATTTCGTGGACTACCCATCGACAGCCACATGGTGCCTCCACCTGCACTTGCTGGGACATCATCTTTCAGTTGGAAAATATGGGCCTCCATGACATTTGGATTGGAAATAGGGTATTTATAAACCGCATCAAACTCCCCTTTTTTCGGAATACCTTTTCCATCCAGCTCCATTTGATCCTGTGGTTTATATTTGGTTCCTTCCAAACGATTGCGTTGGAGATTCATGGCATCGCGGAGGGTTAATTTCCGATCTGTTGTATGAAGAAGGTCAAAAGACGCATCGTCATATTTAACAGGAGAGCTTGGGTCTAGCGATTTGATTCCCGACCAAACCCGTGAGCGATCTGCTTCTTGCAAAGGCGGATTATAGGATTGAGAAACGTGGAATTTTCCGTCCACTTCCTTATAGCTATTGGCTTCTTTGGCGACTTTTTCAAGATCTTTTGAGGCGATCGTGCGTTCGGTATCTGACAGATCGACATGCCCTAAGAAGAAAGTATTTGGAAAGACCGCAAATCGATCCTCTGGGAAGAGAATCGCTGCATATTGATGGCCAGATAGGATTTCCATATACCAGACGCCTTCTTTATCGGCAATAGTCACAATATTTCCTTCTGCAGCGCCTTTTTCTTCGACGATTTTAGCAATGAGTTCAACCCCTTCTCTTGCGGTTTTCACACTTGGGAGAACGATACTGGTCAAGCCCGATTCTGCGAGGCCATCCTTGACATAGGGATCCACCTTTTGGATCTTGTCATTTGCTGAAGCAGATACAGTGGCAGAAATGGAAACTCCATATTCATTGAATCCTGCTTCGTCAAAAATCCCTTGATCAGGGGTGACATCCGGGACCGCTGTATACTTATAGCTAATCTCTGGCAAGGGATATTGAAAACCGTTGGCAGCATCCTCAAAGATGGCTCCTTTTTTATTGTAGACACGCTCTCTGACCACAAAATTTTTATTATGGTTGGGCTCTAAATCTTCGGTACGTCCTACCAAGGTCGAGCCGTCGGCCGTCAGTTTCTTCCCGATGATGAACCCTGTACAAGCCTCAACAGGTTGAGCAATCAACAAAAGCGGAAGCAAGGCTGCTACAGCTGATCGAAAATAGTGCTTCTTCATCCTAAACTCCTTTTTAAAAATGTTTTTCCTTATTTAGTATACTCTTTTACGATCCTGTTTTGCAAGCGTTTCCAGCAACCGTAAACGATTCGTAAATTATCAGAATTTTTGAGGGAAAACACTTTTTCAAAAAAAGAAAGAATTGGCTTTTTTTGCCAATCCTTAGAATATAGATAACGTCAACTTAAAAACTTTCCTTAGGTGAGTACGGACGTCAGCGAACTTCTACGAAGTTCCATGACTTAGTTTTGAACCTAAGGTTTCAAAACTCCCGAGTGCTTGAAATAATCATATTTCAAGCACTTTTCTCACGGCGGAAAGTTTTCGTATATCATGAATCGTTTTAAAAATTAGAACTCTTTTATAGTTCTTTGAAGAATCACTTAACCTATTTTATTTAAAAATTAGTTCCTATACGTTTAGAATTAGCTTTAAAAAGTCAATCCTCTTCCATTTTCTCTGTTGATTTGCTTGCCACAATTTTCCATAGAGGAGATAGTCGACTTCACGGAGCTCTTTCAGGTTCTGACAACCGAGCGCACATAGAAGCAATCTGAGGTCTTCTTTCCAGCCTTGGACAAGGACGATCACTTCTTCAATGCTCTTAGTCTCTACCATCTCAAGAAAAACGCGGGATAGTCCTACGCCACGCGCTCCAAGGACTAAGGCCTTGACCATATCAAGGGGATGACGGATGCCCCCGCTTGCGAGGACCTCAATCTGATCCATCTGATCCTGTAACTGTAAGAGACACTGCGCAGTTGATTGTCCCCAATCATCCAGATAAGCACGATTGCCACCACGACGATTCTCAATATAGGCAAAACTAGTGCCACCACGACCAGAAATATCGACGGTTTTGATCCCAGCTTCTAACGCTGCCTGAACTGTTTTGGGATCCATACCAAAGCCAACTTCCTTCAGGACTACAGGTACAGGAAAGCCCTGCCCATAGCTCTTTAGATGGTCTTTCCAAGTGTGGAAAATCCGCTCCCCTTCGGGCATGAGCAACTCTTGCATCAGATTCACATGGACTTGAAGAAAGAGAGGTTGTAGCTCTTCCACTGTTCGCAAGCCCAGATCTGGCTCTTTATCGATGCCAATGTTGGTTGCTAAAAGAAGATGAGGATGGTCTTTTTTGACCGCATACGATTGATCGTTCGGATCCTTCAGTGCTGCACTGTAAGAGCCAGTCACAAAGAGAAGCCCACAGGCTTCGGCTACTGCTGCCAACTTTTGATTGATCTCTTTGGCTCGTTTACTCCCGCCTGTCATGGCATTGATGTAAAAAGGAAACTCCCAATCACGCCCTGCGAAATGGGTTGTCAAATCAATCTCCGCTAGATCCACAAGGGGGAGGGAGCAGTGAATCAGCTCGATCTCATCAAAGCTATTATAGGAGGAGCTTTGCTCCAAGGCATAACGAATATGCTGGTCTTTTCGATTTTCGCTCACGAATCTCCCATCCTTTCTTGGTAAATGACTTCAATATTCTTATCCTTCCAGCGGTCTATCAAGGTCTGAGTCTCAACTGGGGCAAAACTAAGGGCGATTCCACAGTCGCCTCCTCCAGCACCACTGGATTTGGCACAGGTAGACAGGCCCTCTGTCGCTTCTTGTAGCTCTTTTAGAGCTGGGGTATAGATCAAAGGGTTCAAAGACTTTAGGTTCTTATCGGCGCGTTTGATACTGGTCTCAATGTCCTTTTGGTTCCCTTCACGGAGGCCTTTTTCAAGATTCTTCACTGCGCTCTGGCTCTCCTGAAGAAATTCTTCCTTGATCGCTCCCTTGACCTGACGGATCAAATCACTTGAAATCGCTGGTTCCTTGGTCCAACCAACCAGAAAATCATAAGAGATGGCTGGCTGGATCGAGCAGATCTGGTAGTCCCAATCCAGGTCTAAAACTTGTGAAAGAGGCTGAGAAGTCAAGACTTCATGCAACCAAGCCCGATCAAAGGATTGGTAATAAATCAAGTCCTCGTAAGCGATACAAGCCAAATCGCCCATGGAACCATTGTCCCCTCTTTGCACCAAGACCACTGCTGCTAGTCGAAAGAGCAGATCTGGATTTAAGTCTAACTCATACAGAGCAGCCATGGCCTTGATCACGAGCAAGACCACACTTCCGCTGGAACCAATCCCATACTTTTTCCCCTCTTCGCCCAGTGTTCCTCTAAGGTGAAGATCAAAGGGTTTAGGGGCTATCCCCTGATCTTTCAGCCACTCTTCCATAAGCTGAATAGTCTCTTGAATCAAGGCGTAGTCCTTATTTGGGGTCAAATCTACCTTGTAACCAAAAAGGTCTGAGGCTAGCTGGTAGGCTGTTGCTTCTTGGATGGTAGCTGATAGATAAATGGGGATAAACTGAATCACTGCCCCATAGCCAGGCGTTAGCACCGCGTATTCTCCAGCTAGATAGAGCTTGCCTCCGGTCTGTACCTGATACTTAGTCTTCATCTTGAGGATCCTTTGTTTTAGATACGATGGTCCGATAGCGGTCGTCAAATAAAGGCACCAGCTGATCCAAGTCTTCTTCTAAACAGAGAACCTTAACATTCGGCCCTGCATCCATGGTAAAGTAACAAGCATGGCCTGCAGCGCGAAGCTCACGGACAAAGTCCATAGCTTTGTGGCTTTCTTCTGTCAAGTAGCTAAAGGCTGGAGTGGCTGTTCTAGTCGTCGCATGCATAGCAAGGGCATTGCGCTCTGTCAACTGACCGACCTGTTCAAAATCATTGGCAGCTAGATAGTCTAGCATGTCCTTATAATCTTGTCGAGACTCTTCGATCCATTCTTTGAAATTAGTCGAGGTCTCCATGCAGCGTTTCATCCCTTCCCGGCTGGAAACGGGCTTTTGCTTGTCATTGAGAACCAGCATGATCATAGCCAGTTTCAGGTCTGTTTTAACCTTATAAATTTCTCCACTTTCTTTGTCCCAGGCTGCTAAGGGTCCAAAGAAAGACCGTGAAGAAGAACCCGAAGCAAACTTGGCTTTTTGAGCTAATTCCTCCTGACTCAAGCCCAAATCATAATACCGATTGCAAGCCTTGACGAGAGCAGAGAGCCCACTCGAGCTAGAAGACAAGCCTGCTGCGGTTGGCATGTTGTTGCTGGTATCCACTCGAACAAATCCCGCTTCATTTGCTGGCTTCAAGCCATCAATCACAGCTCCAATTTTGGCTTGCTCAGCTGGATTTTGGAATTCCCCATCGATGTAAAATTCATGCGCAGTCGCATCTGCTGGCAAGGGAGAGAGACTGGTCTCTGTATACATATTTTCTAAGGTCAACGAAATCGAACTGGTCGAAGGGACCATCTGTTTGGCATCTTCTTTTCCCCAGTATTTGATAATCGCGATATTGGCATAGGACTTAGCCTTTACAGGTTTTCGATCCATGTATGGTGCGCTCCTTCTTTTTCTAATGCATGGGCAATGGTTGCTGCTTCACGAGAATCCTTGACGAGGGCAATCACACAGCCACCAAGACCGCCTCCGCTCATTTTAGCGCCTAAGGCCCCATTTTCAAGGGCAACGGCGACCAGATGGTCTGCTTTTTCACAGCTGACACCCACGGCTCTCAAGTGCTCATGGCAAGTAGTCAGAGCCTGTCCTAGGTTCGTTAGATCATTCATTTTCAGAGCCTCTTCCACCTGCTGGGTCAACTGACCAATCTCATGGAAATGGGACAAAACTTCCTTCCCTTTGGATTCAACCTTTTGAATCGCCTCACGGGTATTGCCGTGAATTCCCGTATCCGCAATCACCAAGCTCGCTTTTATACCTAGCTCCAGCGGGTAAAAGCCAACATTTCGGATAAATTTAATGGCTTGATCGCTCAAACAAGTCTTGGCATCAAGCCCACTTGGATTCATATGGGCAATGGTTTCTGCTCGATTGACCAGGATTTCTAAGGTCTCATCATTCAGCTTCTCTTGATAATAGTCAAAAACGGCACGAATAGCTGCGATACTCACTGCTGCAGATGATCCCATCCCCCGTTTTTCCGGTACCATGGACTGAATTCGACAGCGAATCCGGGCCTCGCGAATCCCGAGGTGCTCAAGAGACGCAAAAACTGCCATGGACAAGGTGTCATCTTCAAACAAAATCCATGGACTGTCTGCCGGGATGATCTGGCAGATCACTTCGATATGATGGAGTGGCAAAGCAATAGCCGGATAACCATAAACCACCGCATGCTCTCCAATTAAGATAATTTTACTATGCGCCCTTCCGACGCCTATCTCTTTGTTCATATTCATCTCGCTCTATTAAGGTCATTACTATTTTAATATAAATCAGCCAAAAAAGCGATGCTTTTGAAGGAAATCCAACCTAAGACGGAGTTCAAAAATGAATCTCCTACCAGTTTCTTTCTCACGGACAGACCGTAAAAGGCCAGGATCCATCATCCTAGCCTTCCATTTCTATTTCTCAAATTCTTGTTTGATCAAGTCCATCAAAGAGTTGCGGTCCAGGATCCATTGGGCCCGTTCGTCCTTCTCATAGGTCCGGTTGGACAAAAAGATCACAGCTTCCTGTCTCTTGCGATTGTACATGATGAAGGTTCCTGTATAGCCCGTATGATCCAACCAGTCCCCCTCTAGATTCCATCCAAGAGCGCGGTTCTTGCCCTCTTCACGCGCAAAATTCTGAGACAAGTCACGCGCAAAATCATCCTTCAGATAATGCTCTAAGAAGCGCTCTAGATCAGCAACAGTTGAAAAAAGTCCAGCACTTCCCGCATGACAGCCCAGAACTCTCGCTTTGGGATCATGAACACTTCCAGAAGCCACTCCACGGACCGTTGGCACCGCCTTTTCGACCGGTCCAAACCGTGTTTCTGTCATCTTCCAAGGCGTAAAAATCAGCTCTTCAAATAAACGATCCAAGGGCTGGTGAAACCTGTCTTCTAACCAAAAGCCCAACAGAAGAAAATTGACGTCAGTGTAATGAAAACTCTTGTCTTCTTTTAACTGCAAATTTTCAAGGGCTGTTTTCAACTGTCTCGCATCCAATTGATCCCGGTTGGGGATAAAAGGATCAAGTCCTGACGTATGGGTCAAGAGTTCCCGGATGGTTGTCTTCTCATGAGCAAAACACGGGTAAAGCTCTTTAAAGGGGCGATCGAGCGGAAGCTCCCCTTTCGCATACAAAAAGGCACAGATGGTAGCGACTCCGACGACCTTACTGACACTGGCCAAATCATAGACCAGGTCAGCCACTACTGGCTCTTCTTTTTCAGGGTCCGCAAGTCCTAGATAGTGCTCACTCCACTGACCATTGCGGTAAAGCGTAAGAGAGGCACCTGGATAGATGCCTTCTTGGATTTGTTCGGTAATTTTTTCGATGATTGCATTCACGCTCATCACTCCATTCTTATTCTTCATAAGAAATATGGACCTGATCTTGATTGGCTTCAAACCAGAGTTCGATCTGGCTTGGATCCTTGGCAATCAAGAAAGTTCCCTTACGGTGCACAAAATCGACAGCTTCTCCCAAGCGTTCTTTCAAGACTTCCACATCAAAAGATGCCAATTCAATCTTGATCATGCTCAAATCCCAGGTCACCTTGTTCTCAACTTGGAGATCTTTTCCTTGGGCTTCTTGTAAATGGATAAAGTGGGCCAAAGCTGGCAAGTTGCTATAGAACTTCTCAGCCTCAGCAAGATCGGCCACATTGACCTCAAGAAAGTCCACATCAAAGCTGGTCAAACCTTTGAAATCTTCTGGAAGCTCAACAAGAGGCGCTTTCTCCAAAGGTTCTAGGCTTTCAAGATTTTCTTCCGCATGCACGAAAATGGTATCTCCTTGAGGAGACACAACTTCAAAGGCGCGACCATTAGCTCCTTGGTAAAGGGCGCTTGTCTCTGGCTGGCGGGCCAACAAATAATCAATTTCTTGAGCTTGTGCCACTTTCACCACGATGCGACCCAATTTCTTTGGACCTTCGACCTTACGCGAACGCATACTCGGTGACTCTTCTAAGACGATTTTTTCTACTTTTGAGGCATCTCCTAAAGACAGGAGAGCTCCTTCTTCCACTAATACTTTCATTCCCAATGTCTCTTCATAAAAGCGTTGATTGACATTTCGGTTATTCACTTTCAAGACTGGGATCACTCTTACGATCTGATTTGCTGTCATACTTTCCTCCAAGCACTTTTTATTGTAAAAGATTTTCTGGCTTTTTACAAGAAATCTTGTGCAAAAAAGACAGATTTTTCAAAAATAAAAATCTGTCTTTCTTTTTTTAGTATACTGTTCGTGTATGGACCCGCCCGTTTGGAGCTTCAAATTCGTATTCTAAGTAATCCTGATAGGTCCCTGGTGCAATCACTCCACGCACATCTAATACAGCCGTTCCTGCCTGTCCCACAATGGAATCTGCTAACAGGCAGCAATTAGTAGACAGAACAAAGTAAGATTTAAAACGCGAAGAAGTAAATTTATATAGCTCAGCCCCTAAATCATATTTCAATTTGTAAGCGTAGGTCGGCTGACCGTCTTCCAGTAACCTCCTAGGTGGATCCCAAGGTTCTAACAACTGATCAATTTCAGCTAGACGCTTCTCTACTGCCTGATTCTCTTCTTCGGTAAGGGATAGGCTGTAGCCAAACAGCGTCTTTTGACTCTCTTTTTTACATAGTTCGATGTATGGTTCCTTATCCACTTTAAACAGTACGCCATCCCCAATCGTCCCAAATAGACGCTCTGAAAAGGGATCGTAACTTCCGTAAGAAATGACCTTCCCCTGATAACAAATATCTACATGCCCAATCGCTCCAAATAAGTTGCTGTCAGAAGTATGAACCAAAATTTCTAATTCCCTTGCCTCTTCTTCTTTTTTCACCAATCGATAAGGGCCTGTGTGTCCCGCCGAGCTCCCTTTTTGAAGAAACTGGTTAAACCGTTTTAACTCCTTAGCAGGGATAAAGGCTGCAAAGATAACCGGTAGGCTAATACGAAAGCGACGTTTTAACTCTTGGCCTTGTTGGTCTTTGTCAAATAAAATACCATCTCGAATATTAGAAATCCCCAACAAGACCAGATAAGCCCCCAAGAGGATAAATTGGAAGTGCCCATCTGAACCAGGTTCCAAGACAGTTGCTAGACCAAGCCCACCGTTTAAAAGCGCATCCCATAAATAGAGCCAGCCTCCTTTTACCCGATTGGCCTTATAAAGCCAAAATGTGATCCCATAGACAATGGCACTCCCCAACTGATATGCCCCTAAACAAATCACAACTAAGTTTACGGGCAGACTACTCAGTCGATTCAACCAGATCAACGCAAGTGAAAGAAAAATAAACCAAATAGAGTGGCTATAGGAAATAGACTTGCTACGTAACAAAAAGCGAAGAAGAAAGCTTCCTAGTCCATCAACTAAAAAGTAAATGGCTAATAGATCCAAGGAAAATTTGGTGAAACCAACGCCGTTTCGAAAAATGAGAATCCCAAAAATGACGGCAAGAACCCCAAACAATAAGGTCCGTCTTCTTGCAACTTGTTCAAAAGATATTTTTTTCAATATTCCTTCTCCTTATAGACGAAAGGTCTTTAGACAAATACTATTTTATCAAGTATAATATAAGAAGTAAAGAAAAAAGAAACTGATAAAAGGAGCAGTCTATGAAATACAATCAATATAGCTATCTATCTGTTGACCAAAAAGACATTCTTAAGGAACTAAAAGAAATTGGGTTTGACCTTCCCACCCACCTCCCAGAAAAAGAACTGTTTGAATGGTTTGTCCGCAAGGTTTACTTCACCTATAAAGATACAGATTATCCCCTCTCTAACCTAGTGGTGGATTCTAAAACAGACTTTTTAACGTATATCCAATCTGACTGCGAATGGTCTCCGAACATTTTTTACACAGTAGCCCTCCAATTACTCGGTTTCCGCTATTTTATTGATTTTGAAGATACGGATAGCTTCTTGAAAGAAGTCCAATTTCCGATTGAGTATGGAAACTTGGTAGAAAACCTCTATCACCTTCTCAATACTCGAACAGTAAAAGGAAATTTACTCATCGATCAGTTGGTCAGCGATGGCTTGATTCCTGAAGATAACCAGTATCACTATTTTAACGGCAAGAGCCTCGCAACCTTTACGAGCCATGATGCCATCCGCGAGGTCGTCTATGTGGAAAGTCGGGTCGATACCGACAAAGATGGTCTGCCAGACTTGGTCAAGGTCAGCATTATCCGTCCTCGCTATGAAGGCAAGATTCCAGCTGTTATGACCGCAAGTCCTTATCACCAAGGGACCAACGATAAGGCCAGCGACAAGGCCCTCTACAATATGAATGTCGACCTCGAGGTCAAAGAACCTCATACCATTCAAGTAGAAGTACCTCAATTAGAATTGGTGGATCCTGTCGGTTCAGCTGAGCTAGTCGATGAAGCTGAAGAAACTCTCACCCATATCAATTCCAGCTATACCCTCAACGACTACCTCCTTCCACGCGGCTACGCTAATCTCTACGTATCTGGAGTGGGGACAAAAGATTCGCAAGGCTTGATGACCAATGGAAATTACCAACAAATCGAAGCCTACAAGAACGTTATCGACTGGCTCAATGGCCGTTGCCGGGCCTTTACAGATCACACACGCAAACGCCAAGTCAAAGCTGATTGGTCTAATGGAAAGGTCGCAACCACCGGGATCTCTTACCTTGGAACCATGTCTAACGGCCTTGCGACCACAGGTGTGGACGGTCTAGAAGTCATCATAGCAGAGGCTGGGATCTCTTCTTGGTACAACTACTACCGCGAAAATGGTCTCGTGACAAGTCCTGGCGGCTATCCAGGTGAAGATTTTGATTCCCTTGCCGAATTGACCTATTCACGCAACCTTTTAGGTGGGGATTATTTACACCACAATGCGGCCCACCAAGCCGATCTTGATCGCGTCAAAAAAGAGCTGGACCGCGCTTCCGGAGACTACAATCAATTCTGGCACGATCGCAATTATCTCCTACATGCTGATCGAGTCCAAGCAGAGGTGGTCTTTACCCATGGCTCCCAAGACTGGAACGTCAAACCGCTTCACGTCTTTAACATGTTCCAAGCCCTTCCAGCAAGCATCAAGAAACACCTCTTCTACCACAATGGTGCCCATGTCTACCTCAACAACTGGCAGTCCATTGACTTCCGTGAGAGCATGAATGCCCTTCTCTCTAAAAAATTGCTGGGCTACGATTCAAGCTATGAATTGCCTACTGTCATTTGGCAGGACAATACAGGAGAACAAAGTTGGACTTCCTTGGATGATTTTGGCAATCAAACAAGTCAGCGGACCTTCTCGCTGGGAGACGGTGAAAAAGTCATCCAAAACCGCTACGAGACAAAAGATTACGAGCGCTATGGCAAGGCTTATCCGACCTTCTTAAGCGATCTCTACCAAGACAAGGCCCAACAGGTAACCATCGATCTTCCAATCGAAGAAGACCTGCACCTCAACGGGAAACCTCGCCTTCACCTACGACTTCACTCCAGCACCAATAAAGGCCTTCTCTCAGCCCAACTCTTAGAGTTTGGAAGCAAGAAATACCTCCAACCCTATCCTGCAGTCTTATCGGTCCGTACACTGGATAACGGTCGCTACCATATGCTAGACAACTTGACCGAGTTGCCATTCAAGGAAGCGGGCCAACGAGTGATTTCGAAAGGTTATCTCAACCTCCAAAACCGGCATGAGCTCTTAGAAGTTGAGGCCGTAACGCCAGGCGAGTGGATGGAATTTGACTTTGATCTCCAGCCAACCATCTACAAGCTCGAAAAAGGCGCAACCCTTCGCTTGATCCTCTACACGACGGACTTTGAAATCACTGTGCGTGATCAAACCAATTACCAACTCACCATTGACTTAGCACAATCAAGCCTCCATCTTCCTGAAATGACAGAGGCCCACTAATCGTGGTATCAAGGCTTAGCCTTTCTTTGCTTCATTTGACAGCTTAGCCTACTTATGTTACTATCTAATAGAGTATTTCATAGAAAAAGATATTAGAGGAAGTTATGGCGATTGAAAAAACTGTCAGCGAAATTGCTGAAATTTTAGGAGTCAGCCGCCAGGCGGTCAATAACCGTGTCAAGGCGCTGGCTCCAGAAGATACCCAAAAAAACGAAAAAGGGGTTACCGTTGTAACCCGTAGTGGCTTGATCAAGCTCGAAGAAATCTACAAAAAAACTATTTTTGAAGATGAGCCAGTCAGCGATGATGTGAAGCAACGCGAATTGATGGAAATTTTGGTAGATGAAAAAAATGCTGAAATCGTCCGTCTCTACGAGCAACTCAAAGCCAAAGACGAGCAACTCGCTAAGAAAGATGAACAGTTGCGCGTGAAAGACGTTCAAATTGCTGAAAAAGATAAGCAATTGGACCAACAACAACAATTGACTTTACAAGCAATGAACGACCGCGATACCTTGAAACTTGAACTCGAACAAGCCAACGAAAAAGTTCAAGAGCAAGAAAGCAAAGGTTTCTGGGCACGCGTTTTCCGTCGATAATCCGGGGCTGGATCCTACCAGTCCCTTTTCTTTTCTACCACAGGAGATTTCCCATGAAAGCATTAGAAGATTATATCGCCTTTGATCTCGAATTTAACCAATTCGAAGGCGCCTATCAGATCATCCAGGTGTCTGCCGTACGTTTTACGGACGGTAAAGAAGTCGATCACTACGACTCCTACGTTTACACCGATAAGCCCCTAAAAAGCTTTATTAACGGCCTGACTGGCATTACCCAGGACAAGATCCAAAATGCCCCTCAACTCGAGCAGGTCCTCAGTGAATTCAAGGCCTTTGTAGGAGACCGGCCCTTGATCGGATACAATGCCAAAAAGAGCGACCTACCCATTCTACTTGAAAATGGCTTGGATTTAGAAGAGCAATACGCTGTCGATGTCTTTGACGAAGCCTTCGAACGTCGTCCATCTGACCTTCATGGCATTAAAAATCTCCAACTCCACACCGTTGCAGAATTTTTGGGAGTCGCAGGAAAATCACACGATAGCTTAGAAGACGCCCGCATGACAGCCCTTGTCTACGAACAATTTCTCGAATTTGATCAAGGCCGCACCCTCCTTGAAGAGCAAGAGAACTTCTCCACCAACCCCTTCGGAGACTTGGACTTATCCGGATTTTTTGATGAATAAAAAAAGCTCAAAACTGAGCAGTACTCCTAGAGTTAGATGTTTTCATATCTTTCTTTGGGGGTTCTTTTTATTTCATTTCTGTAAAGATTGACTAAAGTAAATTTTCATCCAACAGACAAGTAGAGCTTTTTCAAAGGCTTAACTTAAAATATTAGTTATTAAAGATTTAATCATTTCTAATTTTTTAAATATTCATTGACCAGACTTATTCTTAGATGTATAATGAGCATGTAAAATATATCACAAAGAATAATATGTAATAAGATTTAATGATTACATCTGATATTTCTCAATCATAGGGTTCTATTTTCTAGGAGAGATTTATGATTAATATCTTTAAATATCTTGATAAAAAAACAAAATACCTAACCATTATTGGAGCACTGGCAAATGGGGGTCTCGCATTAGGTCAACCTTTGGTTGTTGCCAAAGCACTATCGATAGATCAAAATAACCTTACCTATTCCTCTATTTGGAAATTTGCTCTCTTTGGTTTTTCTGTCTATTTCGCTTTGTATAGTCTAATGTTATTTTGTAATCATGCAAATAATGTCTTTAGACGTGAAATTCACATGAATATCCGAACAGCCCTTTTTCAGAAGTTAATGGAAGACAGGGAATATAGTGAAGATGAAAAGATTACCTTGCTGACACAGGATATGGAATTTCTAGGAGATAACTTTTTTGAACGCTATATGTCTATTTCATGTTGGGGATTTGGAGCACTGATTACGGCGATCTATATCATTGCCCAAAATGTTTTATTGGGTTCTATCTTTGTTTTCTTCACAATCTTACGTCCCATTCCACAATTCTTGATGAATAATAAGCTAAAGAATTCAGGGGATGAAATGTCTCAGGGAAGAACAGCTGTTCATAACCAAATCTCTGATAGTATTCGAGGAGCTCAGACCTTGCGGATGAATCAAGCCTTGCCTGAAAATTCTCAGCGCGTCTGGAATATCAATCTTCGTTATCAACGAGCTATTCAAAGGTTTGCTTTTACCCATAATATTGTTTTCTTTTGTAATGGTTTTATGGTCTTTCTGAGCCAAGTACTCCCCTTGGTATTAGGGTTCTTCCTTGCTATGCAGGGTCATCATGTTTCAGTGGCTAGCCTGGTTGCTATGTATATTGCTGCTGGTCAACTGGTAGGGCCTATCCAAAATATCATGTATGATGTGGTTGAAGTACAAGGAGCCAAAACAACGGCAGAAAAGATTTTCGGAATTTTAAATCGAGCAGATGATAGTGAATCGGACAATCATTCGATCTCCCAAGTAGAAGAGCTAGAAATTTCCCATTTAAGTAAATCTTATAACGGTAGAGAGATTCTTCGCGATCTTAATCTAGCCATTCGACAAGGCGAAAAAGTCCTCATCAAAGGGCCAAGTGGCTGTGGGAAATCAACCCTCTTCCGAATGATCACAGGAGAAGAAAAGCCGGATGCCGGAACGATTACTTGTCGTACAAGAGATGGAGTTAAAACAAGTCACTTTGTTCGTCAGGTAGGCATTATCAGCCAGCATCCTTTCCTCTTTAATGATACTATTCGCTACAATCTCAGTTTGGGACAGGAGTTTTCAGATCAAGAATTAGAGACTGTTTTAAGACAGGTCAAACTCGACCATGAACTAACTGATGGGCTTGATTTTGTAATCACTAATAACGGAGAAAATATTTCAGGCGGACAACGTGTCCGGATTGAACTAGCCCGCTTCCTACTTCGTAAAAAGGATATTTTATTAGCAGATGAGGTAACTGCAGCTCTTGACGCAGAAAATAGTCAGATGGTTCGAGACTTGATTTTCTCACTACCGATGATGGTGTTAGAAATCGCTCACCATATCGATGATGAAAGTCGATACGATCAAGTCATTGAACTAAGAAAAGAATAAAATTGCTGACATAAACCTAAAAATATATCGTTAGTGTTTCAAAGAAAGAAAATACTAAAACTTTCCGCCGTGAGAAAAGTGCCTGAAACAATAACGTTTCAGGCACTCGGAATTATTGAGACCTTAGGCTCAATAATTAGTCTTGGAACTTCGAAGAAGTTCGCTGACGTCCGTACTCACCCAAGGAAAGTTTTTAATATGACTTTGTCTTCAATCTGAAAAAGGCTCAAAACTGAGCCTCTTTTGAGTTAATGAAAACTTCCTTAGCTTAAAATGGTAATTTCCCTGCGAACGCACCGAGTTTTTTCTTAGTCGCCGCATCAATTTCTTCAATTGCAGCATTGATGGCTTGGACCGTCATATCCGAAAGCGTTTCTGTATCTTCAGGATCGACCACTGCCGCATTGAAATCAATTGAAACGACCTTTTTATCACCTGTAAGGGTCGCAACAACCAAATCTTGAGCAGATTTCCCTACAAATTGCGTTGCAGCTAATTCTGCTTGGCTTTGCTCCATTTGCTTCTGCAATTTTTGAGCTTGCTTCATCATATTTTGCATGTTCATCATAGTAATGACATTCCTTCCAACTTCTGAAATTTACAGTTCATTATACCATTTTTTAGACGCTTGGAAAAGCCTAGGTGAGGGAACTCTGACATCATGCCTGCTGTTTCAGGCAATTTCATGAAGAGAGAAAAGAGTTTTGAAATCTGTGGGCCTCATCTTCCCTTAAAAGCCAGAATGTTCTTTCAAATACTCCTCTTCTTCCTTGGTCGAAGGCCGTCCTAAGATGGCATTCCGATGTGGATAACGCCCAAATTGTTGAAGAATGTCCATGTGCATCTTCTCATACTTCAAACGCTTTTCTAAGCCCGGTTGATCAAATAGGCGCAGAGCTTCTTCATGAATGGTTAAAGATTCCGAATGCATAAAGGGCATGTAGAAAAAGCCTCTTTGTACAACTGGTAATTCTTGAGCTTGTGTTAGGCCTTCTTGGGCCAAGACCAAGGCCAGGGAATCTGTCGCAAAAGCTTGGGCAGTCCCTCGAAAAATATTGCGAGGAATTTGGTCCAAGAGCAAAATCTCTGCTAAACGCCCTTCTGCCGTAGCCCGCCAGTGAAACAATTCCCCACGACTGGCCTTCCAATAAAGTTCCTCAAAGCGCTCCCGCATTTCTTGATCCAGTGCTTCTGATTTTTTGAACCAATCCTCTGGCTTCAACTCTTCGAACCAGAACCTTATCACTTCCTTCATTGCTTAACCTGCCATAATTTTTTCTTTTGTTTTTTCATCCAATGCATCATTCATCCGGCCGTACTTATATCCAGCCAAATCCAAGGCTACATAGGTAAATCCGATTTTTTTCATGTAGTCATTGATCTTGTCATGCAGTTGGATGGCTTTAAGCAGATGGTCTTCTTCCACTTCGATGCGCGCCAAGTCTCCATGCACACGCACACGGACTTGCTCAAAGCCAAGTCCTACAAGGAACTCTTCCCCTTCAAAAACCCGTTGTACATTTTCTGAAGTGATTTTCACTCCGTATGGGAAGCGTGAGGCAACGCTACAAGATGGCACCTTATTCCAATTGGAGACCCCTCTTTCCTTGGCCAATTGACGAATTTCTGTCTTATAGAGGCCGGCTTCTTGCAAGACACTGCGGACACTCGCTTCGTCCCGAGCCTTGATACCAGGGCGAAAATCGTCGATATCATCCATAATATTGCCGTCTACCAATTGCTTAAAGCCCAGTTCTGTAACTGAATCCTTAATAGTTTGGTACATCAATTGTTTGGTGTAATACCAAATATTGGGCGTATTGGCAGCAATCCGTGGATCACTCAATTCTCTCATTTCCAGTCCAAGCACAGGTGCTCCTAGCTGATCGGCCAAGTCGAGCGCTAGATCGAATTCTTCATTTGAAAACATCTCAGAGTTCACGACGGCCGCAATAACATTGTCAGGTCCCAAGGTATCCAAGGCCACCTTCAAGAGATAAGAGCTGTCAATACCACCTGAATAGGTAACGGCTACCTTTCCGATTTTTCGTAAAATATCTTGTAATTTTTCTTCTTTTTCTTTTCTGATTTGTGCTTCTGTTGCCATCTTAGAATAGCTCCCTTCCGATAAATTCTTCAATCCGTTCATTATCCAAAATCACGATCTTTTGCTGTCGAATATCCAAAACACCTTCTCGTTTTAATTCATTGAGAATGCGATTGACACTGTTTCGCGTCGAAATCCCACAAAAACCGGCAATATCTTCATTGGTAATGTTGAAATCAATCAAGAAGCCGTCTTCTTGCTCCACACCAAACAAACTGCTTAGTTTTTGCAAATGAAAACAAACCGCCCCTTTTTTACCATTCATCATCATATACTGCTGAGACTCCATACTTTCAGACAGTTTATTACGATAATAGTCCCTCACATAGTCCTGCAGCTCTTTATGCTCTTTGACAAAATTCCAAAACTTGACCCGAGGAATACGATAAAAACTTGCTTCTTCTGTCTCCACTCGCACATTGAAAGGTGAGTCTGTATAGTTGGACACCTCATCACGAATCAAAGAGACAATGTCAATGGCTTTTAGATAGGAAAAGTTAAACTCACGCCCATCACGCATGATGACACTTGTCTTGACCACACCTTCTTTCAAGATGTAGATGTAATCCTCTTTGATCCCACGATAGGAGAGGTAACTATGGTATTTTTTCTTGACGATCGGCGTTCGCCTCTCTTCCAAAAATTTCACTAAAAATTCTGAATTCACGACGGTTTTTCCTCCCCATCTGCTCTTTCTTGAAATCACACTAATGATACACCTGTTCTTAAACAATATAGTTAACATTTGTTGACATCAATTGATGCACACCTCTTTTTAAAAAGAATTATACTATAAGTATCAGTATTAATAAAGGAGATCGCAAATAATGGTAGAAATTAAATTACCGTACGACAAAAAATCGATTGTTGCAAAGATTCCAGATGAAAACTTTGCAGGATTGTTAGAGTCTAAGGCGGAAAACTTCCATAACCCACTGTCTGAAGAAGAAACTGTTGAACGTTCAATGGACAACCCTATCGGCAGCCCTACTTTGGAAGAACTTGCTAAAGGCAAAAAAGACATCGTGTTGATCAGTTCTGACCACACTCGTCCCGTTCCTTCTCACATCATCACTCCAATCATTTTGCGTCGTATTCGCTCAGTTAACCCTGATGCACGCGTGCGTATCTTGGTTGCTACTGGTTTCCACCGTCCTTCAACTCGTGAAGAATTGATCAATAAATACGGCCAAGAAATCGTTGACAATGAAGAAATCGTTATGCACATTTCAACAAACGACGATGACATGGTTAAAATTGGACAACTCCCTTCAGGTGGTGACTGTATCATCAACAAAATCGCTGCTGAAGCTGACTTGTTGATAGCAGAAGGATTCATCGAATCTCACTTCTTCGCTGGATTCTCAGGTGGACGTAAATCAGTCCTTCCAGGTATCGCATCATACAAAACTATCATGGCGAACCACTCAGGTGACTTCATCAATTCTGATAAGGCACGTACTGGTAACCTTGACCACAACCCAATCCACGAAGATATGCTTTACGCTGCTCGTACTGCAAACTTGGCCTTCATCGTCAACGTTGTATTGGACGGCGAAAAACACATCATCGGATCTTTCGCTGGGGACATGGTTGAAGCCCACAAAGTTGGTTGTGACTTCGTTGCAGACTTGGCACATGTGTCTAAGATCGAAAGCGACATCACAATTTCAACAAACGGTGGTTTCCCACTTGACCAAAATATCTACCAAGCTGTTAAAGGGATGACTGCAGCCGAAGCTTCTAACAAAGAAGGCGGAACAATCATCATGGTGGCTGGATGTGCAGATGGTCACGGTGGAGAAGGTTTCTATCGCAACCTTGCTGACGTAGAAGATCCAAAAGAATTCTTGGAACAAGCCATCAATACACCTCGTTTAGAGACTGTCCCAGACCAATGGACTTCTCAAATCTTGGCACGTATTTTGGTACACCACCATGTTATCTTTGTATCTGACCTTGTAGATCCTGAATTGATCACAGGTATGCATATGGAACTTGCAACTTCATTTGACGAAGCGCTTGAAAAAGCCTTTGCTCGTGAAGGAAAAGATGCTAAAGTAGCAGTTATCCGCGACGGACTTTCTGTCGTTGTTGAATAGAATCAAACATGGATTTTCAACCCAATCTAGAACAGACACTCCGTTCTTTGCAAGCAGGCCATCTCTCAGTTGAGGATGCGCTGGAGCAAATCAACGGGGTTAAAGAACTAGGGTATGCAGCAATTGATACTGACCGGCAACGTCGCAACGGCTTCCCTGAAGTCGTATACGGCGAAGGAAAGACAGTTGAGCAAATTGAAGGAATCCTGCAATTTCTTTCACAAAAAGAATTGCCGATCCTCACAACAAGAGTCTCTCTCCAAAAGGGAGAGGCTCTTTCTCAGCGCTTTCCGACTGGCCACTATTATCCAGAAGCCCGCTGCTTCGTTCTCAACTCTAAAAAGGAAGAAGCCGATCCTGAACACTACATTGCGGTCGTCACAGCAGGGACAAGTGATGTTCCTGTTGCAGAAGAAGCTGCAGTCACTGCAGAAACCTTTGGCCATTCGGTTCGCCGAATCTATGATGTGGGAGTCGCCGGCATCCATCGCCTCTTCAATCGCTTAGAAGAGATCCAAAAAGCCAGTGTGATCATCGTGATTGCCGGTATGGAAGGAGCTCTTGTCAGTGTCGTAGGAGGCCTTGTGGATGTCCCCGTTATTGCCGTTCCGACCAGCATTGGATACGGAAGCAACCTTCAAGGGCTAACAACCTTGATGAGTATGTTGACCTCTTGCGCTTCTGGTGTAACGGTCGTCAACATTGATAACGGATTTGGTGCAGCTTATTCAGCATGTATGATCAATCGACTCAACCACAATCGAAAGGAAAACTGATGACCAGTCTATTTTTAGAACCTTTTTCTGGAATAAGTGGCGATATGCTCAATGGTCTTCTTGTGGACCTTGGGGCAGATGTCGACCTTCTTCACACAAAACTCGAGAAACTGGGAGTGGATGGTTTCCACCTCCACGTTCATCGCGTCGCAAAAAGCGCAATTTGGGGAACTGATTTCGATGTTCACCTTCACCACGGGGAGAAAGATACGGGGATTGAAGGTGATTTTGATCACGATCACGATCACGATCACGATCACGATCACGATCACGATCACGAACATCATCACGATCATGAACATCATCATGATCATGAACATCATCATGATAACGAACATCATCATGATCACGAACATCATCATGATCACGAACACCATCATGATCACGAACATCATCACGATCATGAACACCATCATCACCATTCCCACGCGGATGCCCGCAGTTATGCGGATATCCACGATTTGATTGCCGCTTCACAGTTGAGTCCTTTTGTGAAAGAAAAAAGTCTTGAAGTCTTTCTTGATATCGCAAAGGCCGAAGCAGCTGTGCATAACATGCCTGTCGAACAGATTCATTTCCATGAAATTGGTGCAATTGACTCCATTGTCGACATCGTTAGCTTTTTCATCCTAGTGGAATCGCTCGGTATCGATACAGTTTACTCTACTCCTCTCACTGAGGGAAGTGGGACCATTTCAGTTGCCCATGGGGAAATGCCAGTTCCAGTTCCTGCTGTCATGCAGTTGAGAAAGGAAACTACCATTCCGATCACTCAAGACTTCACCGTCAAAACAGAGTTGATCACCCCAACAGGGTTAGCCCTCTTGAAAGCAATGGACCCGATCTTTGAACCGATCCCATCCCACTTTGCCATCCAAAGTGTGGGCTATGGATTTGGTAAAAGAGAGACTGGAAAATTCAATGCTTTACGCGGTTCGCTATTGAAAGAAGACACCTCTCACAGCACCACTGTTGTTCATCGCACGGAAGATCAAATTATTGAGATCACCACTACGATCGATGATCAAACACCAGAGCAACTTGGTTATATTATCCACCGTTTCCTGGACGCTGGAGCTTTAGATGTCTACTATCGTAGCGTCGTTATGAAAAAGAATCGCCCTGGCTTTGAATTGATTCTCTTGATTCAAGGAAGTCAGTTGGAAGATTTTTCAGCCCTCTTGTTCAAAGAAACCAGTACCATTGGTTTTCGATACCAACAAGTCGACCGAAAGGTCATGCAACGTCGATTTGAACAAATCGATACGGAATTTGGACCCGTTACGGTAAAAATTAACCAGTACGGATCTACCACTAAAAAAACACTTGAATACGAAGACTGTCAGCGTATTGCTACGGAGATGCAGTTGCCGATTCAAGAAGTTTATCACCAATTACAAAAATACATTTATTAATTTAGGAGACATTAATTAACATGACACATCAATTACTTGCAGAAGTTATGAGTACAGCTTTGATGATTATCTTCGGGGTTGGCGTACACTGTGACGACGTTTTGAAGAAAACAAAATATGCTGGAACTGGACACTTATTCGCGATCACTACATGGGCATTCGGTATCACTGTCTGCTTGTTCGTCTTTGGCGGCGTTTCAATGAACCCTGCTATGGCTTTGTTGAAAGTCCTTCTTGGTAAATTGACAATCGCTCAATTCTTCCCAATTGCAATCGCTGAAATGATAGGTGCCTTCCTTGGTGCAGTCATTGCTTACTTTATGTACGCAGACCACTTCAAGATTTCTGAAGGTCAAATTGATGGTGTTGCTATCCGTAACATCTTCTCAACTAACCCTAACTGCCGTAACCTTCCACGTAACTACTTCGTCGAAGCGTTCGCAACATTTATCTTCTTGACATCTATCATGGCTGCTGAACACGCCAACGAAGCAATGCTTCCATTCACTGTTGGTTTGATCGTTTGGGCTATCGGTATGGGTCTTGGTGGTACTACAGGTTTCGCGATGAACCAAGCGCGTGACCTTGGACCTCGTTTCGCTTACCAAATCTTGCCAATCAAAGATAAAGTAAACAACGACTGGCAATATGGTCTTCTTGTACCAGGTACTGCTCCATTTGTTGGTGCTGTCCTTGCCTTCTTCTTCATCCGTTACTTCCTTGGAATCATGTAATAAGTTGATCGAAGAATCATTCAAAAGCAAGCATCGAAAGATGCTTGTTTTTTTGATTCCTTCATTTTCCGAAGCCGTCCATAAAATGATATAATGGACAAAGCAAATCATGAAAGAAACAAAAGAAGGAAGAACGACATGACTCATTTTCACACCATTGTTATCGGCGGTGGCCCAGCAGGTATGATGGCGACCATTGCCAGCGCCTCTTATGGCCAACCTACGCTACTGATCGAAAAAAATAAAAAGCTGGGTAAGAAACTTGCAGGTACCGGAGGGGGGCGCTGTAATGTCACAAACAACGGGACCTTAGACGATTTGATGGCCGGTATCCCTGGAAATGGCCGTTTCCTTTACAGTGTGTTTTCCCAATTTGATAATCATGATATCATCCAATTTTTTACCGATAATGGCGTCAAGTTAAAAGTCGAAGACCATGGCCGGGTCTTTCCTGTTAGTGATCAATCTCGCACCATTATTCAAGCCTTAGAAAATAAGATTCTTGAGCTTAGTGCTAGCATTGCCACCAACTGTGAAGTGGTCTCTGTCACCAAGCCAGAAGACGTCTTCATCGTCAAATCAGCTGAAAACACTTGGACAGCTGATAAGCTGATCGTTACGACTGGAGGCAAATCCTACCCTTCTACCGGCTCTACTGGCTACGGACACGAAATTGCCCGTCACTTCAAACATAACATTACGGATCTAGAAGCGGCAGAAAGCCCTCTTTTGACAGATTTCCCACACAAGGCCCTCCAAGGTATCTCTCTGACAGATGTGACCCTCAGCTACGGCAAACACATCATCACACACGACCTTCTCTTTACCCATTTTGGACTTTCTGGCCCTGCAGCCCTTCGGATGTCCAGCTTTGTTAAAGGCGGCGAAATCTTATCTCTGGACCTCCTTCCGACTACCTCTTCTCAAGAGTTAAAAGACTTTCTAAAAGAGCATCGAGAAAAGGCCATTAAAAATAGCCTCAAAGCCCTTCTTCCTGAACGATTAGCTGATTTCTTGGCGCAAGGATTCCCTGAAAAAGCCAAGCAACTCACTCCTCCTCAGACAGAAGAGCTCATTCAAAACATCAAAGAGATGCCTATTCCTGTTACTGGGAAGATGTCTCTAGCTAAGTCCTTTGTCACCAAGGGCGGCGTCAGCCTCAAAGAAATCAATCCTAAAACCCTAGAAAGTAAGCTAGTTCCTGGGCTCCACTTTGCAGGAGAAGTCCTCGATATCAATGCCCATACAGGCGGTTTTAATATCACATCCGCCCTCTGTACCGGTTGGGTAGCAGGAAGCCCTCATTACTAAAAAACGAACTCGATTTGTTCGAGCTCGTCTTAGAATGAATCAAGAAAATGCCGAAACTTTCCGCTGTGAGAAAAGTGCCTGAAACTTTTTGTTTCAGGCACTCGGAATTATTGAGACCTTAGGCTCAATAATTAGTCATGGAACTTCTACGAAGTTCGCTGACGTCCGTACTCACTTAAGGAAAGTTTTTAAGATGACTTTGTCTTCAATCTGAAACGAACTCGATTTTCCATCGAGTTCGTCTTTTTATTGTTCTTTGGTTAATGAAAAACGGAAATCATTGTATTTGGTGTAGTCAAATTCTGTATTGACAGGCGCTGTGAAAACAATTGGGGTATAATGGCCTTCTTCCAAGACAAAACCTGGCTCCAGTCGGAAGTTGGCTACACCTAGCCCTGTGATCCCAGGAAGTAAGGCATCCGCTCCATCAAGACCTTCAGCATCCCAATAGTAGATATTTCCAGTTGCTTTGACAGCTCTAGCCGTATAGGTCGCTGTCCGAGTCGGTTCGCTATCATTTTTGAAGCTAACCACTGTTGTCACATCTCCATTGGCATCCACAGTCATTTTAATCGCATCCGCTTGTGGGCTAGATCCTACCCAAGTTCCCACCAGTTCTGCAGGGACAGTAGCTTGCGTCGTAGTAGACGCATTCTCGGTCTTACCAGAGTCTTTTGAAGCTGTCGCGCTACTGGCTTGAGTCGAAGAGCTAGCTGTATCGTTTGCCTGAGAGGAAGATGCCGCACTCTTTTTGCTATTACTTTTGGCTTTTTTCTCTACCTTACTGGTAGATGCTTTTTCGGATGAGGAAGCTGTTTTTTTATCCTTAGCACCACAACCACCGAGAGCTAGACCAAGTGAAGCAGCCACCAGAACAGCGGCACTCCAACGGAAGATTGATTTTTTCATACGATCACCTCTTTATCTTTCTGACTCCCATTATACTCCAATTGTTACAAAAATCAAGTTTTTTTGTAACAATTGTAATTTTTTTGTAACATATTTTTCCATTTAAAACACCAATCGCAATAGGGCGATCAAGACAATTCCAAACAAAACGGTTCCCATAAGGTTTTTGTAACGAAAGGCGACAAAGAAGCTAGGAATGGTCACCATGAGGTCCAACCAGTGAAACTGCGGGAGGCTTCCAATTTTCCCCTCTACTAAGCTTGATAAAACCAAGGCAAAGATAATGGAAATGGGCAGGTATTTGAGAAAGCGGGTCACAGGAGCCGGCAGTCCCTTGTATTTGACTAAGAGGAAGGGCAAGATCCGAGGAATCCAGGTAACGAGGGCTGAGGCCAGAATGGCCATGAAGATATAACTATTCACGCGCATCACAGACCACCCCCACAAAACAGCCGATCAAGGTCGCAGCTAACACTGCTAGAGGTTGCGAAACAAAAAAGAGTAAGAGAAAGAAACTCACTGCTACTGCTAACAGCACCATGAGCATGGTCTTGGTCTTTTCTGTCAGTTGCATTCCTTGAAATTGGGCTGCAAAAATCCCAATAAACATAGCCACTAAAGCAAAATCAAGCCCAAAAGCCTTTGGATCAGGTAGGAGAGAACCTAGAGCTGTTCCGATAACCGTCGCACTGATCCAGGCCACATAGCCTACTAGATTGTTCCCATGCATCCAAGGGACTGTAATGGTATCCGTCTTTAACTTCTCACTCAAGTAGACCCCATAACTCTCATCGGTCAGGAGGCTTCCAATCCCGATGGTATGAGCGAGACTAGCATCCTTAAAGTCAGATGACGTATGCAGACTCATCAACATATTACGGAGATTGATCAAACACACCGTCAAGGCCATATTCAAGATCGAAGAATGGGCCGCAATCAGAGAGATCATCGCAAACTGGGCTGCCCCAGCATAGACCAAGATACTCATCAAGGCCATCTCCAAAGGAGAAAGATAGGGAGACGCCACCACACCACAAGCCAGGCCAATACTGATATAGCCCAAAGCCGTCGGTAGCGCGTCCCTCACCCCCTGCCAAAAATCTTTTTCCACTCTCTCACTCCTTTCTAAATCATTGACCTCTATTATAACACAAGAAAAAAGGTTGAAAAAGGACCAATGAGAGACTCAAACCATTTCTACTGCCCTTATATTTTAAAATCTTAATTAGCCTTCCAATTGTAAACTATAGATAAAATCGTAAGTGTTACAAAAACGATCATATAAATGATGTAGAGAACGAGAAAGAGAAGAGCTAACTTTTTATACAGTTTATCTTTATTACAAAAACGTTCAACATAAGATTCTTCTGGATTTTGAGGATTATACCAGACGGTCATGGTAGATCCTTTAGGAAAGGCTTCTTCTAAAACGTTTGTATAGGAGACCATTGAGTTTCTAGAAATCACTAAATTTTCACTTAAAAGATCCGGTGTATCAGCTACCGCCTTCCGACTCATCCAAGGGGCCGATTTCACCACGGTCCAACGATATTCCAGTTGTCTCTTATATGCTATTCTATCAACAATATATTCGACAATTGGTGGAATTACCTGTTTTGCATACGCATAGCCAATAACAATACCTTCGACCCGCTCTGTTGATAGATTTTTCCTTCTTGCAAAACGCTTAGAAATGCAGAAGTAGATGAAAAAAGCAGTTAGGAAAAAGATAGACGCGCCCCCTATTACAAAAAGAAGTATAATATATACTGGCATTTTTCTACCTACTTAGTTACTTTTAAATCCGACATTTCTAATGACATCTTTTCTTCTTGTGTCATGCTCTCGACAATTTGTTTTTGCTCACTGGATATTGGCAAGGTCAAAATCGTGGCAGATTGATCAGGCAATGCTCCACTGTCACTAATTTTATAGCCAATCCGTTGATTCTGATAAATCAATTGCCCATCATATTTCCAACTCAATGAAAATTCAAAATCCTTATCAATTTGAAACCCAGCTTTGTTAATCAATAGAAAAACAGCATATTCTTGTTGATTTGATGAGAAAGTTGCGCCAGTATAGTTAATCGATAGGCTTACTTGATTTCCAAGTTCTGGATGTTCCTTAACCAACTTCTTACCCAGTTCGATCAAATCAGATGTTTTTCCTTCATACTGAGGGGGCACTAAAAATTGCAAATCCGCTTCATGTTTAATAGACGAAGACTCTTTTGAGGTCTGTTCCGTTTTGCTCGGCAAAGAATCTTTTGATTCCTGTCGAGACTGGGCGCATGCTGTTAATAATAGAAGCGCCACTAACAAAACAATTGTTTTTTTTCAGCATTTCTACTCCTTTTTTTGTCCATTCAATTTGAATTACTTTTTTCAATGATTATCTCTTCTACACTATCAAACCGTAAATTCCCTGTTTTAGCTCCTAAAAGAACTGGGACTTTACCAAATTCAAAGGTCAATAGAAAAGCCGTAAGAATACCGCCTATCACCAAAAAGATCCCTTCTGTTCCATTATTGATGAATAAATACATGGCTAAACAGGCCAGTAAGACAAGATTCAATAGATGGGCATCAAAAATGTGCTTTCTTTCTGGTATCGGCTTGAAAGTCACCCTGTATCTCTTAGTCGCTGTAGGAAATAGAGTCTTAACCTTTTTACGAGCCTTTTCTAGAGAAAATCGAAAGAGCGCAAATGATATAAGCATGGCAACCATGAATAAGACTATCTTTAGAAAAATTTGCTGACTAATAGCATACTCACCGAATAGCTTTTTGAAGAGACTATAAACCACTCCCACAAATGGCTGAACTAGAATAGCTGCTGTTCCCCCATTTAATTTATTGATGGGTGTGCCTGGAATTTCAACTTTTTTATCTACTTCCATCATCTCAACAGTAATAGTTTCCGTTGGCAACCCCCAATAATAGAGCTTAGGCTTCATTGTACTAGCATCTAACAGGAATTTTTTGCCATTGTACTCTACCAGTTGGTGACAGAAAATACTTGTTTCTTTATATTCTAACATCCTATTTACTTCCTACATGCTTTCAACATAGCATCCTAGACGGTACTAACCTGATCAAATCCAGCTTTCTTCTCCCAATCCTCCAGATAAGGCTTTACTCACTCAATTCACCACCTTTTCCATTGTAGTATTGTTTAAACTCATCATAAGAACGAATTTCATGTTCTTGACCATCTATTGAGTACCGAGCTTCAATTTTTACACCAGGTAAAGTGTCCTGTCCTTTAGGTGCAAACCAATGAAGAAGAGTATCAAACCATTCCTTACTACTTAATAACTGTAATCTAGGTTCAATCCAGTACTTACCACTCAACATTTTCTCTTTGAATTCCGGATAAATTACAAATAAATTGATATCTGTCTTTACATTCTTAGCCTGTTTCTGAAATTTAAATCCTGCCTGAAGATCAAAACCGGTATTCTTATCGATTAATTCCATTAAATTTGTATAGTCTATAATTTTTTCCTTAACTGCACTGCCCTCTGGGACGGCATACTTGCTGTAGTATTTCTGTTCATCTAACTTGTAATAAATATTTTTCCCATTTCCAATGCTACGTTCCATTGCACTACGAGAATCAAAATAGATTAGATCTACAACACTTACTCCACTATTAACATTTATTTGATAATCATAAATAAAGGCTTTTGGTGCTGTCTTACGAATCTCATCTAAAGCATTTACGGTTGTTTCTTTAAAATGATTGTCAATCTCGTAATATCGGAATCCGACATACTCCCATTTTATTCTGTCATCGGTTTTTACATAGTCAAAACCAACCAGATACTTCCCATCAACCAATGTCAGATCCTTACTCAAAACAAATTGATTTTTCTCACCAAATAATTGAACATTCTTGAGATTCCCTTCATGAATGACTTTTGTTGAGCTAGGTCTCTTTTCGATAGGATTTTTCTTAGTCTCTGAAGGTTTAAAATAGAATACTAAACCGACTACAATAATTGCTAGACAAACCAGTTTCAAACTTAAAAATTTTTTCAATACATCCACCTACTTTTTCAAAGGCCTCATGCCCATCAGAGATTTCCTTAATTACCATTTTCCACTTCTTGAGATATGATCTCTATCATATCAGGCCATTTAGATAATTGGTAATCAAATTTAAACATAAAAATCACTGAAAAACTAATGAGCAAAAAGAGTGCTGCAATGGTTTCATTTCCGATAACAAACAAAAGAATAGCGGCTACAGTTAGGAACCTAAAAAGATTGACAAGAAATGTAAAGTACACCTTCCGTCTCTTTAATGCCTTGATGAACTTCTTGCACTGATCCTCATCCAACTTAGATGTCTGTAATTTCAGGCTTGCATGGTAATATCGAATAATCCACGCAGCTAAGAAGTAGGAGATAACACCTAAAATTGGAATCGTTCCAAGTCGTACCAACTGATTGTCAAATATTCCATACTCCGCTAATCCATCCGAAATTTTGTTGATAATAAATAATGTAATAGGGAGCAGTACATAAGACCAGTAGTTAGGAGAAGATGTCTCTTCTAGTATGACTTTTCCCTCCAAATCAAAATGGTAATTCTTGTTCTCCCATATCCCTAAATTAATCATTGTTTGCATAACAACCTCTTTTTCACTCTCCTTGTATGTTTTCTAAAAATTCTCTCAGTATCAATATGAAAAAGATTTACCGTTATAATACTGTTGAATCTCGTCGAACTGAGAGATTTTCGTATCCTTATTTTCTATACTCAGTTCTTTAGGCAGATAGGCATAATCGTACACAGAGGAACCTAATGTAAGAAATTCTGATTCAAGATCTATCAGTTCTTTTCCATTCGTAATGGCACCATTCTCAGAATTGATCACTTTATAAGCAAAACCTTCTGGTTTTGAAAAGAGTTTAAATGCAGTCGGATAGGATGCTTTTAAATTGATATTACCTTTGTAAGATTCATCCTTCCAAAAACCATTATAAAAGGGATGAACTCCAGCAGTGTAGCCTTTACGGGTAGAAATTGAGAGATACACTCTATTTTTCTCATTCACGTCTTCTTCCGTTATTTCTTTATCAATTTTAAGGGTTTTAAGACTAAGCAAAAAATAACGTGGCTGAGTTTGCTTCCTAATTTCAATGATAGCGTAGTCATTCCCATTCATTTTTCGAAGAGTCGGGAAAGGACCATAGAGCACAAAATCATCATTTTTTACATACTCCACCATCATCTTCCAAAGATCAACTTCCTTTCGTTTCGCCTTACTCCCTGTTAAATCATAGATTTCTAAATGGGCGTATTCATCTGACTTCATTTTTTTCGATGGAATAATATCTCTTACTCTGTTTCTTTGCCTAACCAAATAATTAGAGTTCACCTCAACCCAATCTGATGAATCGGGAGACTGTAAAGATTTCTTCCGTTCTTTTTCATCAAACTTCCATTCGACCAGAAGCCCATTTTTATTATGGATAAATTGAAAGTCTTTAATGTCAGACTTCGCATTATAGACCGAAAATTCGTAGGACTCTTTACTCTTATCACTTTTTTCAATTTTCTTTTTCGATTCGCATCCTGCAACCAGTAGCAAACAGACCGCAAAGACAAGCATCGTACCAATTCTATATTTAGAGCTCTTCTCTTTCTTCATATCTATTCTCTCCCTCACCAATCTTTCATTCCTTCTATCATACCGAATTTTCTTTCGACTCGCAAATCCGCTACTAGTTGGTGAGATCCCAGCAAAAAAGCCATTGGAATCGCACATCCAATTGGCTCCTTTTTCTTATTCAATTCCTTCAAAGGCTAGGCTTGGTTTGGCGTTAAGGTCCCAGCCTGCAAAGTTTTCTTTGTTCCACTCGCTGACACTGGCATAGGCGATCATCCCTGCATTATCCCCGCAGAGGCGCAGAGGCGGAATGATGACCTTAACATCTGTGATCTCAGAAGCCAAGCGTTCGCGAAGACCTTGGTTGGCTGCGACCCCACCAGCAACGACTAGAGTCTTGACTGGATATTTCTCCAAAGCCTTCTTGGTCTTGGCCATGAGAATGTCTAATACGGCTGCTTGGAAACTTGCAGACAAGTCTGCATTGGAGAGGCTTTCTCCTTTTTGCTCGGCATTATGGTGCAGATTGATAAAGGCAGATTTGAGTCCTGAAAAGGAGAATTCCAGATTGTCTTCCTTGATCATGGCCCGAGGGAAATCATAGATATCAGCCCCTTGGTGGGCCAGCTGATCAATCTCACGTCCTGCTGGATAGGTCAAGCCCATCACGCGCCCGACCTTGTCATAAGCTTCTCCGACAGCATCATCACGGGTCTCTCCGACGATCTTATAATCACCAGCTTCACTGACGTAGACTAGCTCGGTATGTCCTCCACTCACCAACAAGGCCAAAAGCGGAAACTCTAAGGGTTCGACGCTTTGAGCGGCCATCAAGTGCCCTGCCATATGATTGACAGGAATCAAAGGGAGTCCATGCGCCCAAGCAAAGGCCTTGGCTGCAGCTAAGCCGACCAAGAGAGCCCCAACCAGGCCTGGACCGTAGGTGACAGCCACAGCTGTGACATCGGCTTCAGTGATGCCAGCTTCTTCCAGGGCTTCTTCAATACAAGCGGTGATGACTTCCACATGGTGACGAGAGGCTACCTCCGGCACCACCCCTCCAAAACGCTTGTGACTTTCGATTTGACTGGCAATGACATTGGACAAGAGTTGGTCGTCATTTTTCAAGACAGCCACACTGGTCTCATCACAAGATGTCTCAAAAGCCAAAATATATCTATCTTTCATTTGGGTTCCTCTTCATGATCACAGCATCCTCTATGGGATCGTGATAGTAGTTCTTCCTCCGTGCAATTTCTTCAAAATGCATTTTTTTGTATAAGCCTTGGGCCGGTTGATTGGACACGCGCACTTCTAAGAAAATCTCTTTTTGGTCCGGCAACTGCGCGAGTAACTGCTGAGCTAGGCCTTGGCCTTGAAAGGCGCGCTTGACCGCAATCTGTAAGACTTCTGCCTCATAGAGAGTTTCTTGAATGGCGACAAACCCAAGGACTTGCCCCTCATCCACAGCTAGGAAATAGAAGATCGATTCCTGCTCTAAATCAGCTTCAATCTGCTCCAACTTCCAGGGACTAGCTTCATAGACATCTTCCAGCACAGCGAGAATAGCAGCCGCATCCTGGACGCTCCCTTTCCTGATTGTTCCTTTCATCATAGGCGCTTGATGTAAGAGGTCGTTGTTTCCGTGTGGTCTTTGAGCCAATTTTCCTCTGCTTCGACCCGTTTGAGATAATGAGGGACAAAATCATGGAGGCTAGCAGTCGCTTGTTTGAGACCGAGACGTCCGATTTTCACTGCATCTGGCAAGGTTTCATAGTAAGTAGCCCTTGGCAGGCTAGAGGCGATCTGCTCCTTAAAGGCCGTGACTTCTCCGACAAAGGTGACCTGCTCACTCGTTGCTGCACGCTCTAAGACCTCTTCAAACGGAAAATACCCTTCAGGTGCGACCAGCTGATCTTCTTGGTAAAAACCCGCATAGACGTTGTTTCGACGAGCATCCATGACAGGTAATACCAAACCTTCTAGATCATCCGGCACTAGAGCTAAGAGGCTTGAGACCCCGACCAATTCAATCCCTAAAGTATGAGCCAATGTCTTTGCGGTTGCGACTGCAATGCGCAGTCCAGTATAGCTCCCAGGACCTTCTGCCACCACGATGCGGTCCAACTCCTTGGGTTTCAAGTCGATTTGTTGCATCAAAAAATCAATGACTGGCATCAAGGTGATACTATGATTCTTTTTAATAGTTAATGTTGTTTCTGCAAGTAGAGTCTCATCTTCTAAAATCGCTACAGAAAGAGCCTTACTCGAGGTATCAAATGCTAATAATTTCATTTCCTACTCCTCTTGAACTGGATTATATTATACTACAAATTCCCTTCAAATCCCAGCGAAACTCTCCCTTAAAGCGAAGGATTTTCATACACCAGACCGCTCAAAAGCTTCTCTATTATAGGTCTTTGCCCCTCTGACTTTTCCAGTCTATCTTTTACTTACAGGCGAATTTATGATATAATGATAATTAATTGTATCGAATCAGGTCCACTAGTTGCGAGTAGAAAACTCTAGTGATTGCACTCCTTCGCAGCTAACAAATGGATCGAAATAATGAAAGGAAAATTACTTCATGATTTACAAAGTTTTTTATCAGAAAACAAAAGAACGGAACCCTCGTCGTGAAACGACGCATGCACTTTATCTCGATATTGATGCACCAAATGAACGCGAAGGACGCATCCAAGCTCGTCAATTGGTTGAAGCAAACACAGATTTCAACATTGAATTTATCACACCACTTTCTGAGCAACACCTTGCTTACGAGAAAGAGTCAGGTGCCTTTGAACTAACGGAGTACTAATCCATGGCCTATACCTTAAAACCTGAAGAAGTTGGTGTATTTGCCATTGGTGGACTTGGAGAAATCGGGAAAAATACCTACGGAATCGAGTACCAAGATGAAATCATCATTGTCGATGCCGGGATCAAATTTCCAGAAGACGACCTCCTTGGGATCGACTATGTGATCCCTGATTACTCTTATATCGTTGACAATATTGATCGTGTCAAAGCGGTCCTCATTACCCACGGACACGAAGACCACATTGGTGGGATTCCTTTCCTTTTGAAGCAAGCCAATGTCCCTATCTATGCTGGACCTTTAGCGCTTGCCTTGATCCGTGGAAAATTAGAAGAGCATGGCCTTCTTCGCGATGCCAAACTCTACGAAATCAACCAAAACACTGAGCTTCAATTTAAAAATCTTAAAGCAACCTTCTTCCGTACCACTCACTCGATTCCAGAACCTTTAGGGATTGTGATTCACACCCCTCAAGGAAAGATTGTCTGTACCGGAGACTTCAAATTCGACTTCACACCTGTTGGGGAACCGGCTGACCTCCATCGTATGGCGGCCCTTGGGGAAGAAGGCGTTCTCTGCCTGCTCTCAGACTCAACCAACGCGGAAATTCCAACCTTTACCAACTCTGAAAAAGTGGTTGGCCAATCCATCATGAAAATCATCGAAGGCATCCATGGGCGCATCATCTTTGCTTCCTTTGCCTCGAATATCTTCCGTCTCCAACAGGCAGCTGAGGCCGCTGTCAAGACAGGCCGCAAGATCGTCGTCTTTGGACGCTCCATGGAAAAAGCCATCGTCAATGGAATCGAGCTTGGCTACATCAAGGTCCCTGCTGGAACCATTATTGAGCCAAATGAGATCAAAGACTATGCGGCCAATGAAATCCTGATCATGTGTACAGGGAGCCAAGGAGAGCCAATGGCAGCCCTCTCTCGGATTGCCAACGGAACACACCGCCAAGTGCAACTCCAACCAGGAGATACCGTTATCTTCTCTTCTAGCCCGATTCCTGGAAATACAACCAGTGTGAACAAATTGATCAATACGATTTCTGAAGCGGGTGTCGATGTCATTCACGGCAAGATCAACAACATCCATACCTCTGGACACGGGGGGCAACAAGAACAAAAACTCATGCTCCGCTTGATCAAACCAAAATACTTCATGCCTGTCCATGGTGAATACCGGATGCAGAAGATCCACGCAGGACTTGCGCGTGATTGCGGAGTAGAAAAAGACAATATCTTCATCATGAGTAATGGTGATGTCCTCGCCCTTACAGCCAACTCTGCTCGTATTGCAGGAAGCTTCAATGCCCAGGACATCTATGTCGATGGAAATCGCATCGGGGAAATCGGAGCTGCTGTTCTCCGTGACCGGAGAGACCTTTCTGAAGACGGTGTCGTACTTGCCGTTGCGACTGTTGACTTCAAATCGAAGATGATTCTAGCAGGACCAGATATCTTGAGCCGTGGTTTCATCTACATGCGTGAATCAGGAGACTTGATCCGTGAAAGCCAACGCATCCTCTTCAATGCCATTCGTATCGCCTTGAAGAACAAAGATGCCAATATCCAAACCGTTAATGGTGCGATTGTCAACGCTCTTCGTCCATTCCTGTACGAAAGCACGGAACGTGAACCCATCATTATTCCAATGATTCTCACACCAGATGACGAAAATTAAAAAAACAACCAGTTGAGACTACTGTTTCAACTGGTTTTATTGTTGCATTTTGAAGAGCAAAGAAGAGGCTGAGACAAAAGTCCTAGCCTCTTAATTGTTTTTGGATTGTTGAGCAAGACGCAGTGGTTGAGTGGGCTTTACTACGCTGATTTCATCAGCTTTTACAGCCCTACTCAACTGTGCGGAGGTGAGACGACGAAATCGAATTCTAACGAATTACCGATTTCTGTCCCACTCAAGGAAGCTGGTGTAGATGTGCTCACCCAAGGCAGCTTTCACCACATCATCTTCAGTCAAGGCTTTCAAGGCATTGTGAAGAGTTGAAGGAAGATCTGTGATTCCAGCGGCTCTACGTTCTTCCGGTGTCATCACATAGATATTTTCTTCAATCGGAGCAGGTGCTTCGATTTTGTTTTCAATACCGTGAAGGCCGACTTCAAGCAAGACTGCCAAGGCTACATAAGGATTGGCCATTGGGTCTACTGAACGCAATTCCAAACGAGTTCCCATACCACGTGATGCTGGTACACGTACCAATGGGGAACGGTTGCGGCCTGCCCAAGCGATGTAAACGGGTGCTTCATATCCAGGAACCAAACGTTTATAAGAGTTGACGGTTGGGTTTGTCACTGCTGTAAAGTTATAGGCATGCTTGATCAAACCACCCAAGAAGTGATAAGCAGTTTCTGACAATTGCATTCCACGTGGATCTTCTGGATCAAAGAAGGCATTGTTGCCATCTTGGTCAAAGAGAGACATATTACAGTGCATACCTGATCCGGCAATTCCAAATTTTGGTTTGGCCATAAAGGTTGCATACAAACCGTGTTTACGCGCAATGGTTTTCACAACGAGTTTAAAGATTTGGATCTTGTCACAAGCGCGGAGCACTTCGTCATACTTAAAGTCGATTTCATGCTGACCAACGGCTACTTCGTGGTGACTGGCTTCTACTTCAAAGCCCATCTTGGTCAAGACATTTACGATTTCACGACGAGTGTTATCTGCAAGGTCCGTTGGAGCCAAGTCAAAGTAGCCACCTTTGTCGTTTACTTCAAGAGTTGGGTCTCCATTTTCGTCCAACTTGAAGAGGAAGAATTCTGGTTCTGGACCAAGGTTAAAGGATTTGAATCCAAGCTCTTCCATATGACGAAGCGCACGTTTCAAGTTGCCACGTGGGTCTCCTGCAAATGGTTCTCCTTCTGTCGTATAGACATCACAGATCAAGCCAGCTACGCTACCATTTTCATCTCCCCAAGGGAAGACTGTCCATGTATCCAAATCTGGGTAAAGATACATATCTGATTCGTTGATACGGACAAATCCTTCGATAGAAGAACCATCAAACATGGCTTTGTTTGAAAGAACCTTGTCCAGTTGCTCATCGGTAGCTGGAATTTCGACGTTCTTCATGGTTCCCAAAATATCAGAGAACATCAAGCGAATAAAAGTAACATTTTTTTCTTTTACTTCACGGCGAATATCTGCAGCAGTAATTGACATTTTTGTCTCCTTAAAATAGATTACAAGCTTATGAAATGATCAACGAAATTGACCATATGGCGATGGGGAAGATGTGAAGCGACTTTGCTGAAGAATGTCACGATGAAGAGCCTTACGGATCTCTTCTTGACTGACAACCTTGGTTTGCTCTTGCTCTTTTTCCGCATATTTCTTCTTAATATCCGCAATATTGAAGCCATCTGAGATATAATCTTTGATCTCAAGCAGGCGGTCCATATCGTCCAACGAATACATGCGGCGATTGCCTTCTGTCCGATCAGGAGAAATCAATCCCTGATCTTCATAATAACGAATCTGGCGAGCTGTCAAGTCGGTCAGCTTCATAACACTGCCAATCGGAAAGACTGCCAGCGAGCGTCGTAATTCCTTTTCCTTCATACCATTCCTCTTTCTATTCTATTATATCGAAAAAAAAATCTATGTCAAGATTAAATGTTATATAATCTTACATAGGTTTTTTGTGTTTCTTGAAAAAATCGCGAATGCGATCCACATCCGAATTGACCAAAATCGCAACGAAAACGCCAATAAAGGTCTCAAATATTCGGGCAAAAACATACAAGAAGGTTTCTCCGTTAGGAATCGAGAGGGTAATGATCAGCATTGCCGAAACTCCTCCGATAATTCCTGCTTTGTTATTCATAGCGACATTTGTCATAATGGTTAACATGGTCGCAATGGGGACAAAAATCAGAGTCACCCAATACGCCCCATGAAAGAGCGTTTTTAAAAGGAAAAACAATACGGCATAAAAACCTCCGATACTGTTGCCCATGACACGCGAAGCCCCGAAGTGGACACTCTTATCAAAGTCTTCCCTCAAACTAAAAACAGCTGTCAAGGTCCCGATCTGAAGGCCGCGCCAGCCAAATATTCCAAAAATAAGTAGCACAATAAAAACGGCAATCCCTGTTTTAAAGGTTCTCATCCCCAAACGGAATTTGGACCAATCAAATTTGTGTCGTTTAAAGTAATCCATGGTCACCTATCTTTCTATTTCTATTATTCTACCATATTTTCAGAAAGGAGAGAACAGATATCAATAGAAAGAAATAAAGAGAGTGGGACAGAAATCGGTAATTCGTTAGAATTCGATTTCGACGTCCCACCTCCGCACAGTTGAGTAGGGCTGTAAAAGCTGATGAAATCAGCGTAGTAGAGCCCACTCAACCACTGCGTCTTGCTCGACAATCCAAAAACCTTCAAGGAGTTCCATAGAAGCACCACCACCAGTAGAGATCCATGAGAATTTGTCTGCACGGCCAAGGTTGATCGCAGCAGCTGCTGAGTCACCACCACCGATGATTGATTTAACGCCTGGTTGTTTCACGATAGCGTCCATCACACCGATTGTACCAGCTTGGAAGTCAGGGTTTTCAAATACACCCATAGGTCCGTTCCATACAACTGTTTTCGCACCAGTCAATTCTTGGTCGAATTTAGCAATTGATTTAGGACCGATATCAAGACCAAGGAATCCTGGGTCAACTGCTTCACCTTCAGTGTCTTTCACTTCAGTGTAGTCAGCAAATGCGTTCGCTTCTTTTGAGTCAACTGGCAAGATCAATTTGCCGTTTGATTTTTCAAGAAGAGATTTAGCAACATCCAATTTGTCTTCTTCTACAAGTGAGTTACCGATTTCGATACCTTGAGCTTTGTAGAATGTGTAAGTCATCCCACCACCGATAAGGACTTTATCAGCTTTTTCAAGCAAGTTTTCGATAACACCGATCTTGTCAGATACTTTAGATCCACCAAGGATAGCTACGAATGGACGTTCTGGAGCTTCAACTGCTTCTTTGATGTAAGCAATTTCGTTTTCAAGAAGGAATCCAGCAACGGCTTTATCAACGTTTGCAGAGATACCAACGTTAGATGCGTGTGCACGGTGAGCTGTACCGAAGGCATCGTTTACGAAGATACCATCTCCAAGTGATGCCCAGTATTTACCAAGTTCAGGATCGTTTTTAGATTCTTTCTTGCCGTCAACATCTTCGAAACGAGTGTTTTCAACCAAGAGAACTTGTCCATCTTCAAGAGCGTTAACAGCTGCTTCCAATTCAGCACCACGTGTAACACCTGGGATAAATTTCACTTCTTGACCCAATTTAGCAGCCAAGTCAGCCGCTACAGGAGCAAGTGATTTACCTTCTTTATCTGCTTCTTCTTTTACACGTCCAAGGTGAGAGAAGAGGATTGCACGTCCACCTTGTTCAAGGATGTACTTGATAGTTGGAAGAGCTGCAGTGATACGGTTATCGTTAGTGATCACGCCATCTTTTACAGGAACGTTGAAGTCAACACGAACGAGAACTTTTTTCCCTTTCAAGTCAACGTCTTTAACAGTCAATTTTGCCATTAGATATGACTCCTTCTTTTTTTAATACATGATAATTATATCACAAAAGCTGTAAAAGAGGTAGAAAAATCCAATGCTTTTCCCCTCTAATTCACAGGATCCGAACAACACTTCTAGATACAAGATCAAACCTCCCTAGTTTTCACCAGAGAGGTTTTTTTGAGAGTGACTGTTTAAGTGAACGAAAGAATCCTGTAAAAGACTTACTCTTCTTTCTTCTTACCAGCCAAGAGGAAGCCACCTAAGGCTGCTAGGAAAACAGCTTCAGCTGCAAAGGAAGCCTCTAGGCTAGCCGTATTTGGCAAGTGTTCCGATTGACTTTCTTTGCTTGCATCTTTTGTTTCTTGCTGAACCGTTGGCTGTGAGTTCGCTCCTTGGTGGGCACTTAACAACTGATGGATCTCTTGATCAACCATATCCTTGTGTTCTTCCTCTTGATGACCCGCTTGAGTAGAAGTCGTTGGGGCCAACTGATCCACTTGAGAAGACTCTGTAGACTTCAATGGATTAGCTGGATCCGGAGTCACTGAGGCAGCTGGTTGGACTGGTTGATTTGGTTGAGCTGGTTGAACAGGCTGATCAGGTTTAGCCGGTTCCTCTGGTTGGATCAGTTGATCTGGTCCTTCCTTTTGTGCTGGCTTATAGACAATCGCATAGTGAGTAAAGTGAGGAGCTGTAAAGATGACTACATCTCCAACTCTCTCAAAGGCCAAGGATTGAGGAGCTTGACCTTCTGGGAAGAAGAGAACTTGCTCCACTTCTTTATCCTTATCCACAGGGATTTTCACAAGGGATGGATGGTGGGTATCAATATCTTGGCCGCTGGCATCCACGCCTTCAATATCAAAGACGATTCCTTCTCGACCCTTCAGCTCTTCTTTTTCTGCCTGATTGGCTTCAACTTTTGCGACTTTCAGTCCTTTGACAACGGTTGGCTCTAAGTTGGAGAATTGGACTTCGACTCCAGTCGCAGGGTCTACAAAGACCGCTGGCTTGTCTTCTTTCAGGAGCGCAATCAAGGTCTCTAGACCTGTCTTAGCTGTTTCAAGCGCTTCAGGAGTGAGCTCTGAAGAAGCTAGGAGCTCTTTATTTTTCTCCAGGAGTGCCTGTAAAGCTTCACCAGAAGGGTGATTTGGCTTGCTTGCTAATAGAGCAGTCGCTTCTGTTGTTAGGGCAGAGAGAGCTTCTTTTTCTTTTGTTAGATTAGCTTGACCATCCAAGGCTTTCAAGAGAGCGGTCAATTGGTTCAACTGCTCATTGACTTGATCTTGTGTGCTGGTATCATGCTCTTTCAAGACTTTTTCAGAAGCAGACATTCCAGCTAGCAAAGCTTCTTTAACTTCAGGAGTGGCAAAAGTAAAGTCTACTTTGGCTTTTGCAGCTTCAGCTTCAGCCAATTTTTGCTTAAGGTATTCATCGTTGAGAGCTGGTTTTGGATTGACGAGGACATCAAAGCTTGTGCTAGCTCCTTTGTAATGGATAGTGATGGTTTGACGGCCTTCCTTGCTCGCATCAAATCCAGTTATTTCAACACCTTCATCGGTCAAGGCGTGCGTTTCGGTCGTTTCATCTTCAAAGACGACTGTAAAGCGTCCGCCTTCTTTCTCCAATGCTTCTCCGACGATATATTCCACTTTTGGTTTGTCGGTCAATTCTAGACCAGCAACTGCTTTTTCACCTGCTTCCTCTGCACTGACCACAAAAACAGTGAGAGTCTTATCCAATTTCTGACCAAGGTAAGAAACTTCTAGGTGTTGTTCTCCAAGCTTGCTACTGTCAAATCCATGAATCTCTACACCTGAGTTGGTGAGGTTGACCAGTTGATCTGCTTGGCCATCTTTATAATGAACTCGGAGAGTCGCCCCTTTCAAGGAAAGGGCATCGCCTTCCCGGTAGACCTTCTTGGTCAATCCATCTTCAAATTGGAGTCCCGCAATTTCTTTATCATTCTTTGGAACCTCGATCGCTAGAACGTTACTGATATCTTTGCCAGGTTCTTGCGCACGATAGTAGAGAAGAGACGGGGTTGATTCAAAAGCGAGCGGTTTAAAGATGAGATTTCCAGCTTGATCGGCTGTCATGGTCGCAATTGGACTGGTGGCTTCTTTATCGGCATAAAGAGTCAGTGTGGTATTGGCCGGAACATCTTTGAAGCCGACTTGGACAAAATGATTGCCCAAGTTTTGCGCTGCAGCATGTTTCATCGGGATGTTGACCGTTTCAGTATCCAGACTTTCATACATCTTCCAGTTGTAAATCCGGATGGCTTGCCATGGGGTGCCGTTATCTGCTGTAATGACATGGAGACGCCAGTCTTGAGCCTTGATTGGATGGTCCAGTGTAATGTCGGACACATGGGCTTTATTGCCACGAACTTCCTTAGCGAGCTTCCACTCACCCGCTTCGTCCTTGTAGTAAAGGTCGAAGTCACGGGTATTCATCTTGCCATCATCGACAGATTCCCCACCAGCACCGGCATGGTCCATGACCCAACGAACAATGGTCCGAGGTTGTGTCAAGCGGATATCGACGGTTCCACTCAATTGAGCAGAAGACCATTTATCTGAAAGACTGGTAATGGTCCCATTTAACATGCCTTCAATGCCTTCACTACCATCCGCATCTGGGAAGCTTGAACCGATCACTTTGGCTCCGATGACCACGTTTGGTGCTAAAACTTTTGGTAGACTGGTATCTGACACGGTCATGCCCCAATCAAAGGCCACGGTTCCCGCATCTGAACGTTGGCCGTTCTTCCCAACTGCCACAACCTTGAGTTCCTGAGTGGTTCCTTTGGCACTTGCTGAACGGCTAACTTTTGGTAGATAGACGGTTGTCGCAGAAGATCCTGTTAAGAGACGCCAGTTATCGCCATCTTTTTCATAGACTTCATAATAATCCGCATCTGCTACCCCTTTAAAATTGAGGACTGCTTCTGCTTCTTGCGCATTTTGTAGGCGTTTTGCCCGAACGGATACTTCTGCTGGAGTAGCTGGTTTCTCTTGGTTCGACGTAATCGACAATTGGCCGAGATTAAATTTGTAGTCTTTGACATCCGTATCATGGTCAAAGAACATCTTCACAGCATAAATGGTCTTGCCAGCCAAACTTCCCAAATCAAAGGTTTGAGTAGACCAATCTGCACTCGGTGTTAATTCTTTCCATTCGTATTCAGAGTAGTCCTCTTTTGTGGCAACAGCTACCCAGGCAGCAGCTCCGACCCCACCTTTATGACTGACGCTCAATTTTGTCGTTTCTGTCACAGGAATCTTGGTCGAATAGAGCATGACATTTTGACTGCTATTGGCTTTTAAATCTCCTTCAAAGGCTAGAGAATTTCCTCCATTGTAGGCTTGATCAAAATCATAGCGGCCTTTCAATGGCGTACTATCTTCACTATGCTCTACCCACCAACGCCATGTTGGAAGGTAGCCAGAAACAGAACGGTAGTTCCATTCCCCTTCTTTAGAAATCTTGCCATCGACAAACCAGTGTTTTCCGTGACCAGTATTGAAGGAAGTATTGAAATCTTCACTAGTGATTGGGGTTTTGTCCACTACTAGATTGGACATACCGTACCAAGATTGGTCTGCTGGTTTTCCTTTAGTCGGATCTCCTTGGAAACCTGTCCAGAATAGATCTTCATGTGTATGGTATCCTTCTCCAGTCTTTCCTAGACCTGTAATCGTATCAGGCGCATAAAGACCAAGGGATAGACGCAATTTGCCATGTTCATCTAAAATGGCATTCCAGTCTACATTAGTCTTATAAGAGCCACCTTTTTGGAGCTCGAGTCCAGCTAGAACATCGTAAGGATTCCGATGAATCCATTTAGCTGTACTGATGGAATAATCCACTTCTGATTTGCCCCAGTTAAAGTTAGCAAAGAAGGTATCCACTGGATTTTCCCCATTTTCTGGCTGCATGAAATTGTAGTTGTATTCTCCCAGCGCATTCTCATGGTAACGGCCATATTCATAGGTCATAGCATCATACCAAGAATACTTAATCGGATAGTTCAGACTTTTCGCATATTCCTTGGTATAAAGAAGGAAATCTCTCAATTTTGGACCTAATGGTTCTACAAGATTTCCAGTCGTTTCTTGGTTGATAAAGTAACCATCAAAGCCATAGTACTTAGCAAGTTCGACTAATTTACGAGCGATCGGGAAAGTTTTAGAGCCTTCACTATCTTCTTTCAAGGTTTCTGCAAAATGTTCTTGATCCTTGATGCTGCTAGACCAGTTATAAAAGATTGTTCCATAAATAGGAACCCCATTTCGGTGGGCTGCATCGATCACATCTGCTGATGGAACCAGTCCTTCCCAAAAGACCATGGAATCCAAATATTGCCAGTAATCAAAAGCATAGGCTTTAAACTCTTCCCCGCCGACAGACGCATGATCCTTGGCTTTGGAGTTCATGTTTGACAGCGCTTGGATCTTCGCTTCAGGGTTGGCTTGTTCATTAATTTGTTTCCCTTGAAAGCGGCTCGCAAGTGGAACGCTTGCTCTGTTCATATCGTCATCCACTCGTTTTCCTGGTTCCCACTTCAAGAGATCGTCCCAGGTATCGAACTTAACTTCTTTGGGTCTTAATTGTTTTTCTTCATTGGTTGGTAAATCGGCCACTTTTTCTGCAGCAGCTTTCGGTTTTTCAGTCTCTGAAACAGCTGGAGTATCTGTAGTTGTCGAGCTAGCTTCTGTACTTGTAGGACTAGCCTCCGGAGCGACCGCTTCTGCGACTGGTTTTTCCGTTTCTGCAGCAGGCAAGGCCGCATCTGCAGTATAGACGCCAGCTTCTCTCACTAGATGATTGACATCTTCTGTCGCTACTGAAGATGTTTCTAAGGGTTGTTCACTAGTAGAAACTGTCTCATCTGCAGAGACAGCTCCTGTTCCTAAAAATGCTAACCCAATCAATGCGGAGCAAACTCCCACACTGAATTTTCGTATACTAAATCGTTCTTTCTTTTCAAATAGATGACCTTTCATCTTGACCTCCTTGTATGGTTTTTTTCTTTTTCTTGAGCGATTTCCATTGGCTCCTTTCTCTACGAACTGTAATCGCTTTCATTTTCTTGTATTAGAAATCTCCAATCAAGAATAGGATACCCTAATCTATTTAGCACTGTCAATCTATTTTGCCAATTCCTATAATATGATGAGAAAGCCCTAAAAAAAGTACAAAAAAAGAGGAGGTTTCCCTCCTCTCATCATACGCATGAATTATTTAGCAATTTTTGCGAAGTATTCAAGAGTACGAACAAGTTGTGCAGTGTAAGACATTTCGTTGTCATACCATGAAACAACTTTAACCAATTGTTTACCGTCAACGTCAATAACTTTAGTTTGAGTTGCGTCAAACAATGATCCGTAAGACATACCTACAACGTCTGAAGAAACGATTGGATCTTCAGTGTAACCGTATGATTCGTTTGAAGCTGCTTTCATAGCTGCGTTCACTTCATCAACAGTAACGTTCTTGTCAAGAACAACTACCAATTCAGTAACTGATCCAGTTGGAACAGGAACACGTTGTGCAGCTCCGTCCAATTTACCGTTCAATTCAGGGATAACCAAACCGATTGCTTTAGCAGCACCAGTTGAGTTAGGAACGATGTTAGCAGCACCAGCGCGTGCACGACGAAGGTCACCTTTACGGTGTGGACCGTCAAGGATCATTTGGTCACCAGTGTAAGCGTGGATAGTAGTCATCAATCCTTCAACAACACCGAAGTTATCTTGAAGAGCTTTAGCCATTGGAGCCAAGCAGTTTGTAGTACATGAAGCACCTGAGATAACTGTTTCAGTACCATCAAGAATATCGTGGTTAGTGTTAAATACGACTGTTTTAACATCTGATCCACCAGGAGCAGTGATAACAACTTTCTTAGCACCACCAGCATGCAAGTGTTTTTCAGCAGCTGCTTTAGTAGCAAAGAAACCAGTTGCTTCAAGAACGATTTCTACACCGTCGTTAGCCCAGTCGATTTGTTCTGGATCGCGTTCAGCAGAAACTTTAACGAATTTACCGTTAACTTCGAATCCACCTTCTTTAACTTCCACAGTACCGTCGAAACGACCTTGAGTTGTATCGTATTTCAACAAGTGTGCAAGCATAACTGGATCTGTAAGGTCGTTGATGCGTGTAACTTCAACACCTTCTACGTTTTGGATACGACGGAAAGCAAGACGTCCGATACGACCGAAACCGTTAATACCAACTTTAACTACCATTCGTGATTTCCTCCTTATGAAAATCAAAAAAATTTTTTGTGAAAAGAGTAACTTGACACAGCGCCAAACATCTTTTAACAGTCTCTATTATATACTTTATTGCATTAAAAAGCAACTATTTCCCAACGAAAAGCAAGATTTATCATAGATCACCACCTCTTTTATTAAAGTTTTTCACAAAGTCTTGATCGATAGGAAAAGCGCTATTTTACTTGTACTCACTTTTGGAACAAAGAAAAACTCTTCCCAAAGTGGGAAGAGTTTTTAAGCATTGGTAAATTAAGCTTCACCTTTAGCTTTTTTAATGATTTCTTCTTGTACTGATTTTGGTACATCTTCGTAGTGGTCAAATACCATCATGAAGGTACCACGTCCTTGAGTTGCAGAACGAAGGACAGTAGCGTAACCGAACATTTCAGCAAGTGGCACATAAGCACGAACGATTTGGCTTGCACCGTGTGCTTCCATACCATCTACACGTCCACGACGAGCAGTTACGTGACCCATAACATCCCCAAGGTTTTCTTCAGGAACTGTGATGGTTACAAGCATCATTGGTTCAAGGATAGCTGGTTGTGCAGTCTTAGCAGCTTCTTTAAGTGCAAGAGATGCAGCGATCTTGAAGGCAGTTTCAGATGAGTCGACATCGTGGTATGAACCATCGTAAAGCTTAGCTTTCACGTCAACCATTGGGTAACCAGCAAGAACACCGTTCGCCATAGATTCTTGAAGTCCTTTTTCTACTGCAGGGATGAATTCACGTGGAACCACACCACCGACGATCGCATTTTCGAACTCGAATCCTTTACCTTCTTCGTTTGGAGTGAATTCGATCCAAACATCACCAAACTGACCTTTACCACCAGATTGACGTTTGAAGAATCCACGTGCTTGTGTAGAAGCGCGGAATGTTTCACGGTAAGATACTTGAGGAGCACCAACGTTAGCTTCAACCTTGAATTCACGTTTCATACGGTCAACAAGGACATCCAAGTGCAACTCACCCATACCAGAGATAACTGTTTCACCAGTTTCAGGGTTTGTTTCAACGCGGAATGTTGGATCTTCTTCAGCCAATTTTTGAAGGGCAATACCCATCTTGTCTTGGTCTGCTTTAGATTTAGGCTCAACCATCAATTGGATAACTGGTTCTGGAACTTCGATTGATTCAAGGATGATTTTTGCTTTTTCATCTGTCAATGAGTCACCAGTTGTAGTATCTTTCAAACCAACGGCAGCAGCGATATCTCCAGAGTAAACTGTTTCGATTTCTTTACGAGTGTTGGCGTGCATTTGAAGGATACGTCCGATACGTTCACGTTTACCTTTAGAAGTGTTCAATACGTATGAACCTGAGTTCAAGACACCTGAGTAAACACGGAAGAATGTCAAACGACCTACGAATGGGTCAGTCATGATCTTGAAGGCAAGAGCTGCAAATGGCTCTTCATCAGATGCTGGACGTTCTTCTTCTTCGTCTGTATCTGGGTTTACACCCTTGATTGCAGGGATATCAAGTGGGCTTGGAAGGTAGTCAAGGACTGCATCCAACATCAATTGAACCCCTTTGTTCTTGAAGGCAGAACCACAAAGTACTGGGTAGAATTCAACGTTGATTGTAGCTTTACGGATACCAGCTTTCAATTCTTCGTTAGTAATTTCTTCCCCTTCAAGGTATTTCATCATCAAGTCTTCATCAGTTTCAGCAACTGCTTCAACCAATTTTTCACGGTATTCTTGAGCTTGTTCAAGGTATTCAGCTGGAATATCTTCTTCAAGGATATCTGTACCAAGGTCGTTAGTATAGATTTCAGCTTTCATCTTGATCAAGTCAATGATTCCGCGGAAGTCATCTTCAGCACCGATTGGCAATTGAATTGGGTGAGCGTTTGCTTGAAGACGGTCATGAAGTGTGCTTACTGAGTAAAGGAAGTCAGCACCGATTTTATCCATCTTGTTAGCGAATACGATACGAGGAACTCCGTATTCAGTTGCTTGACGCCAAACTGTTTCAGTTTGAGGTTCAACACCTGATTGTGAGTCAAGAACGGTTACAGCACCGTCCAAAACGCGGAGTGAACGTTGAACTTCGATAGTGAAGTCCACGTGTCCTGGTGTGTCGATGATGTTTACACGAGTGTCTTTCCATTGAGCTGTTGTAGCGGCAGATGTGATAGTGATACCACGTTCTTGTTCTTGCTCCATCCAGTCCATTTGTGACGCACCTTCGTGAGTTTCACCGATTTTGTGAATCTTACCAGTGTAGTAAAGGATACGCTCAGTTGTAGTTGTTTTACCAGCATCGACGTGAGCCATGATACCGATATTACGAGTTTTTTCAAGTGAAAATTCGCGTGCCATGAGGTTTGTTTCTCCTATATTTTTTATTTCTATATTCTATTATAACATGATTTAATAAAAACGGATAGGCAGGACCTACCCGTTTTCAGTGTTTTCATGCTAAGTTTTGGTTCCAACTTGTAAGAAGAGTTGAATTGGGTCCAAGAGCTGACGAAGCTTAATTGAACCAGGGCTAAAGTTAGTTAGCCGATTTGAGCCGGAACGGGATGCTGTGTGAAAAAGATAAACTTCCTTGTATTCATCGAATACTGCGTCAGTTTCCTATTTTCACTTTGCATCCTTACCGTTCCTAGCATCATGATCTTACCAGCGGAAGTGTGCGAATGCACGGTTAGCTTCAGCCATACGGTGAGTATCTTCACGTTTCTTAACAGCTGCACCAGTGTTGTTCGCTGCATCCAAGATTTCTTTTGCAAGACGATCAACCATTGTGTGTTCACCACGTTGACGAGCGATTGTTACCAACCAACGAAGTCCAAGTGTTGTACGACGTTCTGGACGAACTTCAACTGGGACTTGGTAGTTAGAACCACCGACACGGCGAGCACGTACTTCAAGTACAGGCATGATGTTTTCCATAGCTGTTTCGAATACTTCAAGAGCATCGTTTCCAGTAGCTTCTTTAATTTGTTCGAAAGCTCCGTAAACGATTGAAGCAGCTGTACCACGTTTACCATCAAGCATAACGCGGTTGATAAGACGAGTAACTAATTGTGAATTGTAAAGCGGATCTGGCAATACATCGCGTTTAGGCGCACGGTTTTTACGACTCATTTTTCTTTATCCCCTTTCCTTATGCTTTTGGTTTTTTAGTACCGTATTTAGAACGGCCTTGTTTACGATCGTTTACACCTGCAGTATCAAGTGCTCCACGGACGATATGGTAACGTACCCCTGGAAGGTCTTTTACACGTCCACCACGAAGAAGAACCACGCTGTGTTCTTGCAAGTTGTGTCCGATACCTGGGATATAAGCAGTTACTTCGATCAAGTTGCTCAAACGTACACGGGCAAATTTACGAAGGGCAGAGTTAGGTTTTTTAGGTGTCATTGTTCCAACACGAGTTGCAACACCACGTTTTTGTGGTGAAGAAACGTTTGTTTGAACTTTTTTATGACTGTTGTAACCAACGTTCAAAGCTGGTGATTTAGATTTTTCTACTTTTGATTTACGCGGTTTGCGAACCAATTGGTTAATTGTAGGCATCTACATTCTCCTGTGAAATTTTTTATTTTTGGTGATGGTACACTTGGTGACAGCTACCATCTGTGTGTACTTTTGCAACATTTGTCAGCACGTCCCTGTACACTCTTGAGAGACCAAAAGTAAAAAGTACCGTCTATTATTATAACATGACGGCATTTTGATTGCAAGATGTTTTTTTATTTTTTAAAGAAGTCGAAAAAGTTCATTATTGACCAGCTTCAGCAGGTACTTCTGCCCCTGCATCTGCAGCCGGAGCATACTGTTGTTGCTGTTGTGGTTGAACTGTCGCATTGGCTCCAGCTACTCCAGCATTGGTATTAGCGTCTGTTTGAGTCTGCTGCGTTGCCGCTGTGTCACTCTCATAGGTCAGTCCATAATAGTTAGCGATGTATTGGATACGGGCATCAAGCGATTGCTTTTGAGTCGCATCTTTGACTTTCTTCACAGCAGCTTGGGCAGCGTTCACAGAATCTTGACTTGGCGTTGTTTCCATTTGAACGACTGCTTTTTCAGCAGCTTCTGTATTTTTCTTTTCTTCCTTCTTTTCTTTTTCTTCCTTTGTTTCCTTTTTCACTGGAAGGGATCCTGTTTTTTTAGCAGGTTGAATTTCTGTCGTTACCTGGGCAGCCGTATTCTTTTTAACGGTATACAAGCCAGCTACCAAAATAAAGGATAGAGACAGAACTGTCACCAAGCGAATCCACAAAGGACTATTATCAAATCGATCTAAAATTCTTTTCACTTTTTGATCCTCCTTTGTTGCTCTTAATCAAAGATATTCCCAACTTCGACACTCAATTTATTTTCTTTTACATCGATGTTGGTCACGCGCAATAAGGATTTGTGTTCAAAGAATTCACGGTCAGTTGCAGCATTATCCGCAAAGACAGCTACCCCTGCTAATTCTGAATCAAATTCAGACAAGAGGCTGACCATTCCGTTAATCGTTCCGCCACCTTTAAGGAAGTCATCGACAATCAAGACCCGGCTTCCTGCTTTTAGGCTCCGTTTTGAAAGGAACATTTTCTCAATGCGATCCCCACTTGAGCCTGAAACATAGTTGACACTAACGGTTGACCCTTCTGTGATTTTCAAATCACGACGGACAATGACGAATGGAACATTCAAGACATTAGCTACTGCATTGGCTAGTGGAACTCCCTTGGTCGCTACGGTCATGACAGCATCAATCTTCTTATCCCGGAAGGCTTTGGCAATGATGCGGCCGATCCGATTCAAAATCTTTGGATTGCTCAAAAGATCAGACAGGTAAATGTAGCCACCAGGAAGGATACGATCACTTTCGGACAGTTGCTTGCAAAGATCTTCGACGATTTCTTTGGATTCTTGATCTGATATAGACGGTGTAAAGATCACGCCTCCACCAGCTCCTGTGATGGTCTCAATATTTCCGATTTCCATCTCTTCAAATGCACGCTTAATGATCACGATATCTTCTGAGATGGAAGACTTGGCAGACTCATACTTTTCCGCAAACGTATTGAGGCTAGTCAATTCATAAGGATGGTTGATCAAGTAATTAGAAATCACGACCATCCGTTCACTTCTTCTTAATTTCATTTTCTCACCATGTAGTTTTTTCTATCATTATACCATAAGAAGCGAAAAAAACGAACATTCTGATTTACAGAAGGCCGTTTTTTCCTGATTATTTCATTTTTGGCAGAATCATTCCCGTATTTATCTCTGTTTTTACTAGTCGAGATTCGGTTTATAGAAGGAACGATTTTCCATAGCAAAGATTTTATTGGTCATTTCGCCAGGACCAATTAAGCCAAGTGCTGTTGTCATCATCATCATTTCTGCATCCAAATTGTCGATCATATGAATAATCTCTGCTTCCATGATTTTTGGACGAACAGGACTACCGTATTCGAGCAAGCCATGGTGACTCAAGATCACATGGCGAAGGACGATGACTTCTTCTTTTTGATCATCAATCTTCAAGTCTTGCAAGACCTTGGTGATTTCTTCATCGATGAGTGCAATGTGGCCGATGAGGTTGCCCCGAACAGTGTATTCTGTATTCTCAGGGCCCGTCAACTCAATCACTTTGGCCAAATCGTGTAACATAATCCCTGCAAAGAGCAAACTTTTATTCAACTGAGGATAGATATCGCCGATACTATCTGCCAAGCGGACCATGGTCGCTGTATGATAAGCGAGACCTGCTTCAAAGGCATGGTGGTTGGTCTTAGCAGCTGGATAGCTATAAAACTCTTTCTCATATTTTCCATAGAGGGCACGGACAATCCGTTGCCAGACTGGATTTTCAATTTTGAAAATCATGTTTGACAGGTATTCATGCAATTCTTTGGGATCTACTGGTGGTTTTTCCTTGAAGTCTGCTGGATTGTTAGGCTCTCCTGCTTGTGGCAAACGCATGTTCAATTGATTGACTTGCGGGGTATTATTGTAAACTTCTCGACGTCCAGACATATGGACCACGCGCCCAGCTGTAAAGCTCTCTACATTGTGAGGTTGGGCATCCCATAGTTTACCTTCGATTGTACCGGTCTCATCCTGGAAGACAAAGGCGAGGTAGTTTTTCCCGGCCCGCGTTTGGCGCACTTCTGCTGACTTGATCAAATAGAATCCTTCGAACAATTCATCTTTTTTCATTTGGTTAATTTTGACCATCATCTTCTCCATCTTCTATATATACATCTAGTCCCAGCAGGTCCTCATCGCTTTCGATTTGGCGGAGTGTCCGCTCGATGGCACTGGTCCGTCTGGTTAGCAAATCATCAATATTATTGGAAGCATTCTTTAAATGGCGCTGAGTTTTGGCCAGAATACCTCCAAACTTATGGAATTCTGATTTGACCGATCCCAACACCTTGCTAATGTCATCTGCACTCTTTTGGATGTTGAGCGTTTTAAAGCCAACAGACAAGGAGTTCAAGAGGGCTGATAGTGTGCTTGGACCAGCCACTAAAATTTGTTCGTCTCGACGCAAGCGATCGAAGAATTCTGGATTGCGAACCACTTCGGAATAGAGGCCTTCAGTTGGCAAAAAGAGAATTCCGAAATTCGTTGTCGCTGGTGGAAAGAGGTATTTTTGTTGGATATCCTTAGCAAAACGCTTGATACTAGCAAGAAGGGCCTTGCGGTAACGCTCGATCTCCTCTTTCTCTCCTGATTCATAAGCTTCTTCCAGACGATAGTAGTCTTCCAGTGGGAATTTAGAGTCAATCGGCAGATAGACTGGCTCCTCTCCTTGTCCTGGAAGCTTAATAGCATACTCCACGCGCTCACTGGATTGGGGGACGGTGACAAACTCCCGCTCATACTGGGCTGGGGTCAAGATATCTTCAATGATTTGACCCAGCTGCAATTCGCCCATAATCCCACGCGTCTTGGTATTGGAGAGAACTTTATTAAGGGTTCCGACATCCCGCGCCACCGTCTGCATTTCTCCTAGCCCTTTGTTGACCGACTCCAATTGTTTTGAAACCGTCTCAAAGGAGGTCTGTAAGCGGTGCTGCAAGGTTTTCTCCAATTTTTCTTCTACCGTTTGGCGCATCTGTTCTAGCCGCACTTCATTGGACTCTTGGATCTGGCGCATGCGCTCATCTGTTTTGTCCCGATTTTTAGTAAAGTGCTCGTTCATCTCAGCGCGCAGAGCCGTCGTCTGCTGGTGGATCTCCACTCGCATCTCGGTTAAACGATCTGTCAGAGCGATCTCTAACTGCTGATTGGCAATCTGGCTTGCTTGTCTTTCTTTTTCAAAACGATAGTCCAACTGGTCTGTCAAATGATCCTCATGGTCTTCCAGCAACTCTCTTAAAGCCGGTCTTGTATCATCTGACCGTTGCAAGAGATAGATGAGGAGGCCCAGATTGAGCAGGCCAATCAGAAGCAGAATGATATTCATATTAACCTCTGTCTTTACTATAAACAATGACAAGATAGCCACGGTCAAGACTCACTTGAATCGGTTGATCCAAAAATTCATTGGAGCCATACATGGCCTTCAAAAAATAATTCTCCTGATGGAGCGGATACTTGGCTCCTGTAATCTCTAGGTGGCCTTGTCCGACAGGCATAAAGCCAACATAAGACATGGCTGGATCTGGCTGAATCTCATGGCAACCAGCTGGTCTGTAGATCAAGCGATTTTGACCATCGACTAATTGGATCTGCTCCATGTAGGGAGCTAGGTCTGGATCGGTCGGCAAAAAGATATTGGACAAAAAGTGATCCAAGCGACCACCAAAGGCACCGTAAACAGTGACAACAGCATCTGGATAGGCCTCAAAGACCGCTTTCAAGGCCAATTCCAAATCCGTATCATTCTTTTCAGGAACGGACTGAACAACCTGCTTGGCTTGGGTTCGGATCTGATGCAAATCAGTCTCAGAGACAGAATCGAAATCCCCCACAGCTATATCTAAAGGCAGGCCTTGTTCCAGTAACTTCAAACAGCCACCGTCGACACCTACGTAAAGCTCTTGATCTTTTGGCAAGAGCGTGCTGTCACCTCCTGCCAGTATTGCGATGTTACCCATTTACAGCATCTCGGAGCGTTTGAACGCGCTCATTGACCTCCCCATTAAAGACATAAGAGCCCGCTACAAAGACATTGGCCCCAGCTTCTTTGGGTTGGGAAATAGTTTGGCCATCAATTCCTCCATCGACTTCGATATCAAAGTCTAAGCCTTTTTCTTCACGAAGAGCGGCTAATTCGCGCACCTTGTCCATGGTTTCAGGCAAGAAGGCTTGACCACCGAATCCTGGATTAACGGTCATGACCAAGACTTGATCCACCAAGTTCAAGACATGTTTGATACTGTCTACAGGAGTCCCTGGGTTGATCACGACACTAGCCTTCACACCCGCTTGACGAATTTTTTGAAGAGCTCCGTGAATATGGGGAGTAGCTTCTACGTGGATGCTGATGATATCCGCACCTGCACGGGCAAATTCTTCGATATGGTGTTCGGGATTGGTGACCATCAAGTGGCAATCAAAGACCAACTTGCTATGCGGACGCATGCTCTCTACGACACCAGCTCCAAAGCTGATATTGGGCACAAAATGGCCATCCATGACATCGATATGGGCATAGTCAGCTCCAGCTGCTTCTAAGCGTTTCAATTCACTTTCAAAATTGGCATAATCTGCACTCAAAATTGAGGGTGCAATTTTCATTGTTTTCATCGTTGTAGTGTCTCCTATTTTGGCATTTTTTTCGAAACTTTTTTATAGGTTTCGCGACGGTTTTCAATCTCACTTAGAAATTGCAAGTAATCCTCATAACGGAAAGGCGCAATTTCCTCTCTTTCAACGGCTGGTTTCACCGCACAAGCGGGCTCATGCGTGTGGGTACAGGTACGAAATTTACAAGAGTGGCTCACATCGGCGATCTCTGGGAAGGCTTGATTTAAGTCTTCGCTGGTCGTCACTTCATAATCGAGGGAGGAGAAGCCAGGCGTATCTGCGATCTTTCCTCCATTTAAATGGTAAAAGCTGACAGCTCGGGTCGTGTGTCGACCGCGCCCCAGACTATCTGAAATCTCACCCGTTTCAAGCTCCAGATCCGGAGCGATTTTATTGAGCAAGGTCGATTTTCCTACACCGGTCTGTCCCATAAAGACCGTGGTTTGATTGGTCAAAAGGGGCAAGAGTTCCTCAATCGACAAGACAAAGTCGTAGCTAATAGCCTGATAGATTCCTTGGTAGTAGTGGATGTCTTCCATATCTTCTAACAAGTCCAGTTTTGAAATATAGACAATGGGATGAATCCCCTTGTGCTCCAAAAGAACCAGAAAACGGTCTAAAAGATTGGCATTGAAATCCGGCTCCTTCGCTGACATGATCACTACTGCCTGATCAATATTGACAATAGGAGGACGCACGAGGCTATTTTTTCGAGGCGCAATGCTCAAAATGTAGCCTTCTGAATTCTCTTCAGCAGAGAACTCCACCTGATCCCCCACATAAGGAGTCTGTCCTTTTTTTCTAAAATTTCCACGAGCCCGTGTCTGGTAAATGTGACCGTCTGACTCCACGTAGTAGAAGCCAGCCAAGGCCTTGACGATTGTTCCTTGCAAATCGCACTCCTTTGAGATTAATACTATCTATTATACCAAAAAATGAGAAATAAGGCTGGATTGCTCAATAAGAAAAATCTGGAACTAGTTTCAGTAAAATTTTTAGGGATAATAAAGATAGGGGTATTGTAACCGCTTCCTAATTTAGGTATAATAAATGTGAAAACATTCATAAATAAGTTGCTTGTGGGAAGCTCGAAACAAGAACGCAGAAAGGAAGTGACATCAAGAAGCGCCTTGTTTCAATGATTACTTGCTGTACAAAGAAAGCTGTTTCTTTGTTCTACGTTTTTAGATGGAGGTTCTTTATGAGTCTTTCTTTTCTTTCTAAAGAAGAGAATCCCTTGATTGCCAATATCAAAAAGGGAAAATTTCTGACACCCTGGTTTTTGGCTCCGTTTATTCTGTATTACATCACAGAGTACATGTCCCCTGTTAGCACAGCATCGACTAGCTTTTTTCTCAATAAGCAACACTGGATCCCAGACTGGTGGAACATCCTTGACCTTTGGTCCTTCCTCTATACCATCATCGCCTTCTTCCTTTGGGTTCGCTTGATTGAAAAGCGGCCTATTCGAACCATGGGATTTTCCAAAGGAAATGGGCTTTCTGAATTCGCCAAAGGTTGCCTTGTGGGAGGCATCATGATCACAACAGTCTTGATCGTCTTTTTAGTCACAGGAAATGCCACATTCCATCGCATTCAATTTAGTATGCCATTTCTTGTATCCTGGATTTTGGTCTTGGTCGGCTATATTTTTCAAACTGCGGCAGAAGAAATTTATATCCGTGGTTGGTTGATTCCAACTATCTCCTACCATACCAATGCCCTTCTAGCTATCCTGATCTCAGCTACTATGTTCTCCTACTTCCATATGAATAACAACGGTGCTTCTTGGTTCTCTACTGTTCATCTCTTCTTCTTTGGGGTCTTTACAGCAGTCTATGCCCTGAAACGCGGGAATATTTGGGGACCTTGTGGCTTCCACTTTGCCTGGAATTTCCTGATGGGAAATGTCTATGGTTTTCATGTCAGTGGCTTTGACAGCGAATCATCCCTGATGTACTTCACAACTTCAAATCACACCTTGATCACTGGTGGTGAATTTGGCCCTGAAGGGGGCATCCCGGGATTAGTGGTCTGCATCTTAGCTCTTTTATGGGCCATCTTTATCCTCAAAGATACCTCCAAAGAGCAAGAGAGCCTCTATCCTGCGGCATTGAAATGATCTATGGATAAAAGGAACAGGAGCCATCCCTACCGCTCCCCTGTTCCTTTTTTTCCTTGGCATTTTTCCTAAAAAGTGTATAATAGAACTATGCGGAGGTGGTGGAACGGCAGACACGCATGCTTCAGGCGCATGTGCCCCTTCGGGCGTGAGGGTTCAAATCCCTTTCTCCGCATCTTGGAAAGGTGGCCCAGCTCGGTACGGCACCGGACTCGAAATCCGGCAAGTGGATTTTATTCACGCGCGGGTTCAAATCCCGTCCTTTCCTTCTACAACAAACAAGACATGAGCTACGAAGCTCATGTCTTTTCTGTTATTTTATTCCTGCTTCTAGAAGGCCATCTGCTAGGCGAGCGAAGTCTTCTAAGCTAAGAGCTTCTCCTCGTACAGAAGGTTGCAGGCCGGCAGCTTGGATTCCTGCTTCTAGTTTGGCTTTGATTTCTTCGGTCTTACCAAAGCGACTGGTCAAGTTGTTCCAAAGTGTCTTCCGGCGGTGGACAAAGCTAGCCTTGCTGACAGAGAAGAAGAAATCTTCATCCTTGACGGTTACTGCTGGCTCTTCGCGACGGACCATCTTGAGAATGGCAGAGTCGACGTTTGGTGCTGGCACAAAGACGGTGCGGGGCACGATAAAAGCTACCTTAGCAGTCATATAGTATTGGACTGCAATGGATAAAGAACCATAAGCCTTGGTGTTGGGCTCGGCTGAGATGCGGTCTGCCACCTCTTTTTGCATCATGACCACAAATTCTTGGAAAGGAATCTTAGATTCGATCAAGTGCATGAGGATGGGAGTCGTAATGTAGTAAGGAAGGTTAGCCACCACCTTGATCGGAAGGTCTGGATTTTTAAACTCTGCGATGTACTGGTTGAGGTCTACCTTGAGGATGTCTTGGTTGACAACCGTTACATTGTCAAAATCACGCAAGGTATCCGCCAAAATGGGAACCAAGCGGTCATCGATCTCAAAGGCCATGACTTCTGCGGCATTTTCTGCCAAAAACTCAGTGAGAGCTCCAATTCCTGGACCGATTTCGATGACATTGACCTGCTTATCAATCTCAGCTGTATCCACAATTTTTTGAAGGATGTTGGTATCGGTCAAAAAGTTTTGACCGAAGGATTTTTTAAAGGTAAATCCGTGACGCTCCAGCACTGCCTTGGTCACGCTATAATCTGCAATTCTCATGTATTCTCTTTTCTATTTATTAGCTAAAAACAATATATAAAACCCACATAATTCCTAGTGCCAACAAAATCCAAAACACTAAAAGAACACGAGACTTGTTCCCTTGTGAATCGGCTCCAGTCATATCGATCGCTTTCTTATCTTCTTGGGGGTTCATTTTCTTCAGTTCATCCTGATAGGCAACCGAATCTAGAATATTGTCTTCTGGCAATAATTCTGAAGCATAATAATCAGGAAAGCCCATAGCAAGACCAATTAAGTTCTTTTCTGTCAAAGAAAAATCTAAATCTTTGGGTTGATTTTCCCGAATAGCTCGTATATTTTTTAACAGTTTATCAGAAACAACAGACACTTGGTCCATAAAAACAACATCTAAGACATCAAATCCGAGCACATCACCATCTTTTACGTTTGCAAGAATATAACGAACAAAGGCATCATATAATTGTAAGGTCTGAGAAGCATTTTCTTCTAAAAAAGACCGATTTTGGAGGGCGTTTTGCTGGAATTTTTCAATAGGAAGCAAGATATCTACATTCTGCTCTTGGTAAAATCTTTCTGCTTGTTCTTCATCTTCTTCAAGTTCTTCTGCTGTTTCCCAGAGAGCAATAGGAGCTTTTAAATCTTCTTCATCCCAAAACAATTGCCAAAAATAAGGTATCGTGTAAATTCCCTCTGTTAAGATACGAGCTTCATCTCCGTTTTTTAAGTAAATATAACTTCTATTCGCCATTCCATTTCCTTTCAAAATCTTTGAAAAAGGGTAGTGGTTCAGGTAAGATGTAGATAAAACTATATAGTTTCCCAATGAAAGAAACTCTCTAATCTTTATCTCTGCCTTCTAGTTCCTCACTAAACTTTTGCATTTCCTTAAAAGCTGTTAGGCTAACATAGGCACCCGCTTCATAATACTCCGTTGGATTTATGGCATAGTCAAAGCCTTCAATCATGCCACCAGCTTCTTCAATCATGCCATTCCACTTTTCATCAAAGACCATTCGCAGACGTTTCCAATCAGTAAATACTGGCACAGAATTGCGCCCATCTTTTCCTTCTCTGACTGGGATGCTGAACTTAGCGTCTTCTTTCAATACAAAGGAGTTGGCTCCCTGACTCTTATCGGGGAATCCCGAAGTAGCATTTAAAGGAATGAGGAGTTTGGCTTTTGGCATGGCTGCTGAGAAGAATTTATAATAGAGCTTATATATTACTTCTTCGTCATCTGTTGTAGGCTTATCCATCTGCCCCATCAACAGCATCCATCTTACAATATCAGGATTCATAACAGGAACTTGTATCTCTGGTAGGTTCGAAAAATCTGGTTTCTGAACCAAAACAGAAGCACTAATGCTGACTTCCTTGGTATTAAAGGCTGCTCCCAAAGCTCCATTTAAGTAAAAGGCTGTCCCAAGAAAATTCTCAATTCCTTTTTTATCTGCTGTATTTTCAATCAGTTTCACAACTGAATTTGGTCGACGATCAATGGTTTCCTTAAATTGGTGATACCAACGCGGCGTATATAGCATGATCATCGGGTCTGAACAGAGATAGCCCTCTTCACCTTTATCATAGGTCGTTGAGAAAAGATACGCTTCCCCCGTTTTTTCTGAAAAGACCGCGTAAATCGAATCTGCTGCTAACAACTTGTCCTTGACGATTTCTGCTAGGCGTTCTAGCTTTCGAGTGTTAGCTTGATAGCTTTCTTCACTTTCAGTTTTCTGATTTTGACGGCACTCCCATAAAAAGAGGCGCAATATTTCTATGCTATCATCAAGACTAGCGGCTTGATAGTCTTCATTGGACATTTGACCTTTTTGGACAATTACAAACGCGTTATAAAGAGCATCTGTATAGCTTGATAGCCGTTGTTCCTCATCGACACCATAACTATAGAGAACACTTCCCTTCTTAAGATTAACCAAGGAAGTTTCCATATCGATGACCAAATGAGCTAGAGATTCATCCGTGAGAACATCTACATCCTTATTTTGATTAATGAGTTTTTTCACGACTACAGAACCAAGAGCGTCCATACCTTGATCGGGATTGCAAAATTGCAGACAATCCCCAACCTTGAGTCCGCCCTCTAAGCTCCCAATAATCAATAACTCATTCGTCTCCTTTATCGGAAATAGTTCTAGAACTCCCAAGCATGTTTTGTCAATTGACTCTACTGTTTTGTTTGTTGCTTCAGTTGTTTCTGTCTTTTTTAAAAAATCGAAGATTCCCATAAATTATCCTCATTATCTACACTCATAACAAATCCTATGGAGTCACTTTTCTAATGCTTGCAACCAAGCCTGATTAAACCGTATATACTTACTTCTATTGCGTCATCTTCCCCTTGCTTTTGGGGGAGTTTCTCAATTCTCATAACTTTTCATGGTAGCTTCAACCTCAGCCAAACAAATTCCAAACAACTCCAAGCGTTTGATCAATTGCTTGCCATTGCAGTAGCCGATGCGCAAGGCTTCGCCTAGATATTCCCGTCGTTTGCGACTATCGCTTCCCATCAACAGTCCAAGCCGCATCAAGTCGGTCTTTGTGATATCAAAGAAATTTTCATCTTCGTAAGACCCGACCAGTCCAGCTAGGGCTTTTTCTAAATCTTCAAAGTTCGCATGCTCCACTCCAAGAGAACGCCCCTTGGTCTTGCATTTGGGGACTGCTTCACCACGATTTAAAAAGGCATGTTTGGCTTGGGGCACCTCTTGCATAATGATCTTGCGAATGCGCTCGCCATTATAGTCTGGATCGGTAAAGACAATGACCCCACGCAACTCTTGCAAGGTAGCAATTCGTTCCAAATCATCTTGATCGATCGCAGAGCCTCGGGTTTCATAGGTATCCACCTCATAAAAACGACGGAGATTGGCTGTGTCGTCCTTGCCCTCCACGACAATTACTTCTGGTATTTTTCTTTTCTCAGTCAAGGCCAAATACCTTTCTTGCATTGTCGTAGGTTGCCTGAGCCACTTCTTCTGTTGTTAAGCCACGTAGTCCTGCAATAAAATCTACCACATAACGAGTGTAGGCTGTTTTATTTTCCCGACCACGTTTGGGAACTGGTGCCAGGTAAGGAGCATCTGTTTCAACCAAGATCTTGTCTAACGGAAGGCCAGCTGCCGCTTCTTGGACATCTGTGGCTTTCTTAAAGGTCACCACTCCAGAAAAGGAAATCATCATTCCCAAATCCATGAAGCGTTTCGCTTCTTCTAAACTTCCTGAGAAAGAATGCATGATCCCACCGCGAGGACCAACTCCTTCACTCTTGATGATGCCATAAGTATCTTCTAAAGCATCGCGTGTATGCACCACAAAGGGGAGGTCCAAGTCCTTAGACAATTGAATCTGACGACGAAAAACCTTTTCTTGGACATCTTTTGGTGCCGTCATCCAGTGGTAATCCAGACCGATTTCTCCGAGTGCGACAACTTTGGGATGTTTTAGCTGTTCAAGTAAATAGGCCTCCACTTCAGGACTATAATCGCCCGCCTCAGTGGGGTGCCAACCAAGCGTGAGATAGAGTTCTGGGTACTGGTCTGACAAGGCTATTCCTCGCTCAATCGTCGGTTTGTCAAAACCAACGATATTGTGGGCTACAACACCCATTTCCTTGGCCAAGTCGAGCTCTTCTTGTTCTTTTCCTGCGAATTCTTCCACATTGAGATGGGTGTGGGTATCAAAAATCTGCATGATCTTCCTTTTCTTCCGAGTTTTTCTTCTTTCTATTATAGCAGAAAGCGCCTCTAAATTCACTTTCGGACAAAACAAAAACCAGTAGTCTCGAGTTTCTACTGGTTTTTAGGTTTTTATCTGAATTAGGCAGCCAAAACTTTGCGTCCTTTACGACGACGAGCTGCCAATACGCGACGACCATTTTTAGTTGCCATACGGTGACGGAAACCATGTTTGCGCGCACGACGAAGTTTACTTGGTTGATAAGTACGTTTCACGATGAATACCTCCTCATAGATTTTGTATTCGTTTAGCCGGCTAGTTGTGATCAGTTACTAAACATACTTTACTATTCTATCGGATTCGACTCTATTTGTCAATAGCTATGGCAAAATTGTTGCAAATACAGGTCGGAGAACACCTTTCTACACCTGACGGGTTGCCAAGTAATAGGGTTCCAGAGCCACCAGCGCCTCTTGCAACTGATCCAGGATATTCTCTAGGGAACTCTCCTCAACTAGAGAAACATCGTATTTGACGAGGACCTTACGAACCGTCCCTTCTGCTACTCCTTGCAACAGATCATGGCGATTCTTTTCTGTTCCTTCTACCCTTTGACTCTCTCCATTTTTCTGGGCGAAATAATAAACTGGCTGAGTGATGGGTATGGTGAGAACCATTTGTTGTTTTTGAAGGCTCTGCTCATCTTTTTTTCGCTCGATAAAGCTCACCTCTAAGGAAACTCCAAAATCAACTGCATCTCCATAAAGCCTCAAGGCAAACATGGGCTCTGCCATCGTCCCCGCTCCTTTTAGATAGGCCCAAAAATGAGGCCGCAAGATCTGGGCCTGGTTCATCCATTGACTGGTCCGATCTTGCTCCAAGTAGGGGTGGCGCTTCTGAAAGGCTGAGACCAAATCGGTGAATTCCTTACGAGCCGCTTGAGCTAGGGCACGATACTGCTCCATCTCCGATGCTAGCACCCCTGCCTTTGCTGGAGCCAGGTATTTCATTCCTTGAAGCTTTAAAAACTCTCGAATCGCTGCAAATGCCATCTGCTTCCTTTCTAAACCTAAAAAAGGAGAGATCGGCTCAATCCCGTCTCTCCCTTATGGGAAATAATAGCTTGATTATCCTTCGATGTCTACCACTACGTAACGGTTTGGTTCTTCCCCTTCAGAGTAGCTAGTGACTCCTTCCATCTTAGAGACAATACGGTGAATGATTTTGCGTTCACTGTTTGACATCGGATCTGTCTGTTGGGCTTGCCCATCTTCGAGGGCACGCGTTGCCAACTTCTGAGCATAGCTTTGAAGAACTTCCGCCCGGTGTTCTACATAGTCATTAACATTAATGGTAATGTAAAAATTCTTTGAGTAGCGGTTATAGAGGTAATTTTGCGCCAAAAGTTGAAGAGCCTTCAAGACTTTTCCGTGGTATCCAATGACACGTCCCGGTTCATTGGTATCAATTTGCATATTGACCGTACGGCGGTTGTGACTGCTTGAGATGGTCGCATCCACATCCATTTCATCGACCACTGTTTGAACATAGGCTGTCACATCATCTACGACTTCTTCGATGTTGTAGTTTTCCTCTACCTCGATACCAAGGTTTGAGAAATCAGATTCGCTTGATTCTTTTATCGCTGGTTCTTTGACTTTTTCAAGGATATGTTCATGCCCTTTTTCTTCAAGAACGGTATCTGCTTCTTTGTCATGTTTCAGGATTTCTGTCTTGATTTCTTCAGAGACAACTTCTCCTTCTTCTTCGACCTTTTTGATCGCTGCTACGACGCGTCCGAGATCGACCGTTGCTTCGCTCACCGTCTTAACCGGTTCGTTTTGTGCATTGATCTCATCTGGGACACCTTTGACAGCTTTTTGATTGGCTTTCACAACAGTTGTTTCTGCAATGGGTTCAATCTCTACTTGGGCTGGTTTTTTCCCAAACAAGCCAAGAAAACCTTTCTTTTCACGCGCTACAACCGTAATATGTGCCTTCATACGAGGAATATCTAAATCGTTCAGACCTTTTTGAATCGCTTCTTCAACAGTTGCTCCAGTATATAGGACCATATGTCCACCTCTTTCTTATTTTTTCTTTTTCTGTGCTTTGTTTAGGGCACGGCGTTTTTGTTTTTCCATGTCGCGCGAAGCTTGCTCTTTTGCTTCACGCTCTGCAATAATCTTGAAGGGGTTGTTCAAGAGATAGGTTTGCCCGACTTGGTAAGCATTGGAAGTCACCCAGTATAGTGCGACCCCGCTGGCTGAGAACAAGGCAAAGAAGAAGATCATCACAGGCATCACATACATCATGGTTGTCGCACTACCATTGCGCTCTGGCATGGCTTTATTGGTCAACCAACTGCTGAAAAATGTGAAGAGTGCTGCAAGAACCGGCAAGATATAAGTCGGGTCGATCGCACCAAGGTCCAACCAAAGGAAGTGACCGACTTTAAGGAATTCGACACGGCTCAGCGCTTGGAACAAGGCCATCAAGACCGGCATCTGGATCAAGAGAGGAAGGAAGGCTGAAGACGTTTTGACGCCTTTTTCCTTGTAAAGGGCCCGCATCTCTTCAGAAAGCTTAGTCCGGCTATCGAGATCCTTCCCAGGATACTTAGCTTGCAATTCCTTGAGGAGGGGTTGAATTTCCTGCATTTTGCGGGTTGAATTCATTTGATATTGGAAGAGAGGCAAGAGGACCGTCCGAATCACAATGGTAAAGACGATAATCCCTACACCGATACTTCCGCCAAAGGACAAGAAGCGGATGGCTTCTGCAAAGAAGTAGACGAAGCGTTCCCAACCACCTGTCGACTGAGCTGTCACTTGAGAAGTTCCACAAGCTGTCAAGACCAATAAGGCCGCTCCAAATAATCCAGTTAACTTCAGTTTCTTTTTCACATTATTCCCTTTCTTGGTAGACATGCGCTAATTTTAAGACATGTACAAGATTTTTCTCTACTTGATGAAAGTCGAGCTCCTCCACTCCTTTACGAGCAATGACAACAAAATCATCGGTCGTAAGGAAGGCTTGGTGTTTGATCAAAACATGGCGAATCAAACGTTTGATGCGATTTCTGGTCACAGCATTTCCCAGTTTCTTACTAACAGACAGGCCGACTCGAAAATGCGGTTGGTCTTTGCGCAAGCGGTAAACAACGAATTTCCGATTGGCAACATTTTGACCACTTTTAAAAATAGCATTAAAATCTTTGTCACGTTTGACGCGGTAGCTTTTTTTCAAACCTCAACTCCCTCTTTTAAATTTATTCTATTATACCATATTTTCAAAAAAAACCAATCTCACTCAGGAAATCGGTTGCTACTTAAATACAGATAAAAGTAAAGGCAAGGTGTAGTAGAGATTGAGCAAGATATGAGCCAAAATAGGAGAAAGGAGCGTTTTACTCCGATAATACAGGATCCCAAAAATCACACTCGGCAGGAGATAGATGATAGAAGCTCCTAGCGAAAAGGGAGTGTGGAGAAAATGTAAGCCACTGTAGATGAGGGCTGGAAGCCAAATCTCAGCATAGAGTTTCCAGTCTTTAAAGTAGGCATTCACCAAGGCTCCACGAAAGATCAGCTCTTCTGTCACTGGCCGGATGATAACCATTGCGATCACTAGGATAAGCACCCCTGTGGGGCTAATTTCCCGTGGAAACAGACTCAAAACGGCTGCCCGTCCTTGAACAAAACCACTGATGAAGTAGTCCAACCAGTAAACCAAACAGGCCGCAAAAACGGCTTCTATCAGAGCTTGAAGAGGATTCTTCCCCAGCTTAAACTGCGCTTTTTTAGAAAAACGATAGACCAAAAATCCTGTAAATACTGCATAGAGGCCTTCTAGGCCAAATAAGGTCCAATAATAGCTATTGGCGCTTGCTACACTATTGGAGACATACTGGGCCAAAGGGCGAAATTGGGGCCGAACATAAAAATAAAACAAGAGCAGAAAGAGGGGATACAGCAGTGAGAGCTTTCCTTTGATGAATTTCATAGATACCTTTCCTATAAAGTATGACAAATCGTATAGTGCATCTTACCATAATCGTGACAAGGTTTCAATGAAAAAGGATGACTTCCTACTCCCTGAGATAAGCCACATAACCTCCTAAGACAGCGACTAAAATCAAGAGACAAAGAAGAGTTTCCAGCCATACAAGAGCTGTCAAGAAAGGCAGTTGCAACAAGCCTTGGGCCATTTTCAAAGAGGTCGCTGTGATGACTGTTGGAAAGGTCAGGGCTGAAAAAGCAGGTTGAAAACCTTCTTTGATCATTTTCGGTAGGCGCGTCAAAACAAAGAAATAAAAACCTTGCGAGGCCACCACCATGATCAGTAAGAACCAGGTGGGCAAGCTCGCTCCACCCACACGAACCAGGGCTGCTAAAAGAAGAGAAAAGGGAGCACAATAGATGCCTTCTTGGCCCAACAGATGACTGGGTAAGGGGGACTGCTTCAAATCATGATAGATAAGGGGATAAAGAAGAAAGGTCAAACCAAAACCAATCACTAAAGCGAGATAAGCAATCTCTCTGATTCCTACAACTGGATAAGTCAAAGCTGCTACTGCAATGCCTACATAGAGAACGGTCCAACTGGGAGTGGCATTGGCTCTTGGTCGCGCTAGGACATGTGTCTTGGTAAAATAGAGAATTAAGCCCAGATCCAAGAGAAAGGCAGACCACCAGACCAACTGTGATAGACCCCCAAAGGCTGGAAAGAGGCGCAAAAGATAGGTGGATAGAATCATCCCTGCCATGGGAAAAGTCGCCATCCCAGATAAAAGGGCTGGTTGTTGGAATTCTATCTTGGTTTCTTGCCAGCGAATCGCATGATAAACGACAAAGAAAAACCAGAAGAACAAACCTGTCAGACTAAAGGCGTGAGCAAGGAAGGGTAGCGAGTCTGCAAGAAGGTTTCCAGCGCCAACCAGTCCTAACAGACATCCTGAAAATACTAAGGGAATCTTTTTCATCGGGAGCTCCAATCATGTTGTCGCTTTCAGTATACCATAAAAGAGAAGGAAGCAGGATAAAAAAGAGAGTGGGACAGAAATCGGTAATTCGTTAGAATTCGATTTCGTCGTCCCACCTCCGCACAGTTGAGTAGGGCTGTAAAAGCTGATGAAATAGGTAAGAAACAGATGGATTACATTCTAAAAAAAAGTTGGAGAATACTAACTTCTTTTTATCCATTCTATTAAAGACTAGGCCTGTACGACCATCATATAAAGAAATAAGGATACGAGAAAGACGATACTAACAACGAGAGTCGCTAGCTTGAGTCCACGGTGGGAGCGCCAGTAACTTGGTTTTCCTAGGTTACTGGTCGCATCTGTTGAGAGCGATTGTTGTTGGCGAGGCTGCAGGGTGATCAGAACCACAAGAGCGAGGGATAAGATCGAGATCCCGATTGCAAATACCATTTCCATCTTAGGATCCTCCTAACACTCTGAAGAGGGTAAAAATAACTCCCAGCAGAATCACCAAACCAATGATCACATTAAAAGTGACATTGATCTTTTCAGAACGTGTCGTCTTTTCTTTTTCGGCAGGACGGCGTTTGAGAGACTCCATCCGTCCTTCTACTTCTTTGTAAAATAAATCTTTCTTACGATCACTCACTGTGTCCACCTATCCCTTCTTGCAAGCGAGCTTTGAAAACAGCTGGCTCAACGCTACTTGATTGGGCAATTTGTTGCGCAACGGCTTCTCTGTAGCTATCCACAGATTGGTAGATTTCCTGGATACAGGCCACCATATCTGCTTCTTTTCCTTGATCAAAGATATTGGCTTGTGCGAGGAAGTGGCGGTCATGCAGGGTATGGCTAAAGGCAAGGATGACTTGCTGGTGTTCGAAGGCCTTGCGAACAATACCTTGCACCTCTGCATAGTGGTTGATATCCAGATAAATACTAGAGACCTTAAGCAACTCTTTGATCCGCTCTTGACTGATATTTTGGTACAAGACTACATTTGGGTAGCGGACCATAGACAAGAGGCTCGCAGACATCTCCGTCAAAGCTGCTACACGGAAGGTCACATTCGGCAAGTTCTCTACTAGGTAGGTCAAGGCTTCGATCTGATCCGAATTGGTCAAGACAAAGGCGTCTTTACGGATATCGTCTTTCACCTTGAAATCATACAGGTAGCCAAGGGGACCGAAATAGCTATGCTGATCTTGCGAGGTCAACTGCAAAGCACGATGATAGGTCGCATTTTGCGGAATCAAGATCTTCTTGGTCCGGATTTCTGGGCTCTTTAGAATCAACTGCATATTGCCTGGAAGGCTGTCGTGAAGAGGCTCTTGCCACACCAAGACGTCGCGTCCTTTGATGCCTTTATTGCCCAGCTGGAGACTAATGCTAAAGGAGGTAGCCAGCGTATTGTAGACCAAACCATCTAAATCAAAACCACGATACTCTAGATAAAAGACAAAGTAATCTAAGCGATTCTTGAAAATCCGCATGGGTTGATGGTCCAAGGTCAAGATCAAATCCCCTGTTTGGTGATTTTCTGTCAAGCGCTCGGTATCCCCTTCAAAATAAGTAGTCACCAAATACTGTCCCTGATCGCCACAAGTCGTTACAGCAATCTTACGACCATATTGGTCATAGTGCTCAACCATGACCACTTGTCCCTTATCATCTAACCACTCTAAGCGCTCGACGATGCGTTTATAGGAAGCAGCATGGTAAACAATCCGAGCCTTTTCCTGACCATAGTAGGTCACTTTTCCCGAACTGTTATCCCCAGAAACTTCCCAGAAATTAGGCACTGGAACTTCATTAAAGTAGCGACCGCGCTTCTCCCCTTTTGGTTGACCCAAGAAATAGATAAAGGGAGACTCGACACCGTCTGGTAAGAAACCGTTTGGCTCCAAAATAACGGTCGGATGGTCAAAGCCAGACTCTTTCATGGAGTGGAGCAGGTCTTGGCTTTCACGAGAATAGCTATCAAATACGTTCAGCATGTGTCACCTCTTCTATCAATTGTGCCCAAGCTTCTTCTACTCGGCTGGTCAAAAAGTCTTCTGCACGCGCATAAGATGCTTGACGCATGCTGGCTAGATCATCTTTTTTGTATAGCTGGATCATTTTTTCCGCAAAGGCAGCAGCGATCTGGTCGACCACTTGGTCTGCTGAAGGCGGAATGAGATAGCCATTTTTGCCTTCTGTGACAAAGGTCTGATTGCCATAAGGAACATCAAAACCGATAATCGGAAGTCCAGAACCAATCGCCTCCATCAAGGTCAACCCAAAGCCTTCACTGGTCGACGCTGACAGGTAAACCTCATAATTCTTATAAATTTCCTCTAGATTGGCATGCCCTTTGAGATGGATATAGTCTGCCGCCCCCAATTCATCAATTAGAGAACGCAACTTGCCTTCTTCTCCACCTTTTCCATAGATGTCAAAAGACAGTTCTGGCAATTCTTTTTTGGCGCGAACCACTGCTCGCACCAACCAGTCAATATGCTTTTCTGTCGCCAAACGAGAGGCGGTAATCATAGAAAATGGGGTGCGATTTTCGTTTTGTGGCAAGCTTGCAAGACTCCCAACTGGAATGGTATAGATGGCCGGCTGATGGTTGGTGTATTTGGCAAACTGCTCGGCTAAGATTTCTTTTTGGCGGTCAGTCGCGACAATAAAGAAGTCTACCTTGTCTGCATTGGTAAATTGGTACTCGTAGTAGTTATTCCACAGGATATACTGATCATCGACATTATTGGCGCTGAAGTGCTCTGCATGGACGACCACACCTAGACGGGCTTTTTGCGCTTCTTCAAAGATAGGCTGACCAATATTGGTTTCCCGATCCAAAATCACCAGATCTTGTTTGGTCAATTGAAGGGTCTGCATGAAGTAGCGGATTAATTCTTGGCGACCAACCAGGTAGCGATCTGGGAAACGATAGATTTCGCGACCATCCGCCATCTGCATGCTGTAGGCAACCGTCCCGTCTTCATTGTAAAAACGGCGCTCAATCAAATTGGCTTGATTGTTCTTAGGAATGAAGTACTCGGTACAATAGCGGGTATAGGAGAAATAATCCTTTCTCACCAAAATTCCTCTAGACACGTACTCACAGCGTTCGACATAGGGACTGTTTTCAGACCGCAAGTAGCAGGTCAAAAAGTTGTCCTGGTCCTCATAAAAGAAGCGCTTGATCTTACCATCGACTTCTTCACGAGTCGGTTTTCCGGAAAATCCTGCTAAGACCTGATCAATGGTATAGGTTGTTGGTGCAATTTTTATATCTGTAAAATGGCTATAGAGCCAGATAATTTCATCATTTTTAAAACCGATATTTTCTGTTAAATGCTGGATGTTATCGGCTAGGATCATATCCATAAAGACAAACTTGGCTGGTTGATGGATATTGCGTAACAACTGGGCACGGTAGGCCTGGGCATACTCAACACCACTGCTAGCCCAACCGATTCCAAGGTTGATATTGTATACTGTCATAATGTCCTCTTTTATGGGAAATGCAAGACAATTTCCCCTTTTTTATTGATTTCTACTCGACTCAGTAAGAGATTGCGGACCATTTGTTCTTTGGCCGCCTCTTTCATTCGTTCAAAGGATTGGTAGGCTTCTTGGAAAAATTCTACCAAAGGGTTTTTCTGACTGGTGTATTGGCCAGACAAAGCCATCCGCAATTGTTGCAGATAGTCTACCTGCTCGACCCAGTTCTCGTCGATAGCTTTTAGAATGGCCATGCGCTGGAATTGGGCGATCACCTCATCGGTGCCTAAGATCTCATACTTAGCTTCTAACTCGCTTTTAGCAATCTCCCACAAGAAATTCTCTTTGGTTTTCTTGCTACGGAAGGTTTGGTGGGCCTTTTCTGGATCCACTTGGTAGCTCACATTGTCTAACATATAGCGATAAAAAGCTACCGGTTCCTTGTATTCTTTTTTATGGGCTACACTTGAAAAGACGGAACGAAGCACTTTTTCAACGATATCATCCAAGCGTCCTTCTTGTTTGATCAAGCGGTCGCGCTCTTCGTAGACAATGGCACGCTGAATGTTCATGCTTTCCGCAAATTCTAACGTCATCCGACGACTGGCCTGACCAGAACTTTCACTAGCATTTTGGGCCCGTTCCACCAAGTTTCTATACTTGCGCTTGGTCAGAGCTTTGGCTGAACCAATCCGCTCATCTACATCATAGTCTTGATAGGTATCCTGGATCCAGTCTGGCCCCCAGTTTTTCATCAAATCGTCTTCCAAAGAGACGAAGAACTTGGTCAAACCGGGATCTCCTTGGCGACCTGAACGCCCCCGAATTTGAAGGTCAATCCGCTGGTTCATCATCCGCTCAGTCCCGACAACCACCAAGCCACCTAACTCAGCAACTCCTGGCCCCAACTTGATATCAGTTCCCCGACCGGCCATTGAGGTCGCAACCGTCACGGCTCCTTTTCGACCTGATTCCTTAATGATCTGGGCCTCTCGAGGAGCATTGTTGGCATTGAGAAGATTGTGAGGAATCCCTTCGCGCAAAAGAAGATTTGAGTAAAGAATCGACATCTCAACGGATCCGGCAAAGACCAGAATCGGATTGCCCTTTTCGTGGACCTTCTTCACATAATCCAGGGAAGCCACGATTTTTTCCGGCAAGGTCTGATAGATTTCATCCGGCAAATCTTTGCGGATCTTCTTGCGATTGGTTGGGATCTTGATCACTGACATGGCATAGGTATCAAGAAACTCTGCCTCAGCGACCTTCCCAGTCCCGGTCATGCCTCCCAACTTCCGAAACATCTTAAAGAGGTTTTGGTAAGTAATAGAAGCCATGGCCCGTGTTTCTTGGGTGAGCTTGAGACCCTCTTTGGCTTCAATCGCCTGGTGGAGTCCTCCTTGCAAGCGCGTCATTTCCATCAATCGACCCGTCGCCTGGTCTAGCAAAACAATCTCTTCTTCTCCATCGGGATTAGGATGGATGACATAATCCTTATCCTTAATAAAGTTTTTATTGGCCTGCAGGGCTAGGCTGATATGGCGGACCAAGTCACGGTATTGGGGATCATAGAGATTGGGAATAGCTAGAAAGGCTTCTGCTGCATGAGCTCCTTTTCGAGTCAACCAAACTCGTTTCTTTTCTTCATCAAACTTGAAATCTTCCCCTTCTTTGAAGGTTTGGATCAGGGTATCAATAATCCCATAAAGGTTGGACTGGACCCGAGGAGAACCAGAAATAATCAAGGGAGTCTGAGCACTATCTAGAAGCACCGAATCAATCTCATCGACAATGGCGTAATTGAAGTCTGCCAAAAACTGGCCATCTGCCGAAGCCGTCAAGTTTTCTGTTAAATAATCAAATCCCAGACTGGTATTGGTCGTATAAATGACATCTGACCGGTAAATCTCCCGTTTGACTTCTGGATCTAATTCTTCGTCTTCTGACTGTTTTAAAGGAACTCCAACAGTCAAGCCCAAAAAGCGGTAGACCTGTCCCATCTCTTCTGCATCCCGAGTTGCCAGATAGGTATTGGTCGTAATCACCATGACCCCTTTGCCCTCTAAGGCATTGAGATAAACCGGCATAGTTGCCGTCAAGGTCTTTCCTTCACCAGTATTCATTTCAGCGACATTGCCTTGGTGGAGGACAATCCCTCCCATGACTTGCACGTCATAAGGAAACATGCCTAAAACCCGTTTATCAGCTTCCCGCGCAACCGCAAATGCTTCCGGCAAGAGATCATCCAAGGTCTCACCCTCTGCTAGACGTTCCCGAAATTCCACAGTCTTCTCCTGTAGTTGTCGATCCGTCAAGCGGGCCATATCATCCTTCCAGCTATTGACTTCTTTTAAGATTTTTTTGATGTTTCTTAATTTAACGTAATCCAATGTAATCCTCTTTTTTTGCAGTGATGTTCGTCTATTCGAGAACTTCTGCTCCCTCAGACGATATTGGTTGAATCGTGAAATAGTGGAAGGTAAACTCTTGCAAACCTGCACTGAGCAAGCGTACTTCATAGGCGTATGCTTGATCTGGATAGGTAAACGGCAAGCGACCTTCTGCGGTTACTCGACGGCCAACGACCTCTCCAAAGCGATCTTTGAAGACGATTTCTACCATAACGGTATGAGCTGGAGTCGCTTCCATCGTGATAACCAGTTCATAATCTTGCTCTCTTTTGAGCAGAGGCAGACTAGGAATTTGGCGAGTTGCGCCAAAATTTGTCTGCGAATGCCAAGTTTTCAGCACTTGACCAGATGGCATGAGGGGGTTCTGAAACTGAACGCTTCCTTGGGCAGTCGCCTGAATGGTCGACCCCCAAAGATAATCTGCTAGAACGGTATCGCCCCAGTAGATTCGTCTGCTTTCATTTTCTTTTATTTTTATCATTGGTTTCTTCCAAAGTCTCTTTCCATGATTTCTTTGTACTGGGTCACAAACCACTCAATGATTGGACCACTCGCATCATTGTGTCGACCGGCGCGGCTAGTACTGATAATACGAACCGGCAATTCATACAAGGCCTCTAAAATATCTGGATAAGCCTGCTGGTCATAGTCATCATCCCTCATATAGGCAAGGGCTAAAATCGTATCCTTGAAATCTGCCTGGTCAAACCGGTCCCAGAAGCGTTGATTGAGCTGACCGATCCCTTCTTGCGACACTTGACCAGTGATCAACTGCATCATGTCTAGGGATGTTCCAAACTCATCTGGGCGTTTAAATTTCAGGTTGGCAGCGACATCCCCCAGATTGACAATGGGTTTTCCGACCAAGATCGCATGAGGAGAATAAAGAGCACCATAGTAAAGGGCACCAAAGGTCCCCATGGACAAGCCTGAAAAATTCATATCTTTTGGCTCAAAGCCGAGCAAGTCCAAGTGCTGATCAATAAAGGCAGTGATTTGACTTTCCAATTCTTCTGAGCCCATATAGAAGGATCCACCTTCCAGTCTTGGGTCAGAAAAGAGAATAAAGGGACTACCCATCGCACGCATCATCCCAAACCCTTCAAAACCTTCGGCCGGGCGATACCCAGAAAAGTAAATGTTTAAAGGTGGCTTCATATCGCCAGGATGGAAATAAGCAAAAATTTCTTGGCGTTTGTGGTCCCGTAGCGTCTTAGCTCCTACGGTCATCTCTCCTAAAGGACCATGTGACAAGCGCTTATGTAAGGCTCCGATCGTAAGCGCCCCCTCTCCTTTTGCTTCCAGCGAAAAGGCTAGGTAATAAGGTTCTGCTCCATCCAATTCTAGCGGTTGCTCCATCTCTTCTTCTGAAAAGACTGCATCTTTGACCCACTCTCCCAGTGCACCAAAGCGATAAAATTGAATCCGCAATTGCAGCTGACAGCTTGGATCTTTTTCATATTCCAACCAAAAATTGATAGGACGGCTAGCATCGTACACATAGTTGTAGACCCACTGAGTAATCGGTGTAAAGTCCTCGCCGTATGAGCCCTCGAGCTGAAGGAAATGTTGCCCCAGCACCGTTTGCTGGCCAGCAAAATCAGGTCTCACTCGCAGGTCACGAACCGTAAAGGCATCTCCATATTGATTGTCGTATAAAAAGCGCTCTAAGACATAGAGAAATTGATGCTTGTTTGAGAAATCCCAGGGTCTTGCTTGCTTGAGTCTTAAGAGATGGGCCAATTCGTCAGAAGGCGCCTCTAGTTCATGGCTTTGATCATAAAAAACGGTATAAGGCTGGAAATAAGCCAGGTCTTCTCCTAAAGCTAATAAATCTTCTGGCTTTTCTAGAATCAAGGCTTTGAATTTGGAGATTTCCTCTTCTTCCATATATTCTTTGAGCGATGGAAGAGCGGTAGCTTGAAAAAAGTGCCAGCCTAGTCCAGCAGGAAGCTCCACCTGATCCTGCCAACTGCTTGAGCCGATTTGGAGAATATGGGGTATTTGTAGTTTTTTATCCATGACGTTCTTTCATCCATCCTTCCCATTTCTCGATCAAGCGTTGACCGGTGTATTCTTGAATTTTTTCGATCGAGTAGACCAAGGCTTCGTTCCAAGGCTTCAATTCCAATAAAAAGTGCGTGATTGCCTTTTCTAATTCCTTGTCTCCCTTTGATAAGACATAGCCATTTTTCAAATGATCGACATATTCTGTCTGGACGCGGTTGACCTGTGGAATCCCAGCAGAGATCCCTGCAATCTGCGTATAGAGGTTGGGTTCCTCGCTTAAATCTACGATCAAGCGGGTTTTTTCCAACTCTTGAATAATGTCATTTTCATTTGAAAAATTCTTAACTACAAAGCGATAGTCCGGTGCGTCTTGTACGGACTCTTCATCGATAATCTGGTTTTCCCCAAGCCCTTCCATTTGGGCTGGTGATTGAACCAGATGCAAGTCCTGCTCGCTAGCGATCAATTCCTCGAGTTGCCCTTCTAATTCCTTAACACGCTCCGGTGATCCATTGTAAAATGCAAAAACAACTTCAAATAAAGGATGTTGTGCCAAGACTTCCAGAACCTTCTTGAGCTGGCTCTTACTTGGAAGCTCGGCTTCATTGACATAAAAGTAAATCTTCGATTCCTTGCGCTCCTGACTAGAGCCCAAACGAAGGCGGGAGTCAAAAGAGGTAATCCGGTGTGTCTTCTGAGCCAAGCTAGGAGAAAAGACCGCAATCGCTTCTTTGGTTTTTTCACTATCTGTAATCAAGAGCTGGGCATCAATCATATCAAAATAGAGGGCAAAGTTTTCGGCAGATAAGGGCTGGCGATCTCCATAGAAAGACAAGACTTTCTTGACGCTACTTGCTGTATCTTGTAAAAAAGCTAAATTAGCTGGATGAGCTGCCAGAACCAACTGGTCTCTTCCTGGAACCAAGGTTGCCAGCTGTTGCTTCATTTTTTCAGAGACGATTTCTCCAATATTAGAATAATTTTCTTTTTTGAATGCATGGTAGAAAGACTCATTAACCATGACAGAGTGGTTCTCTTCGATCAACATCTCTCTCAAAACCCATTGTCCATCAAAACTCAGATACTCTTGGAAATAAGGTTTGCCATCTTTATAGTATACCCTACTAGAAATAAACCCACGGTCATCTAAATATTCGACATATAGGATTTCATCCTCTTTATAACGGGTTAGGGTAAGGATATTTCCATCCACTCCCATATCAATTTTCGCTAGGTGGTGGCCCTTTCGAAATGCCATTACCAAAAAGGGAGTGTAGGAAAAAGTGGTCTCACTTGGCCATTCGATGTCCTGAAGCTGGACTGGGCGCATAGTCAAATCAGACGGAACCTGTTGGATTTTATCAAAAATCGAAAGAACATCTGTCTCTAACAAATCTTGGCGGTGTAAAAAATAGCGCAGTTGTGGACTATATTGAGGCAACAATAAGATCCGATCCATTTCTGCTTCTTGAAAAATACGAACTTGATTAATGGTATCGTCAAATTCAATGGACTCTCGCATCCAGTACCAAGGGGTAGCTGTTTGCTGCCAGATGCGGTCCGTTCCATACCAAGCTGGTACAAAATAATACATGGTTACTCCTAGAATATTCTTGTATAACGTTGATTCACTCGAAGGGCACGAATTTCTTCTCGGATATTGTAAATCATCCCGACAAACATGAGAAAGGTTCCTGGAATCATGGTCAAGCGCAAGAGATCCTTATCCCATAACAGGAGAGAAAAAGGAAGCGCCGTGAAGAGGATCAGATACAAGGTCCCAAAAACCGTCAAGCGTAGCACAATTTTATTGATATAGCGACGTGTATCTGCTCCAGGATAGACATGATCGATATACTCGGAAGCCTTCATCATCTTATCTGCAATTTCTTCTCCGTTCACATTGACAAAGGCAAAAGCAAAAGAGAGAAGGGCGATCATCAGAATGTAAAGAAGGATCCAAATCGGATCTCCCATCACCAAGTGTTTGGCTAAACGAGCAGCCCACTTGGCATTGGAATCCATTGACAAGATCAAGAGCATAGCATACTGAGGAATGGACACCAAGGTCATGGCGTACATGAAGGGCATCCCTCCTGCCGGGTTGAGCTTGATATCCAAAAAAGTATAACTTTTCAAGTTGTTGTGGATCCCTAATTTATTGACAGGAATCTGGTACTTGGAATATTCCACCAAGACTGCCACATAGACAAAAATCAAGATGAAAATCACGCCCAGAACATAAGCGATTTCTGGAATATTATTGACATTTGAAAGGGTCTGCATCACGTCTTCTGGCAGGTACATAACCATCCCAGCCATCATGATGACCACAGAGCTTCCAAGCCCCAAAGCGGCATTTAGATCGGAGAGCCAAACTAAAAAGAAGGCTCCAGCTACCATAATCATGGTATTGACCGCAATGACAAGTCCAGAGTTCAACCCTGTCTTCAAAGGGAGATACATGGCCACTGCCAAAGACTGGACGATGGCGAGCACCAAGGTTACGTACATCTTTCGCCGTTCCACAATCTCCGTGCTGGTTTTTTCGAGGTTAAAGCGTTTTGAAACGGTAAACATCCGCCACAAAATCATGGAAGACATCCATGGGGATAGACCGATCGAAAAGATCGACATCCCGCGGAGGTTTCCCCCCATCACAGCGCTTGAGAGCTGCAAGCCCGTTGTCGTTCCCTCATTGAGTCTCAAGGCCTTTGATAAGTCAACAAAAGGCAGGGAAATTTTACTTCCCAAAACATAAATAAAGACGAAAAATATCGTCCAACAAAATCTCTTTCCTACTTCAGATCGTTTTAACATTTCTTTTAAACTTTCTCTTACTCATTTTGACTCTTCCACTTGGAAAACAGCCTTTAAATATGTGCCTTTAGAGCATTTTATCTCAACTTATTTTACCATAATTTGCTTATTTTCTACACTTATTTGTCACTAATCCTTAATATTGTAAAAAATTATAGCCTTGGTACCGTATTCAATAAAAAATTCTTCAGATTTATGTCTGAAGAATCCTATTTTATTCTATTTATTTTCCTAAAGCCATGATGGTATCGACAAATAATTTCTTTGTAAAATAGCCATTGCGGATCAAATAAGAAGTATATTGAGCCTTTCGGACCATTTGGGCATACTCTTCTTCTGTACAGTCTTGGACCAAACGATTGGCTTCTTCAAGACTGGAGGCTACAAAGCCGAGCCCTTTTTCTCGAATATAGTCTGCATTTGACAAATAGTCTGGCACTACTACCGGAAGACCTGCAGATAGATAGGTCGATAGTTTGTAGGAAATATTTTCTTTGTAGTAATCCCGCTCATCCTCAGGATTCTCAGAATTTCCCCAGACAAGCCCAAAACCACCCTTGGAAAGTTCGAGAAGCAACTCTTGCTTGGTCCGCCAGCCTTCCATATGGATCTTAGAATAATCGACTCCTTCAACTGGTTCGGTATAGACATGAAGGGGTGTCTCATATTTCCAATCGATGATATGTGGGAAACGTGAAGGATTTCCTGAGAAGATCAGTTTTTTCTCAAATTGCGGAGTGTAGAGATCCAAACTGTGGGTCAAATCCCACAACTTTTGGACCACATATTTTTTCACTGTGAGTCCTTCTGATACTAGACGATGGTACATTTGCTCTGACGGAACAACGACCAGATCACTCTGATTGTACATGTCGATATAGTTAGGCATTAGATAATAATTGCTCTCAAACATGAGTGGTGGGACATCATGGATAAACATGACCAGCTTGGTTTGAAGGAGTTTTAACTTATCAGCCAAACGGCGGTCCCACTCAATTCCATTCCAAGAAGGAGATTGAACGAAGACAATATCCCCAAAAGCAACGCCTGCTAAAATCCCATCCATTCGCGAGTTCAATTCGCTAGCTGGTTCATTGCTATGATCATAAAAGTAGATCCCTAATTCATTAACCCCAAGTTCACGAACGACATTCATAATATCGTTTTGTGCCATCAGGGCAACACTTTTCGAAGATTGCCCAAATAGATTTGTAAAATGGATTTTCATCTCTTTCCTCTGACTCTTCTTTTTTAATCCCATATTTTCTGAAGATATGAAGGCAAACAGAGCTTTTCACAAAGTAACCTTCTTCATATCCCTCAACGAAAACTTCCTCATTCATTATAACATATTTCCCCACTTCTTAGACATTCTAGATCAATAAAAGACCGGTTCATTCCGGTCTTTTAAGGTTTTATTTGCCATCTTTTTTCCGAATTCCTAAAAGGGCTAATCCAGACAGAAGAATGGAAGCTCCTGTAGCAAGAATATTAGATGAAGGATGGGCACCTGTCTCTGGAAGAGCAGGTCCGGAAGAGTGCGTCGCAGTTAGTGAGCTTGTGTCTGATGGAGATTCTGAGTAAGAGGTGCCAAACGAAGACACGACAGACTCCGAAGAACTTGTCACAGCAGAGAAACTTGACGCATAAGACACACTGATCCATTCAGAAATTTCCTGCGATAAGGATTGACTCTCTGTCGATGATGCGCTTATAGAATCTGAAACACTCGTCAAAGGAAATTCAGATACTGGCATGGACGTTGAAGCCGATTCGCTTGAAGAAAGGAGTGAAGCTGATTGGCTATAGGAGTCAGATTTTGAAACAGATGTTGACGCTAGAGATTCTGAATAGGATGTCCATTGTGAAGCAGATAGACTCTCAGAAACGGATCGAGAGAACGATCCAGACTCTGAAACCTGCGATGCAGCTACGACATGAGAAGTTGAAGCTGATTCGCTTGTCGAAGCAGAAGCTTGAACTAATGAATCTAATTGACTTGCTGAGACTGATTCTTGTACCAGCGACTCTGATTGGCTAGCTGAAACCGACGCTTGTACTAAGGAGTCTGATTGAATTGCAGAAACGGAATCTTGAGCCAACGAATCGGACTGGCTGGCGGAAACTGACTCTTGTACCAGCGACTCTGATTGACTGGCAGAGATAGATTCTTGAGCCAATGAATTTGATTCACTTGCCGAAACGGATGCTTGTACCAAGGATTCAGATTGACTTGCTGAAACGGATTCTTGAACCAATGATTCGGATCGACTAGTTGAGATCGACTCTTGAACTAGCGATTCTGATTCACTTGCCGAAACTGACTCTTGTACCAGTGATTCTGATTGGCTGGTCAATACAGATGCTTGAACCAACGAATCCGATTGGCTAGCAGATACTGAGGCTTGAACCTGCGACTCTGATTGACTGGCCGATACAGACTCCTGAACCAATGATTCCGATTCACTCGCAGAAACTGACTCTCGCACCAACGATTCTGATTGACTCAATGATGTTGATTGCAAATCAGTCGATACTTGCGATTCCGACTGACTCATTGAATCAGAACGAGAAAAGGACATAGATTCTGTAATTTGAGACTTGGATTCGACATCAGAAGTAGATTGTGATTGACTTACTGAAACTGATTCTTGTACTAACGACTCAGACCGGCTAGCTGAGACTGATTCTTTAACCAAGGATTCGGATTGGCTAGCTGATACAGACTCCTGAACCAAGGAATCGGATTGACTGGCCGATACAGATTCCTGAATCAATGACTCTGATTGACTCGCTGATACCGATGCCTGAACCAACGACTCGGATTGGCTAGCCGATACTGAGGCTTGAACCAACGACTCGGACTGACTGGCTGAAACAGACGATTGAGCCAAAGAATCTGATTGGCTTGCTGAGATCGATTCTTGAGCCAATGAATTCGATTCACTTGCCGAAACGGACTCTTGAACCAACGACTCTGATTGACTTGCGGATAAAGATTCTTTAATCAAAGAATCTGACTGACTTGCGGAAACCGATTCCTGAAGCAACGATTCTGACTGACTGGCAGATACGGATTCTTTAACCAAGGAATCTGACTGACTTGCAGAAACCGATTCCTGAAGCAACGATTCTGACTGACTGGCAGAAACTGATTCTTTAACCAGTGACTCTGACTGACTAGCTGAGACGGACGCTTGAACCAGTGATTCTGATTGGCTGGCAGATACAGACTCCTGAACTAGCGAATCGGATTGGCTTGAAGAAACTGATTCCTGAACCAATGACTCTGACTGACTCAACGAAACGGATTCTGACAGCTTTTTGCTCATCGAAATAGATTGTGACAAGGAAATCAGTTGAGAAACCACTTCCTCCGATCCAACCGCTGATGTCGACTGCGATTGAGACACAGAAATTGATCTAGATGCTAAATTAGATACGGATACCGACTGACTCAACGAAGCAGATTTAGAGGTTTTTTCAGACTCACTCTTAGATGCTGATGCTGCTTTTGATTGTGAGTCGGATTGACTAGCTGATACAGATTCTTTAATCAATGACTCTGATTGACTCGCTGAAATCGACTCTTGAACAAGCGACTCAGATTGGCTTGAAGAAACTGATTCTTGAACCAAGGAATCAGACTGGCTGGCCGAAACGGATTCCTGAAGCAACGACTCAGACTGACTTGCAGAAACTGAGGCTTGTACCAACGAGTCGGATTGACTTGCCGATACAGATGCCTGAACCAACGACTCAGACCGGCTAGCTGAAACGGACGTTTGATCCAACGAGTCTGATTGACTCGCTGATACGGATTCCTGAAGCAACGACTCAGACTGACTGGCGGAAACGGATTCCTGAAGCAAGGAATCTGACTGGCTGGCTGATACTGACTCCTTAATCAATGACTCTGACTGACTTGCAGAAACCGACTCTTGGACCAGCGATTCCGATTGGCTGGCTGAAACGGACGCTTGTACCAAGGATTCTGATTGGCTAGACGATACAGATGCCTGAACCAGCGAGTCTGATTGACTGGCTGAAACGGAGGCTTGTACCAAGGATTCTGACTGGCTGGCAGATACGGAGGCTTGTACCAATGAATCTGACTGACTTGCTGATACGGATTCCTGAACCAAGGATTCTGATTGACTTGCCGATACAGATTCCTGAACCAACGAGTCTGATTGGCTGGCTGAAACGGACGCTTGAATCAACGACTCTGACTGACTTGTGGAGATCGATTCTTGAACCAACGAGTTGGATTCACTTGTCGAGACAGATTGTGACAAGGAAATCGAGGTTGAAACCTGTGAATCTGATTGACTGGCGGAGCTAGATGCTTGTGACAAGGAAACGGACTCACTGACCGAAACAGATTGAGAAGATGAAATGGATTCTGAAACTAGTGACTCTGAAGTTGAAATCGAGAAGTTTTGAGATTGTGAAGCAGATTCTGACGGTGTCATCTTCCGATAGTAATAATTCACACTCGTTAAGGGGTATGAATCTACTATTTTTTTGATCGTTTGTTTGAAGTTGGAAAAACCATCTGCTCCTTGAGGTGTTGCATCTTCTCCAACGACCATGGTCGTATTTTTATCGAGGTATGCTGATTTTGGAAGTTCCGTGAATGGTTTTGGAACAGTATATTCTATTCCTGTTTTCTCATCAGTGTAAGTAACTGTCTCCTTACTAGAGAACCAACCTGTAATATCCAACTCAAAATGTTGGTAATCTATTCGTTTTGGTGTAACATTCAGGAAATAATCCTTGTTTTTACTTTCAACTTTACGAGTTCCACCTAAATCTGAAAGGTTATCCGTACTATCTTGTTTAAATTCTTTTTCATAAACAAGTGTATATACATCGGTTACCTGAGTATTGCCTACATCACCACTACTAACATCATGGATTTTAGAAGGATCTAAAACATAGTAGCGAAGAGAATAATCACCATTTTGATTAAGGGTGACAACTTCACTTTTAATGAAATGCTCACGCGCATCCCCTAATAGTTCAATTCTTGATTTCCCATTCTTACTATTATCGAACACCTCACTTTTACGATTCGGGAACACGGTGTGCGCTGGGACCTGTACATAACCAGGAAATTCGCGTGGATTGGAAGCTGTATAATGCTGGCCTTCCAATCCGTAGATTCTATACTCTAGTAAGGATCTTTCTTTCCCCGTTGGTTCATATTGCCCATTAAACCATCTACCATTCGGGTCCACTTCTCTATAGAAGGTCGATTGTTGTCCCATCATAGATGGAATTTTGATACTAGGATAGGTCCTAATCAATTGCCCCTGGTTCTCAGGCGTCATGACATCATAAATACTCCGGACGAAGAAAGCTTGTTCCGGAATAACATTCGTCAGCATTCCAAAGGTTCCATTACCTGTAGTAGGTTTCGAATTAAAAACCTTGTTCCCAAGGGGAGCTTGACCAATCAGTACTTCTTTTGGTAATTGAATATCTTGGCCATGTCCTTCTGGAGATACAGTTTGTGAAAAAATTTCAGCCCCATCTGATTTCCGAACAATGCGGAAATAAACATCCATTGCCTTATGCTTTTCCGGGTCTATCTCACTGATATCAATCGACATGGTCGCATAGTAACCAAGTGACTCTCCTTGTTTATTCACAAAGTCCCAAATACCAAATGTATAACGATTGGTGTAGGGTTCACCTAAAAAATTTTTCAACTCTTCAGGCGAAAATCTTAAAAGATCTTTATCTAGATGAGGATCCTTAGCATATCCTGGTGTGTCAAGTGTAGGATCTTCTACACTCGCACCATTGGGATCTTCTGGGTTCGGGCTCATATCCAATACATCATCAGCCAAGTATGTTTCTTCAGCTAGAGGAGCCAACTGAGCAGAGATCGCAGGTTTCCCATCTACATTTGTATTTCCCACAAAACCTGCAGCTGTCAAGGTCATCATCATCTCATCGACAGCTTTCTCCAAACGATCGCGCTGGTCAGCATAAGCTTGAGCACTGGCATTGGTGTGGATCAAGTTATTGCTTGCGGTCACTTCAGCCTGCACTTTGTTAATGACCGCTTCGACCACTGCTCGGCGATCGGTGTCCGTCATTTTAGATGCGTAATTTTCTGCAATTTCTTGGAGCAATTCAGCTTCAGAGGTATTTTGTTCCAAAACAGTGGCTTCTTCTAAACTAGTCGGCTCCTCAACAACCACCTCTGACTCTAAAGCTTGAGCAGACTCGCTAACTGCCATTGATAATGCAGTTGATCCAACTTCGCTCAAGGACAAAGAAGCGGATTCACTGATTGAAGCAGATGCACTCACAGATGTAGAAAGGCTGGTTGATCCTGAAACAGAGCTGGATTCTGAAGACTGGGTAGAGGTATTTCCTAAGACCACACTATCTACTTCTGCCAAGGTTTCCTCTTTTGTCTCAGAAACCGTTGGTGCAAGTGATGTTGCATCCTCCGCCTTAGCAGTCGTAGCAATCACAGCACCACCAAAAACAGTCCCTACCGTAATCAAACCCTTTAAGAAGGCTTGGTTATGCTTTTGATTTTCTATTTGATCTTGCTGCACGTTGGCAATGATGGTCTCCTCCACTTGCCCACGCACCACGCGAAAGAGGCCTAGGGCAGCCGTTGATGCCCGAAGCCAATTTTTTCCTGATTTAATTAATTTGAAGCGTACGACACGATCTGTTTCACGAAAGTTTCCTTTTGAACGCTTAAATTGCATGATATTCCCCTTACATTGTAGTCATTATTCATTATACAGGAATACTACGTAGATTCAAGTAATTTGCTACAAAAAACTTATATATTATCGTTTAATTTTCAAATTTTTTTGTAACACATTAAAAACACTTCATTCTACTAGTAAAAAAGTGAATCTCCTATGAGATTCACTCGAAAAAAATGATATTTCCTACTAGATCAGTTCCCCTTCTTTTTACGTCGGGTAAGTCCAGCAATTCCAGCTAACCCTGTAACAACCCCAAGAAGGGCTGATGTTACAGATCCTGTTTCGCCAGTATTTGGAAGGGCCACAGATTGGCTGTGTTTTTGTGATCCACTTGCTGATTCTGATGCAGACAATGACTCTGAATGAGAAATTGATTGGCTCATTGAGTTAGAGTATGAACCGCTACCAGATGTTGATCCTGATTGTGATTGACTCACTGAAACTGAAGTACTTACTGATGTTGAAGTTGATTCAGGTGCAGAGGTACTCAATGATGCTGACTCAGATACAAATACTGATGTCGAAACCGAGGTAGAGACTGACTGACTTTCTGATACTGAACTGCTCAACGAAGCTGACAATGATTCGGAGGTCGAGATTGATTCAGACGTAGACGCTGACAAGGACGCTGAAACTGATTCAGATACAGAAATCGATTCGGACATTGAGACTGATTCAGAGGTTGAGACTGATTCTGAGGTAGAGGCCGACTCAGAGGCTGATGCTGACTCAGATACAGAAACTGATTCAGACGTTAATACTGATTCTGATGTAGACACCGATTCAGACGTTGACACAGATTCTGATGTTGAAACTGACTCAGACGCTGAAACTGACTCAGACGCTGACAATGACTCGGACACAGATGCCGATTCGGATGTTGACACAGATTCAGACGTTGATACTGATTCTGATGTTGACACTGATTCAGACGCAGAAACTGACTCAGAGGCTGATGCTGATTCTGACGCTGATTCTGACGTAGAAACCGATTCTGATACAGAAACGGACTCTGAGGTCGATACTGATTCAGAGGTAGAAACCGACTCGGATGCTGAAACTGATTCAGACGCAGAAACTGACTCAGAGGCTGAAACTGATTCTGATGTCGACACTGATTCAGATGCTGAGACTGATTGGCTTACTGAAGTTGAAGCTGATTCGGACACTGATACTGATTCAGAGGTAGAAACCGATTCGGATGTAGACACTGACTCAGAGGCTGACAATGATTCAGATGTCGAGATTGATTCAGACGTTGATACTGACTCGGATACCGACTCAGACGCCGAGACTGATTCAGAGGTTGATGCTGACTCAGATGCAGACAATGATTCTGACGCTGAGACTGACTCCGATGTTGATGCCGATTCAGAAGTAGACACTGATTCGGATGCAGATGCCGATTCAGACGCTGACTCGGATGCAGAAACTGATTCTGAGGTGGACACTGATTCAGATACAGAAACCGATTTGGACGTTGACACTGACTCAGATGTCGATACTGATTCGGACGCAGATTCTGACTCAGACGCTGACTCGGATGCAGAAACTGATTCTGAGGTGGACGCTGATTCAGATACAGAAACCGATTCGGACGTTGACACTGACTCAGATGTCGATACTGATTCGGACGTTGACACTGACTCAGATGTCGATACTGATTCGGACGCTGATTCTGAATCAGACGCTGATACTGATTCGGATGTAGACACCGATTCAGACGTAGAAACCGATTTACTTACTGAGGTTGAAGCTGATTCAGATGCTGACACTGATTGGCTTACTGAGGTTGAAGCTGATTCGGACACTGATACTGATTCTGACGTTGACACTGATTCAAATGTTGACGCTGACTCGGACGCCGAAACCGATTCTGATATTGACGCTGATTCTGATGTTGACGCTGATTCTGACGTAGAAACCGATTCGGATACAGATGCCGATTCTGAGGTTGACACTGATTCTGACGTTGAAACTGATTCAGAGGCTGAAATTGATTCGGATGTTGATACTGATTCTGATGCAGAAACTGATTCTGATGTTGACACCGATTCAGACGTAGACACTGATTCGGATGTTGACGCTGACTCGGACGCAGAGGCTGATTCAGAGACTGAGAATGATTCTGATGTTGACACCGATTCAGAAGTTGAAACTGACTCGGACGCGGACAATGACTCGGATGTCGATACTGATTCAGAGGTTGAGACCGACTCAGATGTTGATGCTGACAATGATTCAGAGGTCGAGATTGATTCAGACGTAGATACTGACTCAGAGATAGAAACTGATTCAGACGCTGATACTGACTCAGACGTTGAGACTGATTCAGATACAGAAACTGACTCGGATGTCGAGACTGATTCTGATGTTGAAACTGACTCAGAAGTCGATACTGATTCTGATGTTGAAACTGACTCAGATGCCGAGACTGATTCAGACGTTAAAACTGATTCAGATACAGAAACTGACTCGGATGTCGAGACTGATTCGGACACTGAGGCTGATTCAGAAGCAGATGCTGATTCGGATGTTGATTCAGACTCTGATGTCGAAACTGATTCTGATGTTGACAATGATTCGGAAGTCGAAACAGATTCAGAAGTAGACACTGATTCTGATACAGAAACCGATTCTGACGTCGATACCGATTCAGAGACTGAAACTGACTCAGATGTCGATACTGATTCTGACGCTGAGGCTGATTCTGATGCCGATTCTGACGTAGATACTGACTCAGACGCTGAGACTGACTCTGATGTTGAGGCCGATTCTGATGTAGATGCTGACTCGGACGCTGAGACCGATTCAGAAGCTGATGCTGACTCCGATGCTGATACAGATTCCGACGTTGATACAGATTCCGACGCTGAAACTGACTCGGATGTTGATACTAATTCAGATGTTGAAACTGACTCTGACGTCGAGACTGATTCAGAAATAGACACTGACTCAGATTTCGAGATTGATTCTGACGCTGAAACTGACTCTGATGCAGAGGCTGATTCCGAAGTAGACACTGATTCAGATACAGAAACCGATTCTGATGTCGACACTGATTCAGACGTTGAAACTGACTCTGACGCCGAGACTGATTCGGACGTTGAAACCGACTCGGATGTCGATACAGACTCAGATGTTGATTCAGACTCTGAAGTCGATACTGATTCTGAGGTTGAAACTGACTCAGAGGTTGAAACCGATTCTGATGTAGATACTGATTCTGACGCTGATACTGACTCGGATGTCGAGAGTGATTCAGAAGCAGATGCTGATTCGGACGTTGAAACTGATTCAGACGTTGAAACTGACTCAGAGGTCGATACTAATTCTGAAGTTGACGCTGACTCGGATGTTGAAACTGACTCGGACGTAGACACCGATTCAGAGGTTGATACTGATTCAGACGTTGACGCTGACTCAGATGCAGAAACTGATTCTGATGTAGATGCCGATTCAGAAGTCGAGACTGATTCGGACGTTGATACTGAATCAGATGCTGACACTGATTCAGACGCTGACTCAGATGTTGAGACTGACTCGGACGCAGATGCTGACTCAGATGTTGAGACTGATTCTGATGTTGATACTGATTCGGATGTAGATGCAGATTCGGACATCGATACCGATTCAGAAATAGACACTGACTCGGACGCAGATGCTGACTCAGACGTTGATACAGATTCCGATGTAGACGCTGACTCGGATGTTGAGACTGACTCAGAAGTTGACGCTGACTCG
>JAWDWJ010000005.1:0-56913 GCA_032477695.1 Streptococcus parasanguinis
CGAAAAATATCTGAAATATAAATATAAAGAAATATTTACACAGATTATGAGCAATCCTGAAAAAGATCATCATCCTTAGTAAGATAAAGCATAATAAAGTCCTAGCAACCAGATTGTACTGACCCAAAAAAAGTTAGGCAAATAGGCTATTCAAAGGATTTAGTTCTGTATTTTACAGAACTAAATCCTTTTAGTTTTTCCTTAATTCATTTGTTGCTGTAATAATCAATATAGTCTACAATAGCTTGTTCCAATTGATTAAGCAACTTAAATGTATTCTCATAACCATAAAACATTTCTGATTTCAAAATGCCAAAAAAGGATTCCATCATGCTGTTATCTGGACTACGTCCTTCATAGCGAAACTTCATCTGATACGCTTTCAGATGAAGAAATTTGGTACGCTCTTTTTTCAATTTGTTTTGACTAAGAAAGCGATGAAATCAAGCACTATAAAAACCAGTAGAAGTTACCCTAACACGGATTCCCACTGGTTTTTACATTTTTCATACTAACGATTTCTCCGACTTAACTGATAAGAGTACACCATAGGGATAAACACAATGGCGAGGATGACTAGCACCAGTACATAAGAAAGAGCGAATTGAAGGCCTGCTTCAAGTAGGAGGATCAATCCTCCAATCACCCACAACTTCCCTGCCAAGCGATGGGTTTTGTGCCAGTTATCTTCACTCTGTAAGGTCCAAGGAAGGCGGATCCCAACCGTGTGGTTCACTTTCAACTTAAGCATGTAATTGCCCATGATCACAAAGATAAGACCCAGCAAAACTGAAACAAAAACTGATGGATTGGTAGTAGATCCTAGCGCCTTGCTATAGATGAGATAGGAGGTACTTAAGGAAACGATTGGGGTCAACCAGTAAATCGCTCTGATCATTTTCTCATTCATAGCGCTATTCTTAGAATCGCGACCGATCATAAAGATCATAAACAGATGCACCATGAGATCGAAAATAGGAAGACCAAACACAACCAGGGGTTTCGATTGGAAGTTATTGGCCTGGCCAGCAAAATTGAAGTGAATCGGGATTTGGTTAGGCAATTGCGACCAAATCATCAGCCCCCAAAGCATGGGGAAAAGGATCACCATAGAGGTTAATATCAATAGTTTTTTATTCGTTTTCATCAGTAGAGTCTCCTTTCAAATCAACGAGCCAGACCATTAAATCCTCCAAGAAAGAAGTATTGAGTTCATAGTAGATAAAATTCTTCTCTTTTTCCTCTCGAATTAAATCTGCCTGCTTGAGGAGGCTTAAATGATGGGAAATGGTCGCTCCTGCTACATCAAAGTGGCCAGCGATATCACCAGCAGATAATTTCCCCACCTTTAGCAGTTCTAAGATACTTCTTCTTATCGGATTCGATAAAGCTTTAAATGTTTGCGCAAAATTCATTCTCTATCTCCTCTAATCTATTTAGAAATCTTTCTAAATAGATTGTACAACTCCACTATCATTTTGTCAACTCTATTTAGAAAAAAATCTAAATAGATTCTGTTGTAAAAAATTATCAGACCTAAGACCGATTCTTATAAACAGCGTCTTTTCTTAAGTTTTCTTTAAGAAATCAGCCTTATAATAAAACCATCAAATGAAGACCTCCTAACTTTGTTTGATAGAAAATCCTAAACTTTTTCATAATAATCTCCCTATAAGAGCCACCAAAATCGGTGGCTTTTTTCTACGTACCTTAGTGAGTCAAGTCCAGTAGGGGCGTAGACGAACTTAGGTACGTTGACGCAGTTCGAACGACAGTGAGAACTACGTTCCTTATTACCTTAGCGAACATTAGTGAACTTAGGTACATTGATGCAGTTTAAGCAGAGCGGAAACTACGATCCTTATTCTTTTTACGAACGTTTATGAACTTAGGTACATTGATGTAGTTCGAACGCTAGTAAGAACTACGATCTTTATTATTTTAAATAAAAAACGCATCCTGTTTTGGATGCTGGCTAATGTATTTTCTCAGACTTCAGACCGATTCTTTCGATCAGCACCTTTTCTTAAGTTTTCTTTAAGAAATCAGCATTATAATAAAACCATCAAATGAAGACCTCCTAACTTTGTTTGATAGAAAATCCTAAACTTTTTCATAATAATCTCCCTATAAGAGCCACCAAAACCGGTGGCTTTTTTCTATGTACCTTAGTTAGTCAAGTCCAATAGAGACGCAGACGAACTTAGGTACATTGACGCAGTTCGAACGATAGTGAGAACTACGGTCCTTATTCCTTTAGCAACGTTAGCGAACTTAGGTACATTGATGCAGTTCGAACGATAGTGAGAACTACGGTCCTTACCCTTCATTTGTACAAATACTCCAATTTATGCTCGATCTATGTTATAATGAAGAGAATTTTTGTCTGAGGAGGATTTATGAAAAAAACACATTCTACGCTATTCATCCCGGGCATCATTATGCTTGGGATTGTTTTACGAACACCATTTACTACGCTTCCGACGGTCTTGTCTGACATCGCAGCTGGTTTGGGGGTAGATGTGAGCTCTCTGGGACTATTGACTAGCTTGCCCCTTCTCACCTTTGCCATTTTCTCACCTTTTGCGATTCAATTTGCTAAAAAGTTGGGGATTGAGCGTCTCTTCTTTCTTGTCTTGATCGCAATGACGATCGGATCTGCCATTCGGATTATCAACCTCCCCTTTCTCTATCTGGGAACCATCTTGATTGGAGCTGGCATTGCCTTTCTCAATGTGCTGCTTCCAAGCCTGATTCAGGCGAACAGACCCCGCCAACTAGGCATTCTGACCACTTTGTACATCACTTCTATGGGGATGTCCACAGCGATCGCCTCTTCTGTGGCCGTTCCGATCACCAAAGCCACTTCTTGGCAAGGTTTGGTCAACATCTTGACAGCCTTGTGTGCTCTTGCTTTGGTCATCTGGATTCCTAACCTTCGCTACAACCACCATCTAAAAAAGACGGCTACTACAGAATCTAGTAGTAAGTGGTATACCAATAAATATGTTTGGGCTATCATGATTTTTGGGGGCTTGCAGTCACTGCTTTTCTACACAAGTATGACTTGGCTTCCGACCATGGCTGTTCAAGCTGGCCTTTCAAAGGTTGAATCTGGACTACTTGCCTCAGTATTTACCCTAATCAGTCTCCCATTCTCCTTGACGATCCCAAGTTTAACCACACGGTTATCCGATCGCAACCGACGCTTGATGCTTGCCATTGTTGTCGGAGCAGGGATTCTGGGGGTAGCCATGCTCTTAATCCCGACTAGCAACTTCTTCTACTGGTTGGTATTAAATGCCCTGATTGGAAGTTCCGTTAGTTCGCTCTTCCCTTACCTCATGGTCGCTTTCTCTATGAAATCCAGCACACCTGAAAAAACAGCTCAACTTTCCGGTCTTGCCCAAACAGGAGGCTACGTCTTTGCAGCCTTTGGTCCCATCCTCTTCGGCTACAGTAAATCTCTCTTCCACTCTTGGACACCGGCTATCATCATGCTACTGGTCTTAACCATTATCATGGCGATTGCCCTTTATCAGGTGGAAAAAGTCGATCATATTTTATAATCAGTATCTGGCTGGAAGATTCGTCTTCCGGCTTTTTTGTGCACACAAAAAAGAACTAGGCTCTAGGCCTAGTTCAATGTTTTATTATCCGTTAAATGAGATATGTACGTGGTCGTTGTGGTTTGCTGTATCTCCACCACGGTCCGGCATTTGGTTCCATGTATTAGCTGGTCCGTAAATGTTATTTACTGGCATGTAGAATTGTTGTTTCCAGATAATATATGAGATACCTGCACGGTCCATGTTATCAATTGCATACTGTGCAACTTGATCTCCAAGCTCTGAATTTGTTGGAACCATCACGTCTACTGCAAGTCCTTTACCATGGTCTTCTGGATCCCCTTCACGGTAACCACCGATGTTTGTGATACCGAATTTCGCTGCAATTTCTTGACGGAAAGCTTCCGCTTGAGGTTGAAGATTTGGATCAGTTGGAATAGCATTACCAGTTGTTGGAGTTGATGCTACTGGTTGCACTTCAGGGGCAGCTGCAGTTTCTACTGCTGCAGGTTGTGCTGCTGGAGCTTCCTCTGCTGGTGCTGGTGTTTCAGCAGGAGCTTCGGTTGCTGGAGCAGATTGAGGAGCAGCAGCTGGGGCTGCTTCTTGATTTTGAACTTCAACATTGACAGCTGGAGCACCGTAGTTTGGTGTTTCTGGAACAGCTGGTTGTGCTGGTGTTTCTGCTGCTGGTACTTCAACTACAGGAGCTTCTTGAGTTTCCGCTGCTGGAGCAACTGGAACAGCTTTGTTATCTTCGTTAACTGGTTTTGACAAATCGTTGACAGCGACTGTTTGGTCATCAACTGTCACTTGGTTTGTTGTCAAGTCAGCACTTGCAACGGTTGCATCTGTCGCACCTGCTTGAGGAGTTTGGATTTCAACTGAAGTTACTTCTTTTTGATCATTTACTGTTGTTTTCAAAACAGTACCTGGGTAGATCAAATCCATGTTGCTGATGTTGTTCAAGTTTGCCAACACATGAACATCGATTCCAAGCGCTTCTGCGATCGAACTCAATGTATCACCATATTTGATGGTATAAGTTTGTTGGTTTTCACCGCTTTGTTGGATATCATGTTTGATTTCATCTACTGAGCGAGCTACCCAATCTTCAAGTGTTTCTGCAGTGGCTTTTGTAAATGGAATCACTGCAAGAGCTACTGTTGAAGCGATCAAGGCTTTCGTATTAACTTTTAATTTCATCTTTTATCCTCTTTTTTCTTTGTTTTTTTGCTCAAGATTTTCTTGAACAAATGAACTACTATACTATCTTATCACAATTTATAAATAATAAAAGGCCTTTTTGGCTATTTAACAAAACTGTATTTTTCTTGTAACATTTCGTCTTTCTTGTCACATTGTTACAAACTAGTAACATAAAAAAAGGGTGGCGGAAGAAGAGTTCCAGGGTGCAAAAAACCTCATCAAGGAGCCGTTCCTCGATGAGGTTCTTATCTTTTTTAAGTCATTAAGGCTGGGTGAAAAACGCAAACTGTAATAGTACTAACTTCAAAGGCACAGTAGCTGATTGGATTTTTCTCTTGCTTTAAGAGCTCGGAAAAATCCTAATCAGCCTTGTGGGGGCAGGACAACGAAGCATTCTATACAACAGTGCTTCTGTCCTGCTCCCTATTTTCACTTTGCATTTTACGGGCTTTGTTTCTTATAACTGAACACGCCTACAACTCTTTGGAAAAAGATAAATCCAACTAGAAGCGGACGCTTCGTCGTTGGATTTCCTATTTTCCTTTGAGTTGCTTATCGGCTTTGTATCTTATTTTACCTTCATGATTCTGACGAGGTTGGCGCGTTCGGCTTCTTCAAGTTTCATTTCGATATAATAGATAGTCTCTTTGAGGTCTGGGATGGTCGCATACTCGAGTCCGTTCACTCGACGGCGGGTTTTCTCGATTTCATCTGCCATAAGTTGGCAGCTTTTTTCGATTTCTGCTAACTTGAGCAAATCAGGGAGTAGATCCCCCATTTCTTGGATCGTGCTGTCCATTTGACTGTTGGAGTCGAGGTAGCTATAAACTACGTCTCCTTCATCATCTCCGTATGGATTTTCGATACGGGCATGGAGCTTGGGCACGCGCACACTCATGACATTTTCTTCCTCGATATGGAGCATCACTTCTCGAGTGGGAACGGCGAAGATTTCTTCTACCATGAGGTCGCTCTCTAAGGACTTGGCCATCACGAAATCTTGCATATTGCCTACCAGCGCTGCCTCCACCTTTTGACGCAGACGATTATTCTCACGCACAGCTTCAATAAAGCGGCGCATGAGTTCATCCCGCTTATCCTTGAGCAACTTGTGCCCCCGGGTTGCTGTCTTGAGGCGCTCTTTGAGAATATTAAGCTCCATCCGAGTTGGTTTTACATTTAATCGTGCCATAGGCTAATCCTCTTTGTTTGGCAGATACTTGTCAATCATCTCATCCTTGATCCGTTTAAGCTCTGTTCGTGGAAGGATGGATAAGAGTTCCCAACCGAGATCCAAACTTTCCTCAATCGTCCGATTGGTGGTAAAACCTTGATTGATGTATTCTTGCTCAAAGCGGTCCGTAAATTTAACATAGAGCTTGTCGGTATCGGACAAGGCGGATTCCCCCAGCACTACAGCCAATTCTTTGGCTTGTTTTCCTTGGGCGTAGGCCGCAAAGAGCTGGTTCATGGTCGCCGCATGGTCTTCCCGAGTCTTGCCTTCACCAGAACCCTTGTCCTTCAAACGGGAAAGGGATGGAAGAACATTGATCGGTGGGCGGTAACCACTATTGTAGAGATCGCGGGACAGAATAATCTGACCTTCGGTGATGTAGCCTGTCAAGTCAGGGATGGGGTGGGTGATGTCATCTTCTGGCATAGAGAGGATCGGAATTTGGGTCACAGATCCTTTCTTTCCAACCAAGCGTCCTGCACGTTCGTAGAGGGTTGAGAGGTTGGTATAGAGATAACCTGGATAACCCCGACGACCTGGAACTTCCCGGCGGGCAGCGGATACTTCCCGAAGGGCTTCACAGTAGTTGGTCATATCGGTCATAATAACCAAGACGTGCATGTCTTTTTCATAGGCCAAATATTCGGCAGCTGTCAAGGCGATCCGAGGAGTGGCAATCCGCTCGATAGCGGGGTCATTAGCTAAGTTGATAAAGAGGACCGAGCGGTCAATCGCACCTGTCTCCCGAAGGTCGTTCATAAAGAACTCGGCTTCTTCAAAGGTGATTCCCATAGCCGCAAAGACCACGGCGAAGTTTTCTTCCGAATTAAGAACCGTCGCTTGACGAGCAATCTGAGCCGCCAACTCCTTGTGAGGAAGACCAGAACCTGAGAATACTGGGAGTTTTTGGCCCCGAACCAAGGTATTCAAATGGTCAATGGCTGAGATCCCTGTCTGGATAAATTCATCCGGATAGTCCCGCGAAACAGGGTTGATGGCTTGTCCATCAATGTCCAAGTACTTCTCTGGGATAATCTCCGGACCACCATCGATGGGTTTGCCCATCCCGTTAAAGATGCGTCCGACCATGTCTTCAGACACAGGAAGTTCTAGGGGACGTCCGGTAAAGCGGACTTTGGCTTTTTCCAAATTGATCCCGCTAGATCCTTCAAAGAGCTGGACCATGGCCTTATCTTCTTGGACTTCGAGGACTTGTCCCTGACGGGTCGTTCCATCATGAAGCTTGATTTCTACTAGTTCATTGTAGTGAACCCCTTCGACCTGATCGACAATCATCAAGGGGCCAACAACTTCGCTGACAGTACGGTATTCTTTAATCACGCTCATTGTCTACTCCTCCTTTTGCGACGATTTGGTGTAGGGTTTCTACGATTTCTTCTTTCAGGGCTTGAATGGTTGCCAACTGATCCTCATGGATGAACTTGCTCCGGGCAATACGGTCTCGAAGAGCTACGGTTCCTTCCATGATTTCTGTGAAGTAAGCTCCCAATTCTAGTGCTTTTTGACTTTCTTGATCAAAGGTCAAAATGTTGGTCAACAAGGCCACCTGCTTGCTGAAAGAGGTATAGGTATCGACCTCATCAAAGGCATTTTGTTGCAGGTAGTCTTCACGGATCATCTTGGCCGCATTCATGGTCAAGCGGTCTTTTTCAGACAAGGAATCTAGACCAACCAAGCGCACGATTTCTTGCAATTCACTTTCCTTTTGAAGCAAATTCATAGCGCGGGTCACTTTTTCAGACCAGCTGATTTGTTCATGTAAATCGATATAGCGACCAACTTCATCTTGGTAAAGCGAATAAGAACTCAACCAGTTGATGGCTGGGAAGTGGCGGCGTTGGGCCAATTGAGCATCTAAGCCCCAGAAGACCTTAACAATTCGCAAGGTATTTTGCGTTACCGGCTCTGAAATGTCTCCACCTGGAGGGGAAACGGCACCGATAGCGGTAATTGAACCTTCGCGCGCAGTAGTTCCAAGTGTCTTGACCCGACCTGCACGCTCGTAGTATTCGGCGATCCGGCTACCAAGGTAGGCTGGGTAGCCTTCATCCCCTGGCATTTCTTCTAGACGACCAGACATTTCACGAAGAGCTTCTGCCCAGCGCGATGTCGAATCCGCCATGATGGCAACGGAATAGCCCATATCACGGAAGTATTCGGCGATGGTAATCCCTGTGTAGATAGAAGCTTCCCGCGCCGCCACTGGCATGTTCGAAGTATTGGCGATCAGAACAGTCCGTTGCATGATGGATTGGCCAGTTGTTGGATCGATCAATTCTGGAAATTCATTCAGAACGTCCGTCATTTCGTTTCCACGTTCCCCACAACCAACGTAAATTACGATGTCTACATTGGCAAACTTGGCCACCTGGTGTTGCACGACGGTTTTTCCAGCTCCAAAAGGACCAGGAACAGCTGCAGCACCACCTTTCGTAACAGGGAAGAAGGTATCGATGACCCGTTGACCTGTGACCAAAGGCTCTACCGGAATCAGTTTTTGTGCAAAGGGACGGCCTCGGCGAACCGGCCATTTTTGCATCAAGGTTCCAGTAAAGAGGCTACCATCTGCCTGCTCGATCTCATAAACTGGCTCTTCCACTGTGTAAGAACCTGCTGCGATCTTGGTCACACGTCCACTGACACCGAAGGGCACCATAATGCGGTGTTCCACCATATTGGTCTCTTGAACGGTGCCGACGATGTCTCCAGCGACTACTTCTGTCCCTTCTGTCACACTTGGTTCGAAGGTCCATTTGGTGTCACGATCGAGATTAGGAACTTGCACCCCACGAACCAAGAAGTCACTGGCAGTCACTTCTTGGAAACGTTCCAAGGGGCGTTGGATCCCGTCAAACATCTGAGAGATCAAGCCTGGTCCCAATTCAACAGAAAGGGGAGCTCCAGTTGTGACCACTGGTTCTCCTGGACCAACTCCAGACGTTTCTTCATATACTTGGATAGAGGCTTGGTCCCGCCGCATCTCAATAATTTCGCCAATCAAACCAAGATCGCCGACCCGGCAAATGTCTTGGATATTGGCCTCCTGCATCCCTGATGCAACCACCAAGGGACCGGAGACTTTGATAATTTTTCCTTGAGTCATGTATTCCTCCTGGGAATCCTTTGTTTCTTTGTTTTACTTTTGCGCTATCTCTCTTAGAGATTGCTTTTGTTGGCCATTGTCATCGAAGTTGCTTGGATCCAACCAAGCTTCGAAACGCTCTTTGATTGCTGGCCATTCTTGGTCAATGATAGACAGCCAGTCTGTATCGCGGGTCCGCCCCTTATAAACAACAGCCTGACGGAAACAGCCTTCATAGGTGAATCCTAGGCGCTCAGCTGCTTTTCGAGAAGCTTGGTTTAGAGCATCGCATTTCCACTCATAGCGGCGGTAGCCTAAATCTTCAAACACGTAGCGCGCTAACAGATACTGGGCTTCCGCAGCCATGCGAGTCTTTTGGAGCGATGGTGAGTAGGTCACTGCTCCGACCTCGATCACCCGGTTGGCTTGATCGATCCGCATGAGAGAGAAAGTCCCCAAAGCCTTGCCGGAATCTTTGTCTACAATCGCATAGTAAAAGCGACCTTGGGCTGTCATGAGATCATCTAATAAGCGGTCCCACTCCTCTTCATTGCGGGCAGGACCTTTGAACAGAAAGGTCCACATAGCTGCTGGGGAGGCTGGCCCGTAGACCTGATAAAGATCCGCCCCGTGTTTTTCTTTTGAGAGGCGCTCGATCACGGTATAGCGACCTTCGATCCGCTCAATAGCTGGTAGACGCCCCGGTGTAAAATCCGGCAGTGCATCTCCAATCGTTTGGCCAAATTCATTTGTTCTCATAAAATATCCTGTCCTACTGCTTTTTCGACATTATCGCGAATCCGCTGTTGGCCCAGTCCTGTAGTCCCTCTATGGGTCGGGATAAGGATCAGAGCTGGTGTCAGCTGCTGGTCGTAAAAAGCCACTGTATCTGGAATGGCCTGAGCAATATCCTCTGTCAGGTAGATAATCCCGAAGTTTTCCCGACTGAGTTTTCGCAAGGTATTGATCGCTTCTTGCGGCTCTGTGACCGGATAGGTTTGAAAGCCAATCAGGCGAAAAGGAAGGATGGCGTCCCGATTGCCCACAACGGCGATCTTATAGGTCTGTTTGTCCATAAATCGGTCTCATCCTTTCTTTGATGTCTGCTAGCGGAAAACCATTGTCCAAACCAGAGAGGACCAAACGAAGGTTGGTCACCTCTAACTCTTTTCCGTAAAGATAACGAACAAGAGGGAGGGGTCCATCAACTTCGAAACGGCCAGCGTCTAGAAGACTGAATTTCACCAAACTCTCTAAATACTCCAACTCTACGGTCTTTAGTTGACCGGTGCGCATCTTTTCTTCATAAGTCTCTAAAGCGAGATCGTACTCTAGCGGATTGACTTGATAAAACCAGGTCAACCACTGACCGGATTCTAGCAGGTCGATCACCTGATGGGCACTGAGGCTCCCTTCATCTGAGAGCAATTGGTGCATAAAGCTATGCGGTTTTTGCTGATCCAAGGCCCGCTTGACCGTAATCGCATTGTAAAAGTCAATGGTCACGTCCACCAACTGCTTCAGAATCGGATGATCTAGGCTGTCCCCTAAGTATCTCAGGTGTTTAAAATAAGCTAAGTCCATCCCAATTTCGAGGACTCGCAAGTCCTGATAGTCTTGGAATTCTTGCCAGGTTGCAGCCACTTCTTCCGCCATAAAGGCCGGACAATGCTCCGCAGAAAAGGTCGCCACCAAATGCTCGAGCACATCGAGAGAATAAGGACCGATAGGGATCAATAAGTGCCCCAACTTGCGCTCTGTCGCCTTGTGTTTTAGATAAACCTTGAGATTATGATAGGTGTACTTCAAAGTAAAAAGGCTAACCAGGTCTGACTGAGGGCTTACCTCAAAAGCCCATTGGTATTCTGCCAACAAGGCTGCCATCAGACGGGCTTCAAGGGCTGCTAAATCCTTGATCTCTTTGCTATCTAGAGCATAAGGCGTCCCTTGTAGCAAGCCTTCTCGACTCTCGCTGGAGGGACTTGCAAGCAACTGCTCGAACTGACTGGGACTGACAAAACTAGCCTCACGTACGCTGATTCCTGTATTGACTTGAGAATAGGTCCGTTCGCTCATTGCAACCTCCTAGTTCTCTTCATTTGTGAAAATGCTGGCTGCCATCTGGTAGCTTTCTTGCTCCCAAATGGAATCCACCAAATCACGGTAGAGATAGTTGTCATCAATCTTCCCAACCGACAAGACAAAACCTGCTTGAGCTGAGATCGTTGCATCTGCAACTGTCACATTCTGATGCGTCTGCTTCAATCTCTCGAGAGCTGCTGAATCAAATTTAGCAGCGCTCACCGCACCGAAGGTCAGGGTCACAACTTGTCCCTGATAGCGATCTAAGACCGCATCTACAAACTGCATTTCCTTTTCAAGGGGCCAAGCCACCATTGCTTCATAAGCATCCGCAAAGAGATCCTTTAAGACTCGTTGCTTGGTGACAAGGGTTGATTGGCGTTTTTTATTTTCGATTTGTTGGGTTTCACGTTGCAATTGACGTTGAATCCGCTTGAGCTGCTCGGAGCGTTGATTGAGTTTATCTTGGATCAAACGCTCTTCTTGCGCAGTCTCTTCTTTTAGGATGGTTTCCTTGGCCTCTTCTAAGAGTTTACGCCCTTTTTCGTGGGCTTGGGCCAAGATCGAATCCTTTAATTGGGTTTGTTCATCCATATCGTTTTTTCTCCTATTGCATGCGTCTTGTGTTTTTCGCCTCGTAAGGCGAATCCATCAAAGCTAGGTCTTAGCCGACGCGTAGGGTCAATAGGAAGGACACAACGAAGGCCAAGATGGCGTAGGTTTCAACCATGGCCGCAAGGATAACCCCTTTCATCATGTCTTCAGGGCGTTTGGCCAAGATTTGCATCCCTGCTGTCGCAACATTTCCTTGGTGTTTGGCTGAGAAATAACCAACGATCGCAACTGGAAGAGCTGTAAAGAAGTAAGCGACCCCTGTTTCAAGTGGCATATCTGGCTTAATTTGCAACCAGATCAAGATCCCGATAACGAAACCGTACAAACCTTGTGTACCTGGCAACAATTGCAAAATCAAGGCTTGGGCAAATTTTTCAGGTTGTTCTTTCAAGAGCGCTGCTGCTGCTTGACCCGTTTTACCAACCCCAAGGGCAGATCCCATTCCACTAAGTGCAACGGCGATCGCCACACCAAATGCTGCAAAGAAGGCGCCCCCATGGGCTGAAAAATATGATGCTAAAGATTCCATGAATATACTCCTATTTATTAAAGATAATACTTATTTTTTTGTTTTAATATAGCGTTCAGAAGGTTTGAGAGGACGAAATGGCTTGCCTCCTCCTTCGTAGAACTTACCAAAGAACTCCACAAAGATCAAACGGGCTCCATGCACATATCCTGACAAGAAGGACAGGAACATATTAATGGCATGTAGGACGATAAAGAGCAGAAGCCCTACCGTAAACCGTCCAAGCGGTGGAAAGAGATTGACAATGAGGTTAAAAGCTGAACCGATACTGGCTCCAGATAAGCCCAAGGCCATCAAACGAGTGAAGCTGACCAAGTCTCCGACATAGCCACTAACATTGTAGAGGTTAAAGAGACCAGAGGCTAGACCGGATAGCTTCTTGGCACTGACAATGGAAACAATCAATATCCCAATGGCATTCAAAATAGCTAACCACTTGCCAACCGGAACTAAAATGCTCATTCCTGGCAAGATATTGCCTACTGCTAGAAGCATTAAACCAAGTAGGATCAAGACCCAAGCAAAGCCAGCATTATAGGCTTCCGTGTAGTCTTTGAGGCGAATATTTTTCATCCCCCCTAGGAACAGTCCAACTAAGACAGTGACAAAACCAAAGACCACTGAGAGGATCAGGATGGTCATGGCGTTACTGGTCGTACTGATCAGGGCAAAAGGCATCTCAAATCCAAAGAAAGAGCCATAGACCACACCCCAAAGGGCAACTGAAACCCCGAGGAGACTGAAGAAACGAAGGTTCTTGGCTGTAGCAGGCTTGAGCTTGAAGGCTTTAAGGGCAAAGCCTGTCGCTACCGTTAGCAACAGTCCATAACCGATATCTGCGACCATCATGCCAAAGAAAACAAAGTAGAAGAGAGAAACGATTGGTGTCGGATCTTTCTCGTAATACTTAGGCAGGGCGTACATCTCTGTGACTAATTCAAAGGGCTCTACCAAGGCATTATTTCGCAACTGGATCGGAACGTCATCCCAATCTTTTTCCGTCACATCGCGTGTCTCTAGTAAGACCCGAGAACCAAAACCTTCTTGCAAGAAGTCTCGCAATGAGGCCACTTGGGAGGTTTCAATCCAACCCTCTAGAGCTACCAAGCTTTGCGTGCTGGCAAGAAGCGACTTGGCTTCCTCCCGAGCTCCCGAACTCAGCAAGTAATCCATCTGGTACTTGAGCTGGTCCAGCTCCTTCTGGGAGTTTTGTAACTCGGCTAGGGTTGCTGCAACTACAGCTTCTTGCTCTTTGATTTCCCCTTCTAGGCGATCCAAGTAAGCGGCTGGGACTTGCTCTTCTTCATAGTCCAATTCTTTGAACCCATGGTCTTCCAGAAGCTCCTGAACAGCTACACGGTCTCCCGAACGATACAAGATGACATAGCCGTGTTCAGTCTCAGACGTAAAGACTTCTTCTAACTCCAGCTCTGGATGAGCTTTTAAGGAAGAACGAACAGCGTCTGTATCGCTATTTGGGATGGTCCCGATCAAGCCATGCACATAGTGAAAAGTAGCGAGGGCAGCTGGCGTCACCTCTAACGGTCGCCATTTTTCTAAGCGCTCTATCTCACCCTTTGCATCCGCAATCTTCTGGCGAGCCTTGTCTAACACGCGCAATTGGCGTTTCAACTTGGTCAATAGAAGATCCTCATCTCGAATCATCCCGTGGGCCTGCAAGTCATCAAAAGACAAGCTTAAGGGTTCTTCCTTCAGAGCTTGCAGGGCCTTCTTCTCAGGCATGTAGGGCTCCAGAGTCTGAATCATTTTTTCAACTTGTTCTTGACGTTTTTGCAGCTCTACCAAGGCTTGACGATTGTCCTCTGTCAAGGGTTGAGACAAGGTATTTGCCTCAAAGGCAGCCTGCCATTCTTCATGCTCACTGAGGTCATAAATCTGGATTTTTGCCTCAGACTGTAGCGCTAGTAGGAGACTGTCCAAGTCATCTTTGGGCAAGATGAGGGACAGTTTTTGCATCTGACTAACGGCCATAGCTTGCTACCACCTTTTCTACAATGGCTTCAACTAACCCAGCTCGCTTGTCGGTCATCGCCTCTTGTACCTTGGCATCATTGCGCGCAACCGTTTCTTCCAGATCTTTCGTTAAACGGACGAGTCTTTCCTGGGCGTTTTTTTCTGCCTCTGTGACCAATTGCTTGGTTTCCTCATCGTAATGCTGTGCCACTGTTGCAAGTCGATCGCGCGAATCCGTTCGGATTTGTTCAACTTGAGCTTCATAGCCTACGATCACGCCCTGAGCAGCTTGCTCGATCTCTTGCATCATCTCGAGTGTTGCATTCGACATCGTCACACCTCCTTATTCAACTATTGTTCTTCCAACAACAGTACAATTATCTTAAATTATACCACAATTCATATCGTTTGTTCAGACCCAACCGGGAATTTTCAGAAAATTGTGGACAACAAATAAGACCTTAGTTTCAAGTTTGGTAGCGTTCTCTTCTTTTCTCCTATCCTGTTCCTAGTTTCAGTATTTCTTGATTTCTTTTACTTGAATAAAGCGGTTACCCATGTTATAATGTGTAATATATTATAGGAGTATCCTGTTATTTCATCTCGTGAGAAAGGAGGATTGCTGTGAAACAAGATCAAGATTTACGCGCCATTATCGCCAGCCATGAAGCTGAGTTAACAGATATGGAACGCGACATTGCCCAATATTTTTTATCATCCGAAGCACGACAGCACTCCCTGTCCTCTTCTCGTGTAACAGAGTTACTCCATGTTTCAAAGGCGGCTTTAACGCGTTTCTCTCAAAAATGTGGCTTTTCCGGCTATCGGGAATTTGTCTATCACTTTAACGAAGAAACCAAAAATCAAAAACAGGTGCAAGAGCATGACGAGCTGACGCTGAGCGTCTTGCAACGCTACCACCATATCAGTAACGTCACTGAAAGTCTGGTAAAAGATTCTCAATTAGATCGGGTAGCTGAACTAATCGATCAAGTAGACCGAGTCTATTTCTTCGGGATCGGTAGTTCCGGTTTAGTTGCTCGAGAAATGAAATTGCGCTTTATGCGACTGGGCGTCGTTTGTGAAGCCTTGACTGATCAAGATGGCTTTGCTTGGACGACCAGTATTCTCGATTCCTCTTGTTTAGTCATCGGTTTCTCATTGTCAGGAGGCACCAACTCCATTACAGACAGTCTCCTGGACGCCAAAGAAAAAGGGGCTAAAACGGTTCTTGTGACGGCTAACCCGGCCGCCATCCACCAAGGATTCACAGAAGTGTTACCGGCCGCACCTCTTCCTAGTAGTACCTATATCGATCGAATTTCCGCAATTTTACCACTCCTCATTGTGGTCGATTTGATCTATGCTCATTTCCTTAATAAAAGCCGAGAACAAAAGGAAATTGTCTTTAATAGCTACTGGGAAAACAAAAAGCTTTCTAGTCAACGTTCTCGAAAATCCTAATATGGTCTCCCTATTTAAAAAGCATGAAAGATCAGGCTTTCTTCATCTTTCATGCTTTTTTTGATGAATCAAAAACAAGTCGCCAACGCGACTTGTTTTATGTTTCATGTTTTTGTCTAAAGTGATAGTAAGCCCCCAACATACCTGCGGCGTTTTGATGGTGGGCAAATTCCAAACGGATCTTATCTGCTAGGCTAGGAACCAATTCGGCACACAGGGCTTGATAGATTTTTGGCTTGAGGATGGCTTCCTGAGCCATAATCCCCCCTCCAAGAACGATGACCTCTGGATTGACCACATAGGCGATATTGGCCAGTCCTTTTCCGAGATAGGCCACCATCCGATCAATTCCAGCCATACAGATCTTATCTCCTTCAGTTGCCTGCTTGAAGATCCGGCGACCATTCCACTGTTCCACAGGATCACCATGATGTTCTGCCACGTACTCGACCAAAGCCGTCGTTGAAGCTAGATCCTGAAAGGCACCGTCTGGCAAATGAAGATAGCCAACTTCACAGGCTGAATTGCTAAAACCATGAAAGACCTGACCATCAAGCAAGAGGCAACCACCGATCCCTGTCCCAATCGTCAGGCAAACAGCATTGTTCGATCCTTTTGCATGGCCTGTAGTGACCTCTGCGAGACCGGCACAGTTGACATCATTTTCGATCTCGCAAGGGATCTGAAAGGTCTCTTCGATTTCCTTTTTGAATTGGGTGCCTGCATAGTTGGGAATTTGTGGGCCTGCATAAAAGATTCCTCCCTTATCAGGATCTACCATTCCGGCCGAAGAAATCGCAACCCCTGCCAAGGGATGCTTCTTCAAATAACGGGCTACGATTTCCTTTGTTGTGTTAAGAATGTGAGGTCCTCCTTTTTGGGCCTCCGTTGGCATTTCATGGGTCTCTAGGAGTTGCCCTTTTGCATCGGCTAGACCATACTTGATACTGGTCCCTCCGATATCAATTACAACATATGGATTCATCTAGACCTCCTTTGATTAAAGGAATCTGGCTTTTGTGTCCTGAATGAGTTGAGCAGCACGTTGAATCACTTCTTGATCCGCTTCTACTACTGGCGTCAAAGGGGAGCGAACAGATCCCATGTCCAAACCTTCATTAATGCGCAAAACCGCTTTGATGACCGCATACATATTGCCATGAGCAGATGTCAAGACTCCAATAATGTCATTGATGGCAAACTGCAAGGCACGCGCAGTCTCCAAGTCTTTCTCAGCAATCAGCTGATTGAGCTTCAAGAAAAGTTCTGGCATCGCACCATAGGTGCCACCGATTCCAGCATGCGCTCCCATGAGACGGCCACCTAAGAATTGTTCATCTGGACCATTAAAGACGATATGGTCATCGCCTCCTAAAGAAGCAAAGGTTTGAATGTCCTGAACAGGCATCGAAGAATTCTTGACCCCAATCACCCGTGGGTTTTTCAACATTTCCTTGTAAAGGCTCGGTGTCAAAGCGACCCCTGCCAATTGCGGGATATTATAGATGACAAAGTCTGTATTGGGTGCGGCTGCACTGATTTCATTCCAGTAGTGGGCAACACTGTATTCTGGCAAGCGGAAATAGATCGGCGGAATGGCCGCAATGGCATCCACTCCTAGTTCTTCTGCATGTCGTGCCAATTCCACGCTATCCTTGGTGTTGTTGCAGGCTACGTGAGCAATGATGGTCAATTTTCCTTTAGCTACTGCCATGACTTCTTCCAAGATCAGCTTGCGATCGGCCACGCTCTGGTAGATACATTCGCCGGAAGATCCGTTGACATACAAGCCCTGCACACCTTTCGCGATAAAATATTCTACCAGCGCACGTACCCGCTCCGGGCTAATTTCTCCTTGGTCATCATAGCAGGCGTAAAAAGCGGGGATGACTCCTTCATATTTTTTTAAATCTGACATTTTTTCTCCTTTTGTCACTAATGAATTCATTTTATTCTTGGTACTGGGCGAAAATCTTTTCCATTAATCCAACTTGTGCAAAAGCCAAGCTTGAAAAGCCGAACAAGAAAAAGATCATAAGCCCCAATAGGAAAGCTAAAACCGAGCTTGCAAGAGCCATACATAGAAGCAAGAGAGCACTTCCCATGACAAAGAACCAAGGAAAATGCAAGCCTGTCACAATCATGGCTTTTTGCAAACACTCTTTCCAATCCAATTGGTAGCGGGCCGCAATAGGATAAGCAGCCAATAAGATCAACACAAGAAAGAGAAAGAGGCCTAAACAAATGGTTTTCAAAGCTTGGAAAGCTAGGGAAGTTTGCCCCCAAAATAAGAATAAATCAAAGAGACAAATACCTGCAACAATCAGTTCTAAACTTCCTAGTTGTAAGCCTATTTTCCAATTGTCCCGAAAAGCCTTCGCATAACTACGAATCACCGGAACACGACGCTGGTGCTTAATGGCAAATAAGGTCTGATACAAACTAATTTTCGCAATTCCAATCGTGAGAACTGGTAAACAACTTAGCACAAATAAAAGATTAACAGTTACCAAGTCGAGGACCTTCTCACTGATACGCATCACTACATTGTCCGTGTTAAAAACGGTTTTGATCAATCCTGCACCCTTAGATGACATAGGCACTCCTTTCTAACGTGATCAATCGATCGCAATTTTAAATAGATATTTTTTCACGATATCTTCTTGCCCTGCATAGCCATTGGGCTGGTGAGGCTCCCCTGGAAAGAAAATCGCAAAATTATGATAGCCTAGATGAAGCGGATAAGACTCCTGGCAATGGACAAAACCGATGTCCGATACTTCATCAAATGCGATAGCCTCACCTGTCACACGAGATCCATAACTCGAAAATTCATGCCCTTCTACCAATAAATGCAAATCGGCATATCTTTTGTGGTGTTCAAAGCGATCATTTTCTGTTTTGTTGAGGGTATTTTCTTGAACGACGAGAAAGACCTTATCCCCATCAATATCGTATCTCCCCAATTCAAAAGAATCCTTCCGATGCTCATAGAGAAAGTCAATGGCCTGATCTAGATTGGGGTGGATTCCTTTGTAAAAGGTGATGTTTTTTAAATCATCAAATATCATATTCTCATCCTTTCGATACTTCTCAGCCTAGAAAACCGATCTGTACACAACTATCGTTTGTCCAAGCAAACGACTTATCCTTTGACCGCTCCCATGGTAATCCCTTGTGTAAAGGATTTTTGGAAGACGAGGAAGACCGTAACGATTGGCACTGCAGCTAGGGCTGCCCCAGCCATGATCAAGCCATAGTTGGTGGCCATTTCGGCCTGCATGGTTGCTACCCCTAGTGAAATAGTCAAGTTTTGACGAGAGGTCAGCATTACCAATTGCATAAAGTAGTCGTTCCAGGTGTTGATAAAGGTAAAGATGGCAAGGGCTGCAAATCCCGGCTTGACAATTGGGAAGGCAACGCTCCAGAAAGTCCGCAACTCTCCACAACCATCGATCTTAGCAGATTCTAAGAGTTCTGTTGGGATGTTTTCACTAAATTGCTTCATCAAGAAGACCCCGAATGGCCATCCAACCAATGGTAGAATAACCGCTGCAAGAGTATCGTGGATTCCCATAAAGTTGATAATGCGTACCAATGGAACCAAGACAACTTGTTTCGGAAGGGCCATGGCTGCGATAAAGGTAGCAAAGAGAATTCGTTGCCCATAGAAGCGTTTCTTCGCCAAGACATAACCTGCCAAGGAAGAGGTCATACACACCAAAAGCATGGTTGCAAGGGAGATGAAGACACTATTCCATAACCATTGTAGGGCTGGGTTTTGTACCATCAACTGTTGGAAGTTTTCCATGGTTGGTGTCTTTGGCCACCATTGAGGTGGGATCATAATGGTATCTGGTTGAGACTTAAAGGCCCCTGTCAAAATCCAATAAAATGGGAAAATGAACAAGACTGTCAAAAGGAGCAAAATGATCGTTGAAATCACTGTAAAGGCAGTGATGGGTTTCTTTTGTGTGGGTTTCATCTGAGGCTCCTTTCTTTAGTATTCTACGTCGTTTCCGAGGATCTTGAATTGCGCAAAACTGATAATGGCAATCATCACCGCAAGGAAGACACCCATGGTGTTGGCATAACCGTATTCAGAGAGTTTAAAGGCTTTTTCATAGAGGTAGTACATAAGGGTACTCGTTGAGTAGTTAGGACCACCGGATGTCAACAATTGGATCAAGGCGAAACATTGGAAAGAGTTAATGGTCGTAATGATGGCAATGTACAAGGTTGTTGGCAACAAGCTTGGCCATTTGATTTTCCAGAAAACTTGAAATTCTGTCGCACCATCCACACGCGCTGCTTCTACGAGAGAATTATCAATATTTCCCATAGCTGCGATGTAGAGGATGATCGGTTGACCAACAGAGGTGGTCAACAAGATGATAATGATGGCCATCAAAGCCCAGTGCTTGTCCCCCAACCAAGAAATGTTTTGGTTGATGACATGTCCAGATTTCAATACAAAGTTCAAAATCCCTGATAGTGGATCATAGATCCATTTCCATACAACCGTTACCGCTACACTCCCTGTAACAACTGGAAGGAAGAAGACGAAACGATAGAAGGAACGCGCAATCGCATTTTGATGGTAGGTCTGAGAAGCCACAAACAAGGAGAACAATACGACGATCGGAACTGATCCGATAACGATGATGACGGTATTGATCAAGGACTTCACAAAGACCTTATCCGCAAACATGCGGGAATAATTTTCTAAACCGACAAACTTAAAGGATGTCATAGAATAGTTGAAGAAACTTGTCACAAAGCCCATGATCATGGGGGCTAGGACAAAGACCGTAAAGAAGATTAAAATGGGTGCTAGGAATGCGTAGGAAACGAGCGTCTCCCTCATTCGGATTTTGTTTACCTTCACAGTAAGGCACCTCCTGATGTTCTTTTTCTATTTTTTCCTTGATTCCTATGTGGAACGGATGGCACTGCCCCTTCCTACATATGATAATTAGGAGAGCGAAAACACGAAGGCCCCCTCTTTCAATCTACACATGGAGATAAGAAATCGAGGGGGCCTATGCTTTCTTATTTCTATGAAAGGATCATTTGAGTTTCATAGATGATCTATTTTTTCTTGATCGTTTCGTTTGCTTTTTCAGTAAAGGTCTTCAAAGCTGGTTCTGCTTTTTCATCCCCGTTTGAAACAGATTGCAACATTGGGAACCATAGGGTCCGCATTTCTGCAAAACCGTCGATTGTGTTGTAGTATGGTGAGTAGTATTTTGTCCAAGTGCTGATAGTTTCCATCCGTTTGTCATCGTACAACTTACCAAATGAACTACGAACTGGGAAAGCTCCTGTACGCACAACATCTTTTGGACCCCATTCTTTGTCGTCTGCGATGAACTGTACAAATTTCTTAGCAGCAGCAATTTTCTTTTCATCTTTATTATTGAAGACTGCAAATCCATTGACAAGGTATTCCAATTTTGGCTTACCTGAGTCAGATGGGAATGGCACTTCTACTACTTCGACCTTACTTGCATCCAACAATTTAGCTTGGATACCGTTTTGTGAAGGCGCCCACAAGATAGTGTAAGAAGTTTGACCATTCGCAAAGTTTTGGATGTCTGCTCCACCATCGAATTGAGAACCATTCATCATCAAGCCGTCATCGATCCATTTAGAAGCTTTTTCCAAACCTTTGACAAATTTTGGATCATCTGTTGTATACTTGGTTACTTTTTCATCAGTAACAGAACCGCCATAAAGGTTGGCAATGAAGGCACGAGTTCCTTGGTCTCCACCTTGACCATTACTGAAGAGTGATCCTGGTGTATAACCTTTGTCTTTCAAAGCTTTCAATACTTTTTCAAAGTCGTCTGTTGTCCAGCCTTCTTTGACAAGATCCAACACGCCTGCATCTTTGAGCATCTTCTTATTCATCGCCATGTAGAATGGTGCTGAACTAATTGGATACATGTAAGCTGTGTCGCCTGCCTTGCTGGCTTGGATGATATTTTCATTATTGACATCTTTGACAAAATCTTCTGTAAAGAGATCGTTCAAATCAGCCAATTTTCCATTTTTACCATACTGAATGATCCGTCCAGGTGCATCAAAGAGCACATCTGGAGCAGTTCCTGCTTCAATAGCCGTTGTGATTTTTTCAGGGCCAGACTTGAAGTCGATGGTTTCTAGTTTAACTTTGATATCTGGATTGGCTTTTTCGAAGGCTTCGATAATAGTTTTTTCATAGGTTCCTACGCCATCATCAGCTTTCTCTTGAGTAAAGACTGGGAAGGCCCACCAGGTAATTTCTGTTTTACCTGAATTTCCACTAGAAGATTCTGTTTTTGAACCTCCGCCAGATCCACAAGCTGCGAGTGCTAGAAGAGCTGCACCAGCTACCAACGAGCACAATACTTTTTTCATTTTCATGTGATTTCTCCTCACAATTTACGGTAAGATTACTCTTACAGGGGGTTATCCTCAATGAGGACGCCTATTCTTGTTCATGTTTCAGATTCGACTACTCTCTATTCGGTCTCCTCCTCCTTCAATCTACTGTTTTGTTTTCTCATTTTAAGGCTGCGACGAAGCGCTCTGTAATCTCTTTTGGTCGGGTAATGGCGCCACCTACAACGATGCCGCGAACACCGAGATCATGGATTTTCTTGGCCTGATCAGGGTAGTGGATCTTGCCTTCTGCGATGACATCCACTCCTGCTTGGCAGAGACGATGAATCAGTTCAAAATCTGGACCATCAACCTTTGGACTGTAGTCCGTATAGCCCGAAAGGGTCGTTCCGACAAAGTCCACTCCCGCTTCGACAGCTGTCAATCCTTCTTCCAGAGTAGAGATATCAGCCATCAAGAGTTGGTCTGGATATTTCTCTTTGACTTGATGGATAAAGTCACTAATCGAAAACCCATCATGACGCGGACGTTTGGTACAATCAAGCGCAATGACCGCGATATCCAAAGCTGCCAACTCATCGACTTCTTTCATAGTAGCCGTGATAAAGGGTTCTTCAGGTGGGTAATCACGTTTGATAATCCCAATGATCGGTAACTTGGTCACTTCCTTGATTTCCTTGATATCTCGGACACTATTGGCTCGGATTCCGACAGCTCCACCCTGCTCAGCCGCTTTGACTAAGAGAGGAATAACTCCTCCTGCTTCTGTATAGAGCGGTTCATGAGGGAGGGCTTGACAAGAAACAATGATGCCGTCTTTGATTTGTTCAATCAGTTCATCTTTTGTAATCTTTGACATAACTCCTTCTCCTTTGATAATAAGGCAACTCGAGTACTTGTAAATTGATTATAATCTATTTTTAAAGCGCTTACAATATTAATCGTGCAATTGGATTATAGTTTCACATTTAGGGGAAAATAAAAAGATCTCTGAAACTAGTTTCAGAGATCTAGGACATGGTGATTCCCTAGGTCATCTTTTGAGTCGCTTTTTCCTTTACGACAAATACAAAGCCGATAGAGCCGACGACGGCTCCAAGCAAGATCCAATAGACCATATCCGATGAAGCCATTGGGCCTGCCAAGAGACCTGCTAGTAAAGAGAGATCGATATACAGTCGGGTATCGCGATAGAAGGTCCAATTGAAATGGTAGCTACCTTCTGGATACTGACGTGTCGATACAGCCGGTTGAAAGACCTGAAGAAGGATCAAAATCCCAACAAAAGCAAGATAAGCCAGGCTAACTACCGAAAGAGGAGCCTGCATCGTTAAAGCTACAGTCGCTAAAAGCAAGACCAAGATCCAGAAATGGAAGTCCATCCAGAATTCACGATGATAACAAAAACGTTTCATAAGATCACACCTTTCTCTTTATGTAATCGTTTTCTGTACTTATATTATAAGACAACAAATTTATTTTGCAAGGAATCATTGGCTTTTGGGGGTTGAAAATAGGACCAGAATATCTCTGGTCCGTCTAAAAAAACTATGAACAAATATTAGTTGCCACTTCATTCACTGATATCATTTTCGATAATGACTTTGAGTGCGTTGTTTTCACCCGCATGTTTAAAGACATCATAGGCTTTTTCAACTTCTGAGAGTTTGAAGTGGTGGGTGATGAGCTTGATCCAGCAGTTGCAGATTGCCTGCAGATACATAGGTTGCAGCTTTCATAAGCGACTCCTTTTTTGTTGGTTTGATAAAACCATTTTATTTTCGTTTCTTTGTGAATATTATAACATACTAAGTAAGCGCTTGCAAGAATTTATAGGCACATTTTTAAAAGTTTTCGAGCAAACAAAAACATTCCTCTTATCTCTACCAGAGGAATGTTTCAATCACCTTGTTCTAATTGTTGACGCTGCTTATAGTACTCTTGCTGTTCGCGCTCACGCTCTTCTTCTAAACGCTCTTCATAGCGCTTGAGTTCTGCCTCAAACTCTTCTTGCAAGGCAAATAAACGCTCCAAGCCACTTTGGGCCTCCGCACTTGGCGCTTGAAAATGAAGGGCACTTAGCCAGTCCACTAAATTTTCTGTATGTTGGCGGACATCCATACGCATATCCGCATAATCCCACTCCAGCTCGCTTAGCTTTTGATTGAAGCGGTAATGTCGATCTTCTAGTTGTTCTAATTCACTATTTCCTGAATGGTACATCACATACCTCCTTTAATCGGACTCAATAAAATCGGCTTCTTCACTGCTTTCAGTGCTGTTTCTACCGCGTCCGCTGCTCCTCCTGTAAATCCATCTTTCAAATCACTAACTAGGGTCGTTGTGGCAAAAGAGCGCATCTTTTCGGATTGACCGCCCAAGGTTACCTGCAAACTCATCCCTTCCAACATCATCAAGGCTTTCTGCGTTGCAATCAAACTTCTGATCGCAATCCGCTCTTGCTCCTTTTTAATCTCTCGATGGAGCTCCTCAATTCGTTCTCTGTCCTCTCCCAGGATCTCTAACATCTTTTTCTCCTACTTATGAAAAATCAAAGGCCGTCGCTTGTCCCTTGTCCAAGTCCACCAATTGAGCTGATGCAGCCTCCAGCTGACCTGCCAAATCTGACAAGCGAGTGGAGTAGGCCTTTGCTTGGGCGAGGTTTTCCGCCTCTACTGCTTGGTCCCAACAAGTATCCATGGAGAACTCTCCTAATAGTTGCTCCACTTCTGCGTCTGTTAAAAATTGGGCCATGCTGTGGGCCATTTGAGACACCTCAGCGACCTTATGAGAAACTGTCTCCTTAGCCTCTTCAAGCTTATCCTTGACTTCTGCCTCAAAGACAGTTGCTTGCGCTGAAGCATTCTGCGCTACTGCCAGCACCAATTCCTCCCGCAATTGAATGGTCTGGGTCCCAGACGCGCTCGCTAGTTGCCGATGGAGGCTAGAAACGCTTGGCCTTTCCTGCCCATACATGGAGACCACCGAAGCAGATGATGGCTGATTTTCTGAAGTGGAAGTTTCCCGATCTCGTTGGGGCATTTCAATAATTTTCTGTGCCTGATCTTGTCTTCCTTGCACGTCACCTTCTAACTCCATTTGAGACGGCCTCCTTTCTTGGATTTGTTTTTTCGTTTCCTATAATTGAAAAAGGATCATAACCCTTCAGCTACAGGCAGATTCACACACTATAGGGTAACATAAAATAGCTCGGAATGCTATAAAAATAACACAATTTCTGAAAAAAAGTCTAATTTTTTATGAAAAAACGAGTTTTGGACCCAAATAGCAAAAATCCCCCGCTCTTTCGAGTGGGGGTAGCTGATAAACATCAGTTGTTCCTTGACGTCTTATTTACGACGTCCTGGACGTTCCTTGTAACCATAGTAAGCATCTTCGATGATTTCTTGCATATGGTCTACCATTGGAAGACGTGGGTTAGCTGGTGAACATTGATCTTCATAAGCAAGGAAGGCCAATTCACGAGAATGTTTCTTCCATTCTTTTTCATCGATTCCTTGTGCTTTGAAGTTCATTTCGATACCACAGCGTTCACCGAGTTCGTATACAGCTTTTGCGTAAGCTTCAACGGCTTCTTCTGGAGTAGAGCATGGAAGTCCTAGCATACGAGCGATATCTTGGTATTTTTCATCTGCACGGTAGTAGTTGTACTTAGGCCATGTTGCTGTCTTAGCTGGGCGTGTACCGTTGTAGCGGATAACGTATGGAAGCAAGATGGCATTGGTCCGTCCGTGAATGGTGTGGAATTGCGCACCAATCTTGTGAGCCATTGAGTGAGAAATACCTAGGAAGGCATTGGCGAAGGCCATACCAGCAATAGTTGAAGCGTTATGCATTTTCTCACGTGAGTGGAAGTCTGCATTCTTCACTGAGCTTTCCAAGTTTTCAAAGACAAGTTTGATGGCTTGAAGAGCAAGACCATCAGTGTAGTCGCTAGCCATTTGTGATACGTAAGCTTCAGTCGCGTGCGTCAAGACGTCCATACCAGTATCAGCCGCAACAAATCCAGGAACTGTCAATACCAAGGCAGGGTCTACGATTGCCACAGTTGGTGTCAATGAGTAGTCAGCGATTGGGTATTTACGGTTGTTTGCTTTATCAGAGATAACGGCAAATGGAGTTACTTCAGATCCTGTACCAGATGTAGTTGGGATCGCGATGAATTTAGTTTTCTTACCAAGCAATGGGAATTTGAAGGCACGTTTACGGATATCCATGAATTTTTGTACAAGGTCACGGAAGTCCACTTCTGGTTGTTCATAGAAGAGCCACATTACTTTAGCCGCATCCATTGGAGATCCACCGCCGAGAGCGACGATAGTATCTGGTTTGAAGGCACGCATGATCTCTGTACCACGTTCAACAGTTGTGATATCTGGATCTGGTTCAACGTCTGCAAAGATTTGGTAAACTACCTTGTTGCGACGAAGGTCAAGCTGTTCGATGATACGATCAAGGAAACCAAGCTCTACCATAGCGTGGTCTGTAACGATCATGACACGTTCAACGTCACGACATTTTTGTAGGTATTCAATTGAATCACGTTCAAAGTATGTTTTTGAAGGAAGTTTCATCCATTGCATGTTATTTCTCCGGCGTCCGACTTTTTTGATATTCAAGAGGTTGATGGCACTAACGTTGTCCCCAACAGAGTTGCGTCCGTAAGAACCACATCCAAGTGTCAATGATGGCAAGAAGGCATTGTAAACATCCCCGATACCACCGAAAGTCGAAGGAGAGTTGCAGATCACACGAATGGCTTTAACTGCTTTACCAAATTCTTTGGTCAATTCTTCGTCTGCTGTATGGATAGCAGCTGAGTGACCAAGACCGTTGAATTCAACCATTTGGCGAGCTTTGTTAATTCCGTCTTCACGGCTTTCAGATTTCAAGACAGCGATGACTGGTGACAATTTTTCACGAGTCAAAGGCTCTTTTTCACCAACTTCTTTACATTCTGCCGCAAGGATATTGGTTCCTTCTGGAACTGAGAAGCCAGCTTGTTCTGCGATCCATGCTGCTGGTTTCCCAACGATGTCCGCATTCAATTTCGCACCCGCGCAGTTCTTGCTGTTGGCTTTTACGCCGAAGCAGAACTCTTCAAGAAGGGCTTTTTCTTTTTTGTTAACAAAGTAAGTGTGGTAAGATTTGAATTCTTCAACAAACTCATCGTAGATTTCTTTATCGATGATGACCGCTTGTTCAGACGCACAGACCATACCGTTGTCAAATGATTTAGACATGACGATATCGTGTGCTGCTTGGCGGATGTTGGCTGATTTTTCAACGTAAGCAGGCACGTTTCCGGCACCAACCCCAAGAGCTGGCTTCCCACATGAGTATGCTGCTTTAACCATGGCGTTACCACCGGTCGCAAGGATAGTCGCAACTCCTTCGTGGTTCATAAGGGCACTGGTTGCTTCCATAGAAGGTTGGGTAATCCATTGCACACAGTTCTCAGGTGCTCCAGCTGCAATTGCTGCATCGCGGACGATTTGTGCCGCATGAGCAGATGATTCTTGAGCAGATGGGTGGAAGGCAAAGACAATAGGGTTCCGTGTCTTCAAGGAAATCAATGCTTTAAAGATTGCTGTTGAAGTTGGGTTGGTTGTAGGTGTGATTCCGCAGACAACTCCGACTGGCTCAGCAATCAGGGTCAAACCAGTGACGTCATCTTCTGAAATGACACCAACTGTTTTCGTGTGACGCATGTTATTTACTACGTGTTCACAAGCGAACAAGTTCTTCGTCGCCTTGTCTTCAAAGACTCCACGACCAGTTTCTTCATAGGCATGAAGAGCGAGCTCACCGTGAGCGTCAAGAGCCGCCACAGATGCTTTCGCCACAATGTAGTCTACTTGCTCCTGATCCAATTTGCGCATTTCTTCAAGCGCCACCAGCGCTTTTTGCACCAACTCGTCTACGTGTTTTTCAGCAGCGAGTTTCTTTTCTTCAGGTGAGAGAGTTTTTTTATCAGCCATTTGATGCTTTCCTCCAATGTTTGAAACCCTTATCCTTTTCTAGAACTTTTTCATGTTTTCTGAAATTTTCAAGAATAGTGTAAGAAATTTCGATTTGTTAATTATTTCACAATATAATTGTACTCTATTTTGAGATTTTTGTAAACACTTCCAAGCAACTTTCACAAAGATTTTTTTGAAGTTTGTGAAATTTTTATCAATCTTATTGATGTGAAAGCAATTGTCTAGCAAAATTGTGAAAAAATAATTAAAAAAATTTTTTCTTCACAAAGAGATGTTTTCAATTGATTTTTGTAAGCGTTTTCTTAATCTTACTAAAATAAGCAGCTTTTTACAAGTAAAAAGTTGCTTTTTGTTTTATTTTGTTAGGATTTGTTTTGTTTCAGTTTCAGAGAAGCATTGTTACTTCTTGACCGGACCTTTTTCGGCCTTATCAAGGGCTTCTTTGACTGTTTGAGCATAGAGTTCCCCACCATTGGTTTCCATATTGAAGTGAACAGAGTCTGTTCCCACCCAAATGTTTGGATTTTCAATTGCTACTTGGTACCAGTCCGCAATCGTGATAAAGTCGTATTTCTTAGCTAGTTCCAACTCATAAAGACGCGTTTGAACCGATTCACTGGACTGATCGTTGGCATAGCGCCCATCATATGGTGTCACAAGGATCAAGCGACGGCCTTTTGGAAGTTTCTCAACATACTGATCCAGCAATTCTTTGTAGTTGCTTACAGTATTGGTTCCTAGGGCAATGACCACATTTTTTAGGAGAACTTTATTGGAGATATCGGTCTCAAAGACCTTCATTCCATTTTCCAACTGACGGCTCACCACTGCATCGATCTGGATGCCAGGGATGGCTTTAGTCAGGTAGTCCTGCGCTCGCAAGTTAACCGAATCACCGATCATGGTCACACCATTTGAGACGTTATAGTCTGTTGCAGTCGCATTGTCTACCTGCGTCCGTGTGACCTGCATTTTGCTGTCTGCTTGATTGAGCCCACTCACTACCAAACTCTCATCAAAAGCTCCGACGGTTGGTGCAAAGGCAGAGATCCCGATCATCAAGAGAGCTAATGGAATCATGAGGTAAAAGATTGGCTTGGTCAAAAAGCTGAGATCCATCTTCATACCAAAGACACGAGGCTCCTTGCCTGCAATGGTTGGCTCCAAAATATAGAAGGACAGAGCCGTTAGAATCAAGGAAACGATCGTCGTCACAAGGGCTGCCATCATATTTCCCAAATGTTGAGAGAAGATGATAAAGAAAGGCCAGTGGAAAAGGTAGACACCATAACTGGTATCTGCCAAGAAATTGAGGATGGCTGGTTCTTTTTTATCTGGCGTCTTCTCATGGAGAATGCGGGCCGACAGAATCATGGCACAAGCTGCGATTGTCGCTGCTAAAAAGCCAAACAGATAGGTCCACAAGCTATCAAATGGCAAGAAAAGACTGAGCACAAACAAGAAGGCAAAGCTTCCACCCAAGACCGATAAGGTCTTTTTCATGCTCCAAGACTGCACCAGCTTTGTAAAGTTCGGGCTGACATTGGCAATCCCTGTCACCGTTGCTAGGCATGATCCCGCAAAGAAGGGGAAGATGTGAGTGAAGCTAGAAAAATAGATGGTGGAGAAATTAGCTGTCAGAAAGGCGCGGATGAACATGGACAAGAAGGTGAAGAGAAAGAGCCCACTGGATGCCAGGAAGAGCATGCCTCGGTACTTTCCAACCGTCTTAGCCCGCTTAGCCAAGAACCATGCCAAAAGTGCCCAGAGCACATAGTAATGCACTTCTAGGGCCAAACTCCAGGTATGAAGGAAGAGATGCGGAATGAAGTTGCTTTCGTAACTACCACCCGTTGCCATCTCAAAGAAATTGGTCACAAAACCAAAGACCGCCGCAATCTGAGTCCCAATACCAGCCACATAGTCCCGTTGGACCATAAAGGTAAAGGGCATCACGACCAAGACCATAAAGACAAGGGGTGGTACGATCCGGTAAAAGCGCCGTTTCAAGAATGCCAGGTAGTCGATTCCTTGCTTGCGCGCAAATTCATCGATCAAGAGCGCTGTAATCAAAAATCCTGAGAAGGTGAAGAAAATATCTACCCCAATGAAGCCTCCAGGAAAGGCTTTTTGGAAGAAATGGTAAAGCAATACCAATAAGAGTCCTGTAACACGGACTAGTGAAAACCATTTAATGCGCATTTTGATAAATCCCCTGCTTGAATGTTCCTTTGTATACGACGTTGGCTTCTGTGGTTAAGGTGCCTTTGCCCTCCGGCTGGCCGTTGACAAACTGCCCTTCATAGGTCCATCCATCCTTAGACTTGAACTTTCCATAACCACTAAAAGTGCCGTTGACGAGGTTACCTGTATAGGTATCCCCATTTTTAAAGGTGACGGTTCCCTTGCCATTCATCTTGCCACGGACCAAACTTCCGTCGTAACGGATCGCCCCCTTGTCCAAGGTCAAGACGCCCTGACCTGGAATGGCTGAAAGGAAAACCAGCAAAGCAGATAGAATAATCACGACTAATGCTGCTATTTCTAAATTTTTTCGCGTCAGATAGACCTTATAAGTCTCATAAAATTCTTTCATATTCTGTATTCTCTCACATATCAAACTCTTAAGAAGTTGCTAACTGATCTAACCAAGCCTTACAGCCACTCAGGACTCTGGAATAGGTCTCCTCAAAATCACCGGTATACCACGGATCTGGCACACTTTCAGCAGCAAAAAGATGAATCTTGTATTCTGTTCCTGCAGGAGCCATTCGCTTCAGATCTGCTACATTGTTTTCGTCCATCCCTAGGATCAAATCAAAGTTGTAAAAATCCTCTTCCTTGATCTGTAAGGAAGTCTTAGCCGGATTATACGGGACCTGGTGTTGTTGAAAGATTTTCTGGGTTCCCCGATGGATGGGATTGCCGTGTTCCCAGCTAGAGGTGGCCCGACTTTCAATCTCATACTGATCCGTCAAGTCCTTCATGACAAACTCCGCCATGGGGCTCCGACAAATATTTCCTAAGCAGACAAAGACGATTTTTTTCATGATTCCACCTAACTCCTTGTTCGGACTGCCCAACCTAGCTGAGCTCTTGGCTTTCCACTATGGAAAACCAGCATACTATTACCATTATAACAAAAATGTGACAGAAAGATGACAAAGGGACTCCATCATTTTAAAGAAAAATCAGATTCCTTTTTCAAATCTGATCTGTTTCTCTATTTTGGAAAACGAACCTCTAATGGAGGCCATTTACTCTGCCAATCCTTCTTTTTCATCCGCTCTGTATAAACCGCTAAACGCTCTGGGCTGGCTAAAAAATGCGGAGTTGGCTGAACGATGAAGTCTTCGATATCCTTTGTCCCATAAGGGAGAAAGAGCTCTAGCTGACCATCTTTTCTTAAGCGAACTGCAAGTGCCGTACACTGCTCGGGGTATTTGGAAACCGCATCACAGGCACTGCGATAAGGAGCCGTCCCCGGACTATGCTGGTGCATGTAGACTTGATTCTTCACTTCCCAAGCGTACTGGGGATAGGTCTTCTTTAATTCCTGCTCGATCTGCAGAGTCTCCTCATAGCTGATCGCAGGGTCATAAAAGACCAGATCCATATCGGTTGTCGCATCAAACCCTGGTTTTCCAGAGAGCCGGTTCCAGATGAAATTTCGCACCGCGCCCGCCACTAACCAGGCATCTGCCAAGTTGAGATCTCGAATAATGGCCAAGACTTTCATCATCTCCTGATCCGCTTGGATCTGTTCTACGATCGCTTTTTCCGTCAGCATCTTCTTCTAATCTCCATTGTAGGGATAACCCAGGTGTTCATAGGCCTTGCGGGTCGCCACGCGCCCTGTCCGGGTCCGCATGATAAAACCTTTCTGAATCAAGTAAGGCTCATACATATCTTCTACGGTCTCGCGCTCTTCGGCAATATTGACCGATAGGGTCCCAAGACCAACCGGGCCACCGCCATACATCTCAATCATGGTGCGCAGGATCTTTTGATCGACATAGTCCAGCCCTTCATGGTCCACATCTAGCATAGAGAGGGCCTTGTCCGTAATGGTGTTATCAATCAAGCCATCGCCCATAATCTGAGCAAAATCGCGCACCCGTTTAAGCAAACGGTTGGCAATCCGAGGAGTCCCCCGACTACGAAGAGAAAGCTCTTCGGCAGCTTCGTGGGTAATCTCCATCTCAAAGATTTCGGCGGTCCGCTCGACAATCTCTGTCAGATCATCTTGCTCATAGTATTCCATGTGCCCCGTAATTCCAAAACGAGCGCGCAAGGGATTGGACAGCATACCAGCTCGAGTCGTCGCCCCAATCAGAGTGAAGGGAGGAAGATCCAGATGAACACTCCGGCTGGTCTCGCCAGCACCAATCATGATATCGATGTAAAAATCTTCCATGGCGCTGTAAAGCACTTCTTCGACTGACATAGGCAGACGGTGGATTTCATCGATAAAGAGGACATCGCCCGGCTCTAGATCATTGAGGATAGCTACCAAGTCACCAGCCTTTTCAATGACAGGACCAGAAGTCTGCTTGAGATTGACACCCAGTTCATTGGCAATGACAAAGGCCATGGTGGTTTTCCCCAGTCCCGGAGGGCCAAAAAGAAGGACATGATCCAGCGCTTCATCCCGAAGCTTAGCTGCCTCGATAAAGATTTTCAGCTGGTCCTTGACCTTATCTTGACCGATATATTCATGTAAATATTGCGGGCGCAACGTCCGTTCAACGGCCTCTTCATCGCCCATGATTTCATTGTCTAAAATTCTACTCATACAGTCTATTATAGCAAAAAATGATACCTTCGGTACCATAAATAGAATGTGTTTTTTAAAGATCCTGGTTCTCACTAGCGTTCGTTAGAATAAGTTGAACAGTTGCCCTCATCGCCAACCTTTCTTTTTATTATACAGTCCCTTCTTCATCTATCGCTCACCATTTCACTTTATAATTATTTCCTTTAATGATAAAATTAAAGCAACAACGTTTAGGAGGTAAATTTATGTTTACTAAAACAAAGAAGATCCTTTTCGGTTTCTTGGCATTCTTTGCAGTGCTCCTTATTGCGGGATGTCAGTCTTCTCCATCGCAGTCTTCTAAAACAAATAAGTCTTCTCAAACAGATAAATCTCCTCAAACAATAAAAGCACCACAAGATCTTACAAAGGATCAACAAGGAACTTGGAAATGGACTGACCAACAAATGACCATTCAAAAAGTATTCCTAGCTTCTAATATCAAAAAACTTGCCGCTGTACTAATGCTTGATGACTTCGATAAGGTTAAGATGACGATGACCATTAAAGATAAAACCGTTGAATTGAAGTACCATTTTGATTACAGAGAACTGTATGAGGATCAAGCATTTGCAACAGGAGAGAACAAAGCAAATTATGAATCGTATTTAAAAAATAAAACTGCTGAATTTAAGAATTATATTCCAAATTTGAAACATACAAAGATTACTCTTGACGAACCTAATTATGCCTATGATTACTCTCTAACTGGAGAAATCGATACACAGAAACATACTATTACGTTCCCTGAAACACCTACATTTTTAAGTAGAATTGTTATGGGAACCACGTATAATTCACTTGTACCAATTACTTATACTTACACCGTTGAAGGTAACCAACTAACACTTTATGCTGAAGGTAAAGATGAACAAAGTCATTTTAGAGTAATACGTCTTCGTTTCAATTACGTAGAAGACAATCATTAGAAGGAGTGATCAATCATGAACAATATGAAAAAAAGTTCCCTATGGATGTTTTCCCTTCTTGCTCTTCTATTGGTATCAGGATGTGGGCAACAGAAACAACAGCAACAGAAACAACAAACAACCGCTGAGACTACAACAGTTGCAGAAACTACCACAGTAGCACCGACCCCAGTCTCACTCGAAGGGGACTGGAAAGCTGTAGATTTTAGAGATACAGTGGAACGTACTTTCTTAATTTATTATGGTGATGCTAATAGTCGATTAAAGGTTACTGAAGCCTTCCAAGATATCGTTCCGACTCTAAAAATCACAGGAACAGATGTAACTTATTCTTATAGTGCTGATATGAATAAGTATATTGATTTTTATGCTGAACAGAATAAAGATGAATATCCTACAAAAGAAGAAGCTACTGCCATCCTTCTAGGCGTAAGAGAAAAGAAATTTGGAAGTTTTAAACATCAAACTGGAACGTTTGATAACGATACAAAAGTGTTAACTGCAACGTTAAAAGATGGAGTTTTAAACGAGAATGCAAAAACGATCGTATTCCCTGAAGTCCCAAACATCTTTGGAGTTCTACCTCTTTATATTAATTCTACAGACGTACCAATTACTTATCACTACGAATTGAATGGTGACATCCTTACAATTTACGCTGAAAAAACATTCGAAGAAACAGGAGCACATCTCGTTTATCCAATGAAATTCAAGAAAGTTTCAGATCCTAAAACTAATTAAATAGCTCACCGCCCCTTGAGAATTTCTCAAGGGGCTTTTGCGTGCAAACAAAATAATTTAGGAAGCCTTGAGAATCTCATCTATTGGGTACTCTGCTACATACAATTTTTCCGTTTCTTATGTTGAATAATCGGTCAAGTTACAAAACAAAATTGTGATTCGTTTGAAAGCCCTTGCAAAACAATTATGTTGCACGTATAATATAAGCGTAATACAATCATCTATTTTAAGGAGGTCTAGCGATGATTAGACGTTATAAAAAATTATTTTTAGCATTCGTTGCTCTGCTCTCAGTCTTCCTACTAGCTTCTTGTTCTCAAAAACAAAGTGGCTCTAAAAAGGCTGCTAAAACAGAAACAGCAAAAGTCGAAACGATTGATGGCGAATGGGAATTAGTCGATACTCTCGATGCTTTAACGGAATCCATCGGTGCCTATACCCTCCATGGAATCCACTTTGCACACTTGCTTGAATCTGTTAAAGACTTCAAAATGGACATGAAGATTGAAAACAATACGGCAACCATTAAATACGACTATAACATTGATAACTTTATTAAAGCTTTCTCCACTGTCACAACAGAAGCTAGAGGCAAGACTGAAGAAGAATTCAAAAAAATCATGTATGACTCTCATGAAGGATTTGCAGGCGACTTTAAGAAATACAAAGTCAGCATGAATAAAGATACTGGCGTGTTTAGCTACGAAGCAACGGGTTCTATTGATCAAGGTGCCAAAACAATGACCTTTGATGAAGGACTTTCAGTAGCAAACTCATTCTTCTTCTCATTCGGTGAAAATCGCGTTTCGCCAAACACATATCACTACAAATTAAAAGACGACATGCTTTATGTCACGATTGATGGAAAAGCGAAGAAAAATAATCTTCCAGTTCACTATGAACTACACTTCAAACGTAAAGGAAGCACTACTCAAAAAGACCCTGTTCCAATTGAAGGAAAATGGCAAGCCATCGACTTCCGACCAGCTCTTGAACGTAGCTTAGCCTTTAAAGATTTTGACAATGATGATTCGGCTATCAAGCTTATCTATCCTGAGGCATGGAAAGATTTAAAACCAACGTTGAACATTACAGGTACATCTGTTGAATTCGACTATACTGTATCTCTAGCAGATGGTTTTGGAAGGTTCTACGATTACTTAAAACAAAAAGATGCATCTAAAGTGACTCAAACGAAAGAAGAATATATTAAAAATCAATTTAATAAATTATCAGTCAATCTACAGGATGGCGCTAAAGACTTGCCCAATACAACTTATGAATTTGATAGAGGTAATGCTAAAATTCATTCTGTATTGAAGAACGGTAAATTAGATACAGCAAACCAAACGATTATCTTCCCAGAAGCTATCAATATTGTGCAACTTGCAACCATGTCCATTGGACCTGTCGCTAAAGAAACTACGTATAAATACTCTATTGATGGAGATATTTTAACGTTGACGATTGAGCAACGCGATGGACATAATAATCTAAATACGATTATTTCAGCAAAATTCAAAAAAGTGTCTGATGCAACGAGCAAGTAGTCATTCCACTGCTCCTTGAGAATTTCTCAAGGAGCTTTTTTCTGTGCAAAAGAATTAATCCAAGAGTTTACGCTCTATTAAAACACTTCGGTACCTTTGGTTCGGTTGAACTCTCTGAGTTCACCTCATTAATTTTTTAAAGATCGTAGTTCTCACTTGCGTTCGAACTGCGTCAATGTACCTAAACTCGCTAATGCTCGTAAAGAATAAGGAACGTAGTTTTCGCTCCGCTCAAACTGCATCAATGTACCTAAGCTCACTAACGTTCGCTAAGGTACATAGAAAAAGCCACCGGTTTTGGTGGCTCTTATAGGGAGATTATTATGAAAAAGTTTTAGGAGTTTTATCATTCAAAGTTAGGAGGTCTTTGATGATGCTATTAGTATACGATAGGAAACTTAAACTTTCCTTATAGTTTTTCTAAAAAATTTTTTTCGAGAAAAAGAGGATGTCCCAAGCAAGGATTTCACATTCTTGTTTGGGTCACCCCCTTTCCTCCTTATTTCTTAGCGATGGCATGGTAGCTAGTCTTGCTGGTGAAGACTTGACCTGCTCTCAAGATGACCTTTTCAGCCTGATCACTGTGAATGGCATCTGGCACTGTTTGGAATTCTAGAGCCAAGCCATTGTGCTGCACCATTGGTTGGCCTTGCAGATGAACCGTTTCGTCTACGAAATTGGCTGAATATACCACCAAGGCTGGTGCTTCTGACTTGAAGGTCAAAAAACGTCCAGATGGCTGATGGTAAAGAAAGCCAGCATTTTCATGCCCTTCTGGAAGAGCAAATGGATGGTCTAATCCTTCTACCAGGCGGATTTGCGGATCAGAGTCCTTAAAAAGATCCTCCAAGAGCATAGCTTGGTAGAGATGCTGAACAACCGGACTTTCTCTATCCACGGTCTGAAGAGGGACGCCATCGGGATGGATAGGGTAAAGCCCTTGATGATTGATCTGAAAGACATGGTCATTGATCGGTTGGGTGAAGTCCCCAGATAGGTTGAAATAGCTGTGGTTGGTCGGGTTGACCAAGGTATCTTGATCCGTTTCTACCCGATAAGCAATCTCGAGTTCACCATCTTCAGCCAAACCATAGGTTACCCAGATCTTGAGATTTCCAGGGAAACCGCCGGTACCATCTGCACGTTCTGTGTATAGGGTAATTTCCTGATCCGTTACCGACTCCACGCTAAACAAAGCGCTATCCCAACCCGTTGGTCCACTGTGGTTGCAGTTGGCACCGTTATTGGCTTCCAAGTGATAGGTTTGACCATTGAGTTCAAAACTTGCCCCTGCAATCCTGCCTGCTACCGGGCCAATACTAGCCCCATATTTAGGGCTATTGCCCACATAGTCCTCAAAGCGATCAAAGCCTAGAATAATATTCGTAAACTGGTCTTCTTTATCCGGTGTCACATATTCTAAGATCGTCGCCCCATAGGTCATGACAGATAATTGGTAGCCCTTGTCATTTTCGAGGCGATAAGCCCGAACCTCTTGATTTTGCCATTCCCCAAACACGCTTTCTTGATACTGTTTCACTAACCTTCTCCTCTCACTGTTTTTCTCCATTGTATCAGTTTCACAAGAAGAAACACTCCACTTTTTATAGAAAATTAGTGGCTATTCTTTATGAAATGGATGAATGATCACCCCTTGAACAACCCGATTGACGGTACCAGTCGGTGAAGGTGTGTCTGGGCGATTTTGCACCTTGAGCGAAGTCAAAAGAGAAATCAATTGACCATAGATAATGTAAGGGAAGGCACGGTAGATATCTAATGAGTCTGCTGATGCTTCCACCAACACTTCCCGTACATGCTCGATCCCTGCAGCTTGATCAGCCAAGAGAACGACCTGACGGGCAATTTGATCTCCTGCAACTTCGCGAACCAAGTCCAGATCATACTGACGGGTATAAGAATCAATGGAGCCAAATACCAGGACCAGAGTCTGGTCATTGATGAGGGATTTCGGACCGTGACGGAATCCGACAGGACTTTCATACATGGTTGCAATTTTTCCTGCTGTTAATTCCAAAATCTTGAGCTGGGCTTCATGGGCTAGGCCAAAGAAAGGTCCTGCTCCCAGATAGATCACGCGCTCAAAGTCTAGATCGACCACTTCCTTGACCGCACGGTCCTGCTCCAAGATTTGTTCAGACAGATGAATCAGTTCTTCTACTCGTTTTTCTTTGATCTCTTCCTCGCTTGGATCAAAGACCAAGAGAGCTGTCAAGAGCATGGAGGTAAAGCTAGAGGTCATCGCAAAGCCAGCATCGTTGGTTTCTTTTGGTTGGAGAAGCAAGAGATTGCGCTCATCTCCGTGGGCTTGCTGGGCCAGTTTCCCTTCTTCGGCACAGGTAATGGTGATCTGATAGAGCTCATCAACCAAGTCTTGAGCTAACTGCACGGTTGCGACACTTTCTGGCGAATTGCCACTCCGGGCAAAAGATACTAAAACCGTTGGAACCTCTTTTTTCAAATAGGTTTGAGGATGAGCTACGATATCCGTCGTCGCAATGGATTGAAAATTCCAGTGGCGTTCATCGTGCACTTCCTGCAAGTAAGGAACCAAGGTATCCCCCACATATGCTGAGGTTCCTGCCCCTGTCAAGATGACCTTGATATAGTCATGCTCTTGCCCAATCTTTTCTAAGAAAGCTTTGATTTCCGCTTTTCTTTCTTGGTACAAGCGAGCCGTTTCTTTCCAAACACTTGGTTGTTGGTAAATCTCACGTGTTGTGATCTCTGCTCCTAGCTCCTGCAAGTCTTCTTTTGTATAGTCTAACATAGAAACTGTTGTTCCTTTCTACAATCTAACGTTGATAAATGGGAAAGGAGCCTGAGATGATGCTCCCAGACTCCCATACCAACCTACTCATCTTCATCATCATCAAGGTTTGACAAGAGGTCATTGACCTTGACAATACTTTCTTTTGCACGTTCAGGGTAGTCCCCTTCATTACCAGTCAGGCTACTATTGATGAATTCGATAACCATCGGAAGATTCATCCCTGCGTATAAGTCAATCGCACGTCCTTCAAGGATCAAGCGGCTCACGGTGTTGCAAGGAGTTCCTCCCAAGAGATCGGCAAATACAATATAGTCTTCTAGACCTTGGACTGTTGCTTCTAATTTAGCAGTAAAGTCTTCTGGTCCTTCTTCTGGTAAGAGTGCAACCGTATGGATGGATTCTTGTGGTCCCATAATCATCTCTGTGCTCGCTTTGAGCTCTTCACAAAAGCGACCATGGCTGACCAATACTAACTCTTTTGCCATACCTTACTCCATTATGCCATTCCAAAGAAGAAGTGGCCAAATGCTGAGAATGCGATTGCTGCAAGGATGATGAGCAAGATAGCTTTTGTAGAGTTCATACCCTTACGTCCAAGCAACCAGTAGATTACACCTGTGATGATAGCTGGTACCAAACGTGGGAAGATAAGGTTGAGCATATCTTGAATTTCAATCGCTTTGTCCCCAATGTGTGGAGTCCAAGAAACTTCAACACCAATCATGCTGGCAATCAAGGCACCAACCATGAAGATACCCAGAACGGCAGCTGCGTCGATCAAAGCTGTCAAGGTACTTTGCATATTGTTGATGAGGTTAACCCCTTCTTTATAGGCAAATTCCAACTGTTTCCAACGGAAAATGTCATAAGCAACTGCCACAGCGATCCACAAGAAGATACCGGCTGGGTTTCCTGCAATAGCCAAAGTTGCTGCGATTGAACCCATAATAGCTGGTACCAATGATCCAAAGATTGAGTCCCCAAGAGGAGCGAATGGTCCCATGAGACCTGTCTTGATCCCGTTCACCGCATCTTTTGATTTGACACCATCTTTTTCTTCCAGAGCAAGGTCAAAACCAGTGATAATGGTGTGGAAGAATGGTGAAGTATTGAAGAATTGCGTATGCAATTTCATCATTTCTTTCAATTCTGGAGTGCCATCACCATACATTTTACGCAACTGAGGTAAAAGCATATAAAGGTAACCAGAAGCCTGCATCCGTTCGTAGTTCCAACCCAATTGGAAGGTGAAGAGGCTACGTTTGTTGATTTGTTTAAAATCTTCTTTTGTTAGTTTGTAATTAGAATTCGTCATCTTCAATTTCCCCGCTTTCTACATTGCTTGCTGGAGCAGCTACGACTGTACGTTGACTGTTTTTGAAGTGTTGTACTGCAAGGAAGATACCGATAATGGCAATACCAATCATAGATACACTCTTGAAGTTGTTAACAAAAGTAATAGCTTGTTCTTTTGGAAGTTTAGCGAACACATCAGAACCAACAATGCTAGACACTGCAGCACCAAGGCTTTGAACATTGCTATAAAGCACTGTCAACATTGCTGTTAAGCCAAAGCCAAGTGCTAAGTAGTGAAGGTTACGACGAACAGGAAGGTAACGAAGCAAGATCGCAAATCCAAGACCTGGAAGCATTTGACCTGCAAGTTTCAGACCGTTTGCCAACCATTGTACATTAGCAAGACCTGTAACAACAGTTTCTACGAAAGAACCACCAAAGGCAAGCGCGAAGAAGACTGGAAGGGCACGAGAAAGAGCCCAAGGAACAGCACCAAGAAGGTAGTTGCGTTCAATTCCTTTATAGTCGTAACGTTCGATCGCAGCATCTACACGGTGAGCGAAGTAAGTTGTAGTCATACGACCAAGAATATCAAAGTAGGTCAACAAAGTTGCTACCGGCACAGCGATTGTAGCAATAGCAATCTCTGGATCAATCCCTTTTGCTACTGAGAAGGCAGTCGCAAGAACGGCACCAGATGTTGCGTCAATACGAGAAGCTCCACCGAAAGTACCTACACCGAGCACTGTCAATTGAAGAGAAGCTCCGATAAATAGACCTGTCTTTAAATCCCCCATGACAAGTCCTGTAATGAAACCAGCAAAGACTGGTGATCCTGCTGATGAAACAATCGTCAACTCATCACAGATTTGATAAGCTGAGTACAAAGTAAGTAGTAAAATTTGCCACCATTGTATCATGACAATTTCCTCCTAAAAATTTTCTTTTACTTTAATAACTTCATAAAGTCTTCTGCAGTGTCGTTTGGCACCATCTGAGACGTAATCTTTACACCTTTTTCGTGGATCTTGTTGAAGTCTTCCACGTCCGCGTCCACCACATTGATCGAGCGGGTAATCGCACGTGTCTCATCAGATTGAGACATATTGCCGACATTCAGCGTTTCAAGCTGAACGCCTGCTTCGATCAAACGAAGGAAACGATCAGGTTTGCGAGCTACGATAAAGAGTCGTTGGCTATCATATTTTCCAGCCAAGATATTTTCCGCAGCTTTTGCGACTGGCAAGATACTGAGCTTAACACCAGGTGGTGTCGCTAGTTTCAAGCCACTTTTTTCGATATCATTTTGAGCGACTTCATCATCGATCACCATGATACGTGAAACATTTAGTTTGGTAGTCCAAAGATTGGCTACCTGCCCGTGGATCAAACGTCCATCGATACGGCATCCTACAATAGTCATAAGTTTTCCCCCTTTACTTCTTTGAATGTAGGTTGTTGAACAAGTTCAAGTGTCTCTTGGTAACGCCCTTCTGTCTCAAAGACGATCAGGCTATTGGCTCCTTCTTTGAGGAAACCATGAGGCACGTAAAGTGAAGTGGTCGGTCCGACCTCCCAGAAGCGGCCAAGGTTATGGCCATTGACAAAGACGACCCCTTTCCCAAATCCTGTCATATCCAGATAAGTATCAAGGGTGTGGTCCAGCTGAAAATCATATCGGTAAAATGCTGGAGCACCTGTCTGCCATTCCTTTGAAAAATCGAGCTGACTGAGATCTTGTAAATCCAGTGGGTACTGCTTCCAATGAAGATGGAAGTGCAAATCTACACAGACACCTGTGCGAATGCCCTTGTGCTGGCTATCAGCTAAGAGCTTGTGCCCGTAGTTGACACGTCCCATATTCTCAAGCAAGATTTTTAAATTCGTAACCGCTTTCTTTTTTCCTTTGATAAAAAGATCTTCACCGATCTCTGTTTGGTATTGCGTTGCTACATGTTGATCATCCAGGTAAATCTGTACCCGATCCCGACCATCAATGATGCGCAGTCTTTCTTCTTCCGCATCCAACTCAAGGTCTGTCTCATATAGGAGATAACCTGTGGTTTGCCCCAACTCTTCCATCTTTTCGGGATAAAGGCTGGTCTCAACCTGAGCCAAATTGTCCAGATTCCCAAAAAGACTAGTCTTGGCTGCCAATTGCAAGGTTTGTTCTGGCAAACACTCTTTGATGAGCGGTTCCTGCTGTGGGTATTCCGGATAATAGGTCGCCATCATTTTTTGAATAGCATAATACTTCTCCGTCGGATTGCCCTGCTCATTGAGCAAAGCCCCATAGTCATAGGACGTCACCTGTGGCAAGTCTAGCGTTCCCCGAGCTGAGCAACCATTCATGAAGCCAAAATTGGTCCCGCCATGAAACATATAGAGATTGATGGAGCCGAGCTCCAAGACCTCATGGACAGCTTCTGCCAACTCCTCTGGGTCCCTTTGAATCACAGGTTCCTTCCAGCGGGTAAACCAGCCATCCCAGAATTCCATACACATCAAGGGCCATTTCTTACCGTATTCGTCAAAGAATTCTTGCATCTGACCGAAGTTATAGGCTGCTTTGGAACCGAAGTTTCCCGTCACAAAGAGGTCTTCTTCGATCAAGGTTCCTGTTCTTAGCGTTGCTCGCCATGGTCCATCTGATGTAAAGAGAGGACAGGTCACGCCTTTTTCCTTCATCAAATCCCGAATGGCACGAAGATAATCCTTATCCTCTCCATAAGAGCCGTACTCATTTTCCACCTGCATCATGAGGATTGGACCACCCTGATCCACTTGGTAGGGTGTCAACAAGCCAAGCAAGCGATCATAATAACGATCCACTGATTCGATAAAGGCTGGGTCAGATGAGCGGATTCGCAGGTCTTCTTCTAAGAGCCAGGCTGGTAATCCACCAAATTCCCACTCTGCACAGATAAAGGGCGACGGCCTTACAATCATGTAAAGTCCTAGGGACTGGGCTGTTCGAATGAAACGCTCTAGATCCAATCGACCACTAAAGTCAAACTCCCCTTTGCGGGGTTCATGCGCATTCCAAGGGACATAGGTCTCAACCGTGTTAAAACCTAAAGCCTTTAGATTATACAAGGAATGATACCAGTCTGCTGGGTCAATTCGGAAATAATGGATCGCTCCGGATAAAATCTTGAAGGGTTGATCTTTTAAATAGAAAGCATCGCGAATCTCAAAAACTCCCATAAACGCCCCCCTTTCTTATATGTAATCCTTTTCATTTATTAATATAATAAATTATTTAAAAAATGTCAACACTTTTATAAAAAATATGTTAAAATAGGGTTAAATAAGAGAAATCTAAAGAGAGGTAGCACTATGGCAATTCCAAAGTACCAACACATCAAAGATGAATTGAAGCAGCAAATTATCTCCGGAAAATTTGAAAATGGAGATAAATTTTATACTGAAGCTGAACTCATTAAAATTTATGATGTCAGCTCTATCACCGTTGTCCGTGCTTTGAACGACCTCGCTGCTGATGGCTACATTGTCCGTCAGCAAGGAAAAGGAACCTTTGTTTCTCGTGCTCGAAAACACAAACTGGTTGAATTTTCAGATGTTGAGACCTTCCCAATCCAAAAGGCCAAAGTCAAAGTTCTCTCTATTAAACGTGGAAATACCTTAAGCATCCTAGACAAACTAGGCCTCAACCCAACGCAATTCTACTATAAGATCGAACGGACTCGCCAGACAGGGGATGATACCTATATCTTCCACCAAACCTATGTTCCTGAACAATACATCAATCCAAACTATCCAAATTTGGAATACTACAGCTCTATCTATGATCGCTTCAAAGAAGACTATCACATTCATATGAATGATGAGCACTTCGAAGAAGTCAACGAAATCGTCTTTCCTACACCAAGCAAGATTGCTAAAGTATTGAAGATCGACGAAAATTTCCCAACAGTTAAACAAGTGAAGACGACCAAGCTAGAAGCGACTGGCCAAATCCTTGAATACACGGAAACCTATAAACGCGGTGACTACTACAAGATCAAGTTCATCTCCTGTGACCGCGATCACTAAGAACCAAAAAGACTGAGACATCTCGGTCTTTTTTATAGCTCCAGTATAGCATGTTGAAAACGATTTCTAAAGACCTCTTTAAAAATATATATAATTAGTGATAGTTTAGCTATAAAAAGTTTAAAAAAGGGAGTGGGAAAGAACTCCGACTAGTAAAAAAGAGTTCGTCTTCCCACCCCCGCACAGTTGATTAGGTCATCTTTGGAGCTTCATAAGCGAACAAAGATACCAATCAACCACTGCGTCTTGCAGTTATTCTTACCAAACATCAAAGGCTGGACAGTTTTTGCCCAGCCTCTTTCGTCTATTTTTCAAATTCCCTTTTTCGTTGCGATTAGTCACCCAAACCGATGCGTTCGAAGATTTCATCCACCCGTTTGGTGTAGTAAGTTGGGTTGAAGATTTCGTCGATTTCTTCTTGAGTGAGACGTGAAGTTACTTCTGAATCTGCTTCAAGAAGTGGTTTGAAGTCTACTTGGTTATCCCATGATTGGGCAGTCTTCGGTTGAACAAGGTCGTAAGCTTGCTCACGTGTCATCCCTTTTTCAATCAAAGTCAACATGGCACGTTGGCTGAAGATCAAACCAAATGTAGAGTTCATGTTGCGAATCATGTTTTCTGGGAAGACTGTCAAGTTCTTAACGATGTTTCCGAAACGGTTGAGCATGTAGTCAATCAAGATGGTTGTGTCTGGTGCGATGATGCGCTCAGCTGATGAGTGAGAGATATCACGTTCGTGCCAGAGTGACACATTTTCATAAGCTGTGACCATGTGACCACGGATAACACGCGCAAGACCTGTCATGTTTTCAGAACCGATTGGGTTACGTTTGTGCGGCATTGCTGAAGATCCTTTTTGACCTTTGGCAAAGAATTCTTCCACTTCACGTTGTTCAGATTTTTGAAGACCACGGATTTCAGTCGCCATACGCTCGATTGAAGTTGCGATGCTCGCAAGAACTGCAAAGTACTCAGCATGAAGGTCACGAGGAAGGACCTGTGTAGAGATTTCTTGAGCACGGATACCCAATTTGTCGCAGACGTATTTTTCAACGAATGGTGGGATATTGGCAAAGTTCCCAACCGCCCCAGAAATCTTACCTGCTTCCACACCAGCAGCCGCATGCTCGAAACGCTCGATGTTGCGTTTCATTTCGCTGTACCAAGTCGCCAATTTAAGACCAAAAGTTGTCGGCTCAGCGTGCACACCATGAGTACGCCCCATCATGATAGTGAACTTGTGTTCTTTCGCTTTGTCAGCGATGATGTTGAGGAAGTTTTCAAGGTCCTTGCGGATGATGTCGTTGGCTTGTTTGTAGAGGTAACCATAGGCCGTATCTACCACGTCAGTAGAAGTCAAACCATAGTGAACCCACTTACGTTCTTCACCAAGCGTTTCAGAAACCGCACGTGTGAAAGCAACCACATCGTGACGAGTTTGCTGCTCGATTTCCAAAATACGGTCGATGTCAAAGTCCGCTTTTTCACGAATCAAAGCCACATCTTCCTTAGGAATTTCTCCCAATTCAGCCCAGGCTTCGTCTGCCAAGATTTCCACCTCAAGCCAGGCACGGTATTTATTTTCTTCAGTCCAAATGTTCGCCATTTCTGGGCGGCTATATCTATCAATCATGTTTAATTTTCCTTTCTTTTGATGTTTTACATCAGTTAGCAACCGACAGTCGCTTTACTCAAATTCTTCTTTCCCGATCCACACAGATGGATAGTGATCGAGTGTATTCAAATCCGTATCCAGTGGGACATCATAGATAGCTAAATAGTTTTCAGGATATTGAGCAGTCAGCTCTTCATACTTAGCTTTCACTTTTTCGTGATCGCTACTCGCATACAAGACTTCAACGACTGCTCCAGTCTTGTCCTTCTCAACAAAAGCATTGACAATGAGTTGAATCATAAAACCTCCTAAATCGAAATTCCCTTCATATTTGCTTCAAGAATGGGCATCTCAACACCTAATTCCTGACCGGTCTGATAGACACTTTGACAACAATAGAAGATGTCCTGTTTATCATTGTGTAAGGTCATGATTTTTCGTGTCAGCTCATTTTTCGCAAACATGACTTTCATGGCTTTGCCGGCTATCCAAGCGGGAATTTTGTATGGCAAGAGTTCGGCTTTGTAAAGCTTCAAATTCACCCCACGCGCTTCTACGACTTTCAAGGCTTCTCGAATGGCCTTGATGGCCAATGACAATTCTGAAGAACTATTCATCAAGTTCAAAGCCAATTCTTCTGGATTTTCCAGATTCCCTGAACGAGCAGCTGTCGAAGTAACACCCGCATTAATCGCCATGTGAATCCAAATCCACTCAACCATATCATGAGGAACTTCCCACTTCAAATCTGCAGAAGTCAGTAAATCCTTCAGATCAGCATAGTTAGAAATGTGTGCTTTTTGCTCACCTTCTAGCATTAAATGGTCGAACAAAACACCATCCAAATGGTTCTCCTGCATGTGACCACCCGCTGTCGGAAAGGCCAGAATATAGTCATAATCCCCTGCCCACTCTTGGACCTCTTTTCGAGTATCCCAGAAATTACAGAAGAAAACAAGGGTGCCTTTGATATTATTTTTTCGCAAGGTTTCCACGGCTTCTTTGACAAAACCATGACGCACACTCAGGAAAATAAAATCGTATTCCGAATCAGCTTCTGCCACATGAACCTCATAGGTGTCGTGTTTGTTTTCACCTTTGGAATGATAGCGACCATCTAGCAGATCAACTGACAACTCCTTCGGAGCAGTGCTTTTCTTACTATCTCTCAGTACGTGCTCTACTTGATGGCCTGCTTTTTGAAAGGCATAGGCATAAGTGGTCCCGATGACTCCGAGTCCTAGGATTGCTATTTTCATCTAAAAATCAATTCCTTTCCAGCAGTAGTTGTCTGGCTTCTCTTGTCGATTTTTCGCCTGCGACAAGCCTAGTCAACCTTGCAGGGGTAAGACGACGGACCTTATTGCTGGGGTCCTGTCTTACTCCCCAAACTCTTCAACCTCGTCTGCCACATCACTAAACAAAGTCACATGTCCCATTTTACGGTTGTGCTTTGCTTCTAGTTTACCATATAAGTGGAGGTGAGCGCTTGGATTTTCTGTCACATAACGCTCAGCTGCTTCGACGTGTTGGCCGAGGACGTTGAGCATGACAGCTGGCGCATGGAGGTGAATAGCAGGAAGTGGTGCTCCGAGAACGCCTAGAATATGGGTATCAAACTGTGAAAAGTCGCAAGCTTCGATTGAGTAGTGCCCTGAATTGTGGGGACGTGGCGCGATTTCGTTGACAATGATGTCATCAGCTGTCGCAAACATTTCGACGCAAAGAGTACCAGACAAGTTCAGTTGTTCAGCGATGCGTACTGCCATGGCTTTGGCTTTTTCAGCTAGACTTTCTGAAATGCGAGCGGGCACAATGGTTTTTGAAAGAATGTTGTTACGGTGGATATTTTCTTGAACTGGGAAGACTGTCACTTCCTTGCCATTACCAGATACAATGACTGAAATCTCCAAGTCAAAGTTAACAAATTCTTCCAAGACACAGTCTGCTGAATCGGCTAAAGTGTATGCTTCTTCCAAGTCTGCCTCTGAACGAATAACCTTTTGACCATGACCATCGTAGCCACCGGTCGCCGTTTTGAGGACATAGTTTTTCGAGAGGTCGATAGCTGCCAAATCCTGGCTTGAGGTCACGACCTTGTAAGGAGCTACCGTCACTTGGGCCTTGTTGGAAAGAAAGTCCTTCTCAAAGATCCGGTTTTGGGAGATGCGAAGTAGGTCGGTCCCTTGTGGAAGCTGTCCTTCTTTGATAACAGCATCCAAACCGTCAGCATCCACATTTTCAAATTCATAAGTGAGAACATCACAGCGATCTGCCAACTGACGAAGGGCATCCACGTCGTCGTAAGGAGCCACGATGATTTCCGCCACACGGGAGGCTGGGCAATCAGCTGCTGGATCCAGTGCGATAACCTTGTGCCCCATGTAGATAGCTGAGATTGCCATCATCTGACCGAGTTGGCCACCACCGATAATCCCAATGGTTTTAGTTGAGCTCATTTGTAGACTCCTCTGCGATTTTTCCTTGTTCTTCTGCGAAATCCGCTAACGCTGTCGCAATAGCCTGGTCCTCTACCGAAAGAAGGCGGAGGGCGAAGAGGGCCGCGTTAGTCGCACCTGCTTCACCGATCGCCATAGTTGCGACAGGCACTCCACCTGGCATCTGAACAATGGAATAAAGTGAATCCACACCGCTAAGAGCACGAGACTTGACTGGTACGCCGATAACCGGAAGGGTCGTTTTAGCTGCAACCATACCTGGCAAGTGAGCAGCGCCACCTGCACCAGCGATGATGACCTTGATGCCACGGCTACGTGCTTCTTCGGCATGTTTGAACATGAGGTCTGGTGTGCGGTGGGCGGAAACAACTTTTTTTTCGTAGGCTACACCGAAGTTGTCGAGGACTTCAGCGGCTTTTTGCATGGTTGCCCAGTCAGATTTTGAGCCCATGATAATGGAAATTACTGGTTTCATTTATTCTCCTTTTTTGATAATCGTCTATTGTAGTGCGGACGTAAGCGACCGCCTGTGGCGTTCCATTACTAAAACTGGAGCCCAAGTCTCCAGTTTTCCGCTCCTAGTAGCTCTACTACTAGGAGTTCCACTACTGCGACGATTATCCTATACTAGCTCGCTAACGCTCGCAAATTAAACGACCATTATCTTAGTTTGGCTCGCTTTCGCTCGCCATAACAAAGTTAGTATCTGTTAATCTTTTATCGCCTTGCTACCGATATCCGTACGATAGAAGAGGCCTTCTGTGTTTTGTTTGTTGAGTTCGTTGTAGATGATGTTTTGGCCGTCTTTGACGGTATCTGCTGTTGCGACGAGCATGTAGACACGTCCTCCATTTGAGAGGAGGTCTTGACCATTTTCAGCGAATTTAGCACCAGCATAGTAAGTGATGATGGCGCCCTCTGTCTTGGCTGGAAGCTTGACACCCTTCTCATAAGCGAGTGGATATCCGTTTGAGGCTACAACCACGCCTAGTGTCACACCCTTATCCGTCCAAGTGATGGCTGGCTCTTTGCCATCCAAAATGTCAGTGATATTTTGCGCAAAGTCAGATGTCAAACGAGGCAAGATGATTTGTGTTTCAGGATCACCAAAACGTGAGTTGAACTCGATGACTTTCGGTCCATCAGCTGTCAAGATAAGACCAGCGTAAAGGACACCAAGGTAGGGACGACCTTCTTTAATCATGCCTTCAAGAACCGGCTTGACAATGGTGTCAACCGCTGTGTCAACCACGCTCTGTGGCAAGTGAGGAACTGGCGCATAGGCCCCCATCCCACCAGTGTTAGGGCCCTTGTCGCCATCATAAGCACGTTTGTGATCCTGAGCTGTTGGCATGATGTAGAACTTGTCCCCATTGACAAAGGCAAAGAGAGAGAACTCTTCCCCGTCAAGGAATTCCTCGATGACCACACGCGCACCTGAATCACCGAATTTATTGTCTAAAAGCATCTCGTGAGCGGCTTCAACTGCTTGCTCAACTGTCTCCGCAACGACGACACCTTTCCCTAGGGCCAAGCCGTCTGCCTTGACGACGATTGGAGCTCCTTTTTCTTCGATGTAGGCCTTGGCTTCTTCGAAATCTGAAAATGTGCCATAGGCTGCTGTCGGAACGTCGTATTTGACCATGATTTCCTTAGCAAAATCCTTGGACCACTCCAGCTCAGCCGCAGCCTTGGTCGGACCAAAGGCTTTGAGACCAGCTGCATTGAAGTCATCCACAATTCCAGCTGCAAGGGCATCATCTGGACCAATAAAGGTCCAAGCAATATCGTTGACTTTTGCGAAATCAATCAGCTTAGAATGTTCGGAAATTCCGATATTGATCAAATCAAGACCGTCTAATCGCATCCCATCATTACCAGGAGCCACAAAAACCTGCTCAACGTTTGTAGACTCCAACAATTTCTTGGCAATCGCATGCTCACGACCGCCAGATCCAACAACCAAAAGTTTCATCTTGAACCTCTTTTGCGAATTATTTTATTAAATTATATCATAATCGTTCGTTTTATTCTAATGATTTCAGCAAAAGTCTCCTATTTCCAGTAGAATCCAAACATTTTTTGCTATTTTCTCCTATTTCTCATTTTTTTCCGAATAGTATAGGTGAGACCTACTAATTGACGAAAAGGAGTATTATGCAAACGATCAAAAAATTTGTATTACTGACTTGTGCGACATGGGGGATGCAAGCCTCTATTACCCATGCAGATCAAGCAACCAATGCCATCTATGCCGAAAAAGGGCAGCTGGTGATTCATCTTGGAAACGTCCCGGATAAGTATCAAAAGATCCAAGTTCCCGTCTGGTCTGACCAAAATGGCCAGGATGACCTGATTTGGTATCCTGTGGAACGCAGTGACAAGGGATTTGACCTACAAGTGCCATTGACCAACCATTCTGATCAAGCCGGACTTTATCATGTCCATGTCTATGGAGTGGAGGCAAATGAACAGCTAACCGGTCTTTACCCTCTCACGACCAGCGTCCAGCAAAAAGACCTGGCTTCCTCCCAGCCAAAGATTACGATCACACCCATCTCCCAACAAGAATTTGAGGTAGACCTAAAGTTGTTCGAAGACGTTGACGAGATTGTATTCCCCATCTGGTCTGAAGAAAATGGGCAGGATGATCTGGTCTGGTATCCCGCAAAGAAGATTGCACCTGGACATTTCCAACTCCGCTTTCAGGCTCAAAAACACAAGGGAAATGGGCTATTTCACCTACACGTCTATCAGAAAAGCCAAGGACAACTTAAAGGGCTATTCCCCACTACCTTTCAAGTGGAAAAGGCAAAGCCAAAGCTCACTCCACTAGCGACACATCCGGGAAACACCTACCCCATTGGGGAGTGTACCTGGGGAGCCAAAGAATTAGCCCCTTGGGCCCACAATTGGTGGGGAAACGGTGGTATGTGGGCAGCTAGTGCACGCGCTGCGGGATTCCGTACAGGAGACATCCCAGAGGTCGGTGCCATCGCCTGTTGGGACAATGGGGGATATGGCCATGTCGCCTTGGTTACAGACGTCGAACATGACCAAAAAATTCAGATCCAAGAGGCTAACTACAACGGCCATCGCTATATCGACAACTTCCGCGGTTGGTTCGATCCAACCAACCCCATCTGGGGAACCGTCACCTATATCTACCCAGATTAAGGTCTTCTTAATCAGCAGAAAAGACACTCATCGTTGAATGAGTGCCTTTTTTGATTAATGTCTGAAATGTCTCACGCCTGTGAAGATCATGGTCAAGCCGTATTTATCAGCCGCTTCGATAGACTCTTGGTCACGGACTGAGCCACCTGGTTGGATGATCGCTTTAATCCCTGCTTTGGCGATTTCTTCCACGTTATCCGCAAATGGGAAGAAGGCATCTGAAGCAAGAACAGCGCCGTCAAGACGGTCTTTAGCTTGGTCAATAGCGATACGGACTGAAGCCACACGATTGGTTTGACCAGGGCCAACACCAAGTGTCATGTGGTCATTGGTCACGATGATACCATTTGATTTGACATACTTGATCGCTTTCCAAGCAAACTCAAGAGCTGTCGCTTCTGTCTCAGTTGGTTGGCGTTTCGTCACCACTTGCCAGTCGGCTGGACTTTCTTTCACCACGTCTTGGTTTTGAACGAGGAGTCCACCAACAACACCAGTGTATTCTGCTTCCACTTCGCTAGCATCTTGAGCGTCAAATGGCAATTCAAGAATCCGTAAGTTTTTCTTCTTGGTTGTCAAGATTTCAAGCGCTTCATCTGTATAGCTCGGTGCAATGATGATTTCAAGGAAGACACCGTGCATTTTTTGAGCCGTCGCAGCATCTACTTCACGGTTGAGAACGACAATACCACCAAAGATAGACACTGGATCAGACTCATAAGCATAGTCCCAAGCAGTTTCGATATCGTCAGCTTGACCAATGCCACATGGATTCATGTGTTTCAAGGCCACAACGGTTGGACGGTCTTTGAAATCACGGATGATCCGGATAGCTGCATCAGCGTCACGGATATTGTTGAAGGACAATTCTTTACCGTTCAACTGTTTAGCTGAAGCGATGGAGTAATCCGTTGGCAAAGCTTTTTGATAGAAGTCTGCGTCTTGTTGAGGGTTTTCACCGTAACGCATTGGTTGCTTAAGATCATAAGTCAATGTGAGTTTTTCAGGTTTTTCTTCACCCACTTGAGCAGTGAAGTATTCTGCGATCAAAGCATCATAGGCTGCTGTATGACGGAAGACTTTCGCTGCCAACCGTTGACGAGTTTCGTAACTTGTTTCGCCGTTTGCTGCCAATTCGTCAAGCACAACAGCATAGTCAGCCGGATCTACCACAACTGTTACGCTAGCGTGGTTTTTAGCTGCTGAACGAAGCATAGATGGCCCACCAATATCGATATTTTCAACCGCATCCGCGTAAGTCACGTCTGGTTTGAGAATCGTTTCCTTGAATGGGTAAAGGTTGACCACAACAAGATCGATCAATTCAATCTTGTTGTCCTTAGCAGCCTCTAGGTGGCTATCGAGATCACGACGAGCAAGAAGACCTCCGTGGATATTTGGATGAAGAGTCTTCACACGACCATCCATCATTTCTGGGAAACCAGTCACATCATCGATGGCAATGGTATCCACCCCAGCATTGTCAAGGGCAACTTTAGTACCACCAGTTGAGATAATGTCCCAACCAAGTTTTTTAAGTTCTTGGGCAAATTCAACAATACCCGCTTTGTCTGAAACACTAATTAGTGCGCGTTTAGTCATTCTATTCCTCTTTCTTTAGATCCAAGCGCATAGCGACTTCGTTATTTTCTTCTATAAATCCTGTTTCCTGAAAACCCAAACTAGTCAGCAGGTACTTCATTTTTTCATTTCCAACTACATAATCTGCGATAATATGGTTGCAATCTCTATCCATCTGAGCCTCTTTGATCAGAACTTCCAAGGCTTTTCGTCCATAACCTTTTCCTTGGTACTGCTGGCCAATCATTATCCGCCAGATAAAGTATTCTGCTTCATCCTTATCTATTTCCAACAGTAGAAAACCAACTACTAGCTCATTCCAATAGATTGCCATTGGAAACACATCCCCATTCTCTCGGTAGAGCCATGCGTCAGCTAAAGAACGAACATTGGGAGCTACAAAACGTGCTCGTTCATCAGCTTCAGATATTTTCAAATCCAGCACTGTCTGAAAACTGCTCTCATCTACTAATTTTAGATTAATCATTTTTCTCCTACCAAGATTACACAATCAAAACTTGATTTCCTTCTTACTTCCTCTCCACTCCCAAACGTTCCAAGACTTCTGGATAGAGCTTGTACTCTGTTTCATGGATGCGCGTCTCGAAAATATCAAGGGTATCCCCTTCAAGGCGTGGCACACGGACTTGTTTGATAACTTTACCAGTATCAACGCCAGAATCGACCCAGTGAATGGTCACACCGCTCTCAGCAACGCCTGCATTCCAAGCATCCTCAATACCATGAGCACCTGGAAATTCAGGGAGATAAGCCGGGTGAATATTGATGATACGGCCTTCATAAGCTGCTAGTAAGGTTGGGCCAACGATTTTCATATAACCCGCTAAGCAGACCAAATCAATCTGGTGCTCATACAAGAGTTTGACGATAGCTTCTTCATAAGCCGCTTTATTGTCAAATTCTTTAAGTTCAAAGGCATGGCTAGCCACACCAATGTTTTTGGCACGTTCTAAGACATAGGCATCCCGATGGTCTGAAAAAACAAATTCTACTGGAAATTGTTCTGCAATCACCTGGAAGTTTGAGCCGTTGCCAGAGGCAAATACAGCAATCCTTTTAGTCATTATTTAATCACCACACTTGCGCCATCTTTCTTCACAATCCGACCGATTTCATAAACAGGTTCGTCAAGAAGTTCTTTGACACGTTCCACATTTTCTGGTTTCACTGCAAGCATGAGACCAATCCCCATGTTGAAAATTTCAAACATTTCTTCATGTTTGATTTGGCCATATTTTTCAAGAGCTTTGAAAATTGGAAGAACTGGGACTTTGCTTTCGTCAATTTCAGCAGCCAAGTCATCTGAGAACATACGTGGTACATTTTCGATGAAACCACCACCTGTGATGTGGGCAATTCCGTTGACCAATTCTTCTTTGATGAGTGGCAAAGCTGCTTTGACATAGATACGAGTTGGTTCCAAAAGAACATCTTTAAGTTTCTTGCCTTCTAATTCTGGGAGAACTTCTTCACCTGTGTAATCTGCAAAGACACGACGAACAAGTGAGTAACCATTTGAGTGGATACCGCTTGAAGCAAGTCCAAGAATCACATCGCCTTCAGCTACTTTTGAACCGTCAATGATTTGAGATTTTTCTGCAACACCGACAGCAAACCCAGCCAAATCATAGTCATCTTCACCATACATACCAGGCATTTCAGCCGTTTCTCCACCGATAAGGGCTGCACCAGCCTGCACACAACCTTCTGCAACACCAGCAACGACTTGCTCCAATTTAGCTGGTTCATTTTTACCAGTTGCGATATAGTCGAGGAAGTAAAGGGGCTCAGCACCTGCAGCGATGATATCATTGACACACATAGCCACACAGTCTTGGCCAATCGTATCGTGTTTGTCGTACTTGATAGCCAGCATCAGTTTAGTACCGACACCATCTGTACCTGAAATCAAAACAGGCTCTTTGACACCTGTTTTTGAAAGGTCGAACATACCACCGAAGCCACCGAGAGCTCCCATGACACCAGCACGTTCCGTACGAGCAACGTGTTTTTTGATTCGTTCAACAACTTCATATCCCGCTTCAACATCCACACCAGACTGTGCATACGCATTTTTATTTGTCATTTGTTTCATTCCTTTTCTTTTGCACTGCTCTTAATAGAAAGAAGTATGTTCTTTCAAACTTTCCACATAGCGTTCTTCGTAGTCATACAAAGGCGTTGGATATTTTCCATCAAAGTAAGCCACACAAAGACCGCCATTTGGAGCATCTGTATCAATTCCAATAGAATCAATCAAGCCATCGATTGACAAATACGTCAAGCTATCTGCACCAATGATATCGCGTGTTTCCTCTACTGTGTGATTGGCAGCAATCAATTCCTTACGTGTTTGAATATCGATCCCGTAGAAACATGGGTAGGCAAGGGCTGGGCTACCGATTGCTACGTGGACCTCTGTAGCTCCTGCTTCTTTCAATAACTTCACAATTCGACGTGATGTTGTCCCACGTACGATAGAATCATCAATCATGACAACCCGTTTGCCTTTCACGACACCGGATACGGCAGAGAGCTTCATCCGAACCCCTTGCTCCCGTAGTTCTTGTGTTGGTTGAATAAAGGTCCGTTGGGTATATTGGTTTTTAATCAAGCCCATTTCATTTGGTAGGCCAGATTCTTCCGCAAATCCCATGGCTGCGCTAAGTGATGAATTAGGTACACCGATCACAATATCTGCTTCATGTTTGAATTCACGTGCCAATTGAGCGCCCATACGTTTACGTGCTGTATGGACATTGACCCCTTGGATATTGGAGTCCGGACGGGCAAAGTAGATATACTCCATCGAGCAAACAGCCAATTGGGTGTCCGTTGTATAGTTATCGTAAGTGATGCCGTTATCATCGATGATCACGACTTCACCTGGATTCACATCGCGGATCCACTCAGCACCAACCACTTCAAAGGCACAGGTTTCAGAGGAAACTACGATAGCGCCATTGGCCATTTTCCCAATCGAAAGAGGACGGAAACCATTTGGATCCAAGGCCGCAATCAGCTTATCTTCCAGCATGAGAAGGTAAGCAAATCCACCTTTCACCGTATTCAGGGCTTCTTTCACTTTACCCATGAAAGAAGGGTTGTGGCTCCGACGAATCAAGTGGGCCAAGATTTCTGAATCAGAAGTTGAGCTAAAGATCGCCCCGTTATTTTCCAACTCCCGTTTGAGGGACTTGGCATTGGTCAAATTTCCGTTGTGGGCCAGACCAAACTGGGTATCATGAAAGCGAAAGAGGAAGGGCTGGATGTTATCCACCGAAGCTTCCCCAGCTGTCGCATAGCGAACATGGCCAATTGCTCCCGTTCCCGTCAACTTATCCAAGTTAGCAGGATTTCGAAATACTTCTGAGAGAAGCCCCGTGTCACGATACCGTTTTAATTGACCCGCATCATTCGAAAGGATCCCTGCCCCTTCTTGACCACGGTGTTGAAGACTGTGTAATCCGAAATAAGTCAGTTTTGCAGCATCTGGGTGTCCCCAGATCCCAAAAATACCACATTCTTCATTAAGAGATTTAACTTCGTATGTCATTTTATATACCTTTTATTTCCCAGTAAAGTATTTAACCGCTGATGCAAAGAGGTGCTGGTCTTTATTTCCTGGAATATTTTGGAAGAGACCGTCTTCGAAACGTTCTGAGTGACCCATCTTACCAATAATTTGACCGTTCTTACTTGTGATACCT